>CALWVH010000147.1 GCA_944384915.1 uncultured Clostridia bacterium | reverse complement strand
GTGTGAGCGTCACTACGCTGGGATAGTCTGCGAAAAGATTTTCGTAATATTTTCGGTTTTTCATTGTACCAGCTCCCAAAAAACGTATTGTCAACAACGGGTAAAACTGCTACAATGACTTTTGTATCGAAACGGTAGTAACAAAAGAATCATAATTAAGTTCGTGGGCATCCTGCGCATATCCCTTCAACATCCCGCGGACGGCTCAAAATCAGCTCCAAAGCGGTTTGAATTTGGATGGCTGGGAAATGCCCGGTTTTTAAGGCTTTTGTTCTGGAAATGCCGATTTTATCAGTGTTTCAGCTGTTTTTAGCTTTGCGGAGGGTGTCCGAAAAGTCCAGTTGGTTCCACTACAGGGTAGCAGGTTCGGGACTATCCCGAAAACTCAAAATCCGTTATGTATGACAAGGCCGTGGAGTTTTCCACGGCCTTATCTTGTTTCTTCAAAGAGCGCATCACTCAAACGATTGATGCGCTGCTTTTAATTGATGGAATGAGCGGTGCATGATATAATAAAATTAATCTATTCCAATTATGAGGTGTTGGAATGAGAAACAAAACACCTCCTTTGGAAATCACAAACCGGATGATTGCCTATGCATTGGAAATCGCTGAACTGTTCGAAAAACTAAATGTGACAGATGTGCTTTCTTCAAAACCCACTTTGTGCCTAGAAACTGAATCACTATATATGGGGCGTTAACTATCGAGCAGAACACTCTTTCCTTGGAGCGGGTAACGGCCGTACTGA
Source organism: uncultured Clostridia bacterium (assembly GCA_944384915.1). Lineage (GTDB taxonomy): Bacteria > Bacillota > Clostridia > Oscillospirales > Acutalibacteraceae > Heritagella_A. Next base: position 54,648 of record CALWVH010000147.1, on the reverse strand, counting down.
ATGGGAAGCATGTCTTGGCTCCGCCAAAGGATATTGCCGAAGTCAAAAACGCCTATGAAATTTATGAGCGGCTGGATGAGCTTGATCCTTATTCGGTGGACGACCTGCTGACGGCCCATGGCATTATGACTCGGGGCTTGGTCGAAGAATCCGGCATGTTCCGAACACGACCTGTAGGCGTAGTAGATAGCGAAGGACATGTCCTGCATCTCGGTACGCTTCCACAGTATGTCCCTGATCTGGTTTTGGAGTTGCTGGAATGGGCAAAGACCAGTGAGGTGCACATGCTGATTCGCAGCTGTGTGTTCCATTATGAACTGGAACCGATTCATCCCTTTGCCGATGGAAACGGGCGTTTGGGCCGACTGTGGCATACGCTGCTACTCTCTAAATGGAATCCAGCCTTTGCCTGGCTTCCGGTAGAGTCTATTATCCATGACCGCCAGCAGGAGTATTATGATGCCATCAATACTTCCAATGATGCCGGAGAGCCCACGGTGTTTATTGAGTTTATGCTCTCCTCCATCAAGGCATCGCTTGTTGACCCAATTAGCACGAATGATGGTTCAAACCGTGAGATGGTAGATAAAGCAACGATACGTTGGAAGCAGATTAGTGACTTCTTAAAAACACATCCATATATCATGAATGCAAATGTCCGCACATTGTGCAATGTTTCTGCTGCCACAGCAAACCGAATTCTTGCTAGTTTAGTAGTGGAAAGTAAGCTCGCTAAATACCACCACGGTGGTCACTGGGTTTACAAGTTACAGTAATGCATATTGGTTAAGAGAGGAACCGCAAATGTTTGTAAGAGAAAAATATATTAATGAAATTACAAAACAACTTGCGTGGATTAGTACCACGGTGGAGCTTCTTGACTCGCTAAACCTAAACAGCATTAACGTCCATGCCGAGTCGTTTTTTTGTGGGCTTTTGAATACAGTATTTGGATATCAACTACATGATCTCAACGCTACAGAGATGAATTATACATCAATCGATCTTGGCGATGAGAAAAACAAAATCGCCATACAAGTTACTTCCGAAAAGACCAGTGCAAAAATTCGGAAGACACTGGAGAAATTTTGCGAAAATGAATATTATAAAAAATATGACAGGCTCATAATTTTTATAATAGGAAAAAAGCCCAACTTTTCTGCCACGTTTGAACCCAATGGCAAAATAGAATTTTTAAAAGAAAGAGATATTTGGGATACCAAATATCTGATTAATCAAATTGGTAGCAAAGAGAATCATAGCCTTTCACTCATTGCTGAATATCTGAACAGCCAGTTGCTTACAGCTAAAGGGTATACCGGAATTGATCCCATTCCAATTGTTGAAGCGACTCGAAAGAAAGCTTATGGTCTATGTATGGCAAAATTACAATCTATTGGGGTGGTACCAGAACTTGCTCAAAAAATAATAGAGACTGATGTCGCAAGTACGAAGTATCAATACATCCTTGATAGTGTTAATGCAGGAAGAATTTTTTTGACTGGAGATTATGGCACAGGAAAATCGCATGCACTCTTAATTCTAGCTCAACGGGTGGCTAATGAATTTCTCAAAGCAACTAGGAGAGATATACCATTATTTGCCCATGCAAGAGATTTTGTAGGAAGTGGCTCGATACAACAGTGGATAGACAACTTAGAGGTAGGAACGTATAGCTATTTCCTATTTATTGATGGTTTAGATGAGATAGATTCTTCAGTTGCAAAACGCTTGTTAGAAGAAATCGATGTACTTTCAGCAATTAATGTAAATAATCGAATTTTAGTAGGTAGTCGACCAATATCAGCACTTACATGCAAAATGAATAAACTAGTTGTTACTCCTCTCTCTGTAGAAGAACAATGTATCTTGTACAGTATGATCACAGGTGAATGCGAGGTAAAGGCTAGATTTTCACATTTGGAAGCTCAAATGCAACTGATGTTATCCAAACCTTTCTTTTGCATTATATATGCATTGTTTAAGGCAGAACCCAAAAGTTGGGCAAAAACAGACATGGATCTTGTTGCTGCCTTTGTGGACAGAGCACTAAAAGATGTTGATGAGAATGCAAGTGTTTTATATCATGATCTATCGACTCTGGCTGCAAAATCCATTGATAGAAATTTAGCTGAAATTCACGTTTCTGACATTAGACTCCAAGGACGCCTCGACTTAATGTTAAAAACAGGTTTCGTTTCTCAGTCTGGTGATTATTTAAGTTTTTCGTTGCCAATTATTGCTCAATGGATGGCAGCAGAAGCTATACGGCTCAAAATTATACGTATTGAAGATATTATTTGCGACAAAGCCAGAACTAGTCGATGGCTCTATGCACTTTCAATTTTGTTTAGTCAAATGACATTTGAAGAATCTTTAGATTATTTTTCGATGATTGTTCAAACGATGCCTGGGGTTGCGTCTCGTATCATTCGAGACGGACTTCGCTTTGGCCAAGCAAAGTCTCTTCCCTCTGCTTACGAATGTGGAAAAAAACTCCAAGAATGCATGAAGGTTTGGATTTCCGCATTAGGATCACTAAGTCATTATATTGCACCAATTGATGCTACAGATCCGTTGCCACTTGTTGTTGGAGTGCAAGACGGTCGTATAGCCTTTTCTTGGAGAAAAGGAAAAATGAATTCCTCTGTAACAACTATGTCTATCCGTGAATTGGTACACACTCAAGGAGCATGTCAAATTAGGGGAGTCCCTGCACAATCAACCTGGCCTTGGATAATAACCTTTGAATACCTTTCGGATAAACTAAAAAAAGTAATTAAAGGCCATACAATTATTACAAGCGAAGGACAACTTGAGCGGGAATTTTTTTGGGATACTGCATTGCACATAGTGGGAAAGGGACGCTTGTATGAGGGGGAAATCAGTTTTGAATCATTAGAAAAATACAGACGCATTCCTAAAGGGATTCTCGATCTTAATGGCAAATATATTTATATTGACTCATTTTATAAGATACTTGATAAATATATAGCCAAAGGAATTAACTCTATAAAGCCACCATATCCTGTATCCGACAAAAAATGTACTTCTGGCTGGATATGGGCACCCTATTCAGCACAGAGATATTTAGAAAAGGTTCAATTTACGTATGGGGTGGCTTTAGATGAATATATGTCAATAGTGGAAACAGCTTTCCCCACATTAAAAGACTGTCTCCAGATTGCCCAACTTTCTCCTTGTCAATTAGTTGGTAAGCTAGAGTTTCATGAAGACGGAAAAAACTATTCTGATGCTCCGGGGCTTACTTGGTATCTCGAAGCCCTTCCTTATGATGAATCTAACAGGGTTGATATACAGTTCAAAAAAGCTCCTATCAGCGATCTTGACTTGCTCACATCGTTGCATGAGAAAAACAGTAATCTTCGCCCTGAATTTATGTTTCATTCCCTTTCCACTATTACAAATCAAACTTTGAGAATTATCTGCTCAACTCCCGTTACTGACTTAGTTTATAACTGGTTAGAATCTGAACTTAAGACAATTGGTTGGCTAAAGTAAGACGACTTAAGTATCTTATGTAGAGATTTTTGGTGACACACTATGATGAATAGCCGCTTATCTTCCTAAAATTCTTGCCGTTTACAATAAACGTGGTGCTACCCGGTTACATGCCAAGCCCGGAAAGTCTTGCTTTGCAAGGCTTTCCGGGCTTCGTTTACATTAGTGACGCTCTGATACATAACTACGGCTGATGGATAGTTTCTTCGCTACTTCACGCTGCGGTAAAGGGGTTCCACCATGAAGCCCATAACGCAATGCTACAATCTTTTTTTCTCGATTACTTAAACTTTCACACATAAACTGATACAACTGTTCCGACTTAATTTTAGAATCGATTATCTCTACAATATTATCCTCTGTGGCCATAGTATCGATCAAAGTAAGCATATTTCCATCTTTATCCGTCTCAATAGGCTCACTCATGGAGATATCTTGAGCATTTTTCTTTCCGCTTCGGAAAAACATCAGGATCTCATTTTCTATACATCGGGAAGCATAACTGGATAGTCGAATACCTTTATCCGGATCAAAGCTGTCAATAGCCTTAATCAGTCCAATCGTTCCAATAGAGATCAGATCGTCCTGATCGGTGTTGCCAGCATAATATTTTTTAATAATATGCGCTACTAACCGTAGGTTCCGCTCAATCAGCGCCTCTCTGGCTTTGGAATCTCCCAATTTCATTCGTTGCAAAAATTCTGCTTCTTCCTTTGCTGTAAGTGGTTTTGGAAAAGAACCAGCACCGGTTACATGCAAAATCGTAAAATATAGGTTCGAAAGAATTTCCATTAACATTTGCCACATGATACCACAGCCTTTCTGAAAATACAGTCTCTGTGGTATGTATATGGGGCGCGCACCGCTGTTACCCAACTATTTTTCTCTCTCCTGCGCGAAATCCGCAAAACACAGCCTGACTGAATGATTGGGTAGGAAATTATCTCTTCTACTACGCTTAAACGGGCCATTCTAACAGCAAATCCTTGGTTGTAAAATCGCCTTAACCGTACGTTACTGCTTCTCTCTACGCACTTTTCGTCGTACATTCTCTCACGTTTAGACCACGAGTGAAAAAACGGCTATGCAAAGGAATGAAAAGGAAGCACCTCTTTTTTCGTTTAATTTAATACCCCTGCTACACTTTTAAAGTTTATAAACTTACTATCACAGTGTAATTTGCGGTGCTTTTCGAATCAGAATTGTAATCGGACAGGACATCACACTGTCATCGCACTTAACACAAATATCATATTCTCCATCAGGCAATATCAACTTTGCCTGATGGCTATTTGTTGTAACTGCCAGAGACCATATTTCTGTTCCGGCCTCCCGATAATACACTTCATATTGCTCTGCTTCCTCTTCTGCAAACCAAGACAAATTTACAGAGTGAGCACCTTTGTCCTCATTCCTTTTAATTGCCGCCACTAATCCGCCTGGAGCGGCCTTACTTTGCTGCATACCATCAGGGCGTAGATAATATTCCGCAATTTCCCATGCACCCAAACACAGATTTACAGTATTATCCTTGATGGGAATACTTTTACCGATAGGACGCTCAATAAGATCGGTCATTGTGCATTCTTCTATCGATTCATTAACAGATAACTTTCCTGTTGTTGGACAACCAGCTTTATTGACCAATCGTAGCCAGATTGGGACATCCTGTCTCCTATCTTACGGCAGTAGGAAATGACCCATTTGGAAAAATGATTGAAGATATCCTGGAAAAGAATGAGATCCGTAAATCTTTGGTGGTCACCGACTCAACGCACCCTACAGGATTTATGTTAAAAGGCAAGGTAACTCATGGAGATCCGCCTATCCAGTATTTTAGAAAAGGATCTGCCGCTGCCTCTCTGGATATGGAGACTGTGCGCTCTCATTTACAAAATAGAGAACATTATATTCTGCATATGACTGGTATTTTCCCGGCGTTATCGGAAAAGGCGTTGGAAACAGCCGAATATTTAATGCGCAGGGCGCACGAATCCGGCATGATGGTTACTTTTGACCCTAATCTTCGTCCACAACTTTGGAAAGATACTTCCCATATGGTTTCCTGTATCAATCACTTATGTCAGTACGCCGATGTCTTTCTTCCCGGTGTAAAAGAAGGAGAAATCCTCTGCGGACACACGTCTCCTGTAGAAATCGCCAACTATTATCTTAACAGAGGTATCAAGACTGTGGTGGTAAAAACAGGAGCCAAGGGAGCTTTTGCAGCTACCAAAAACGAAAACTTCCAAGAGCCAACTTTTCATGCCGAAAAAATCGTAGATACAGTGGGTGCTGGCGATGGATTTGCAGTGGGAGTGATCTCTGGATTAGCCGAAGGACTTCCATTGCGCGAGTGTGTGCGTCGTGGAAACGCCATTGGAACGATTCAAATTATGAGCGAAGGGGACAATACCGGTTTGCCCACTCGACAGGAATTGGAACTCTTTTTGCAAACTACCCCTCAGGAGGATTGACATGGAAAATTTTTATGAACGAGTAAAAAGCAATCCCATTATCCCCGTGATAAAGATCGAGGATGCGGAGAAAGCGCCCTTGCTTGCACAGGCACTTTTAGATGGAGGAATTTCCGTAATAGAAATCACCTATCGCACTGCCTGTGCGGGAGAAGCCATCAGGCTGATTCATCAAAAATTCCCTCAAATGTATATCTGTGCCGGCACGATCTTAAACGAAGAACAGGCCAAAGATGCTGTTGAAGCAGGAACCCATGTCATCGTTTCTCCGGGAACCAATGAAAAGGTGGTCAGCTACTGCTTACACAATCATATTCCGGTAATTCCTGGAGTGGCTACTCCTACCGAAGTGGAAACCTGTTTACAATATGGGTTGAAAGTATTAAAGCTTTTTCCTGCTGAAGTGGTGGGAGGCATAAAAATGCTCAAGGCTTTAGCCGGACCCTATTCTGATCTAAAATTTATGCCTACCGGAGGTATTAACCCTCAGAATCTGCCTGCGTATCTATCTTTGCCAAATGTGATCGCATGTGGCGGTAGCTGGATCGCTCCTGATTCCCTGATTCAGGAAGGAAAATTTCAAGAAATCACTGCGTTGGCTCAATCTGCTTTGAACGCAGCCTTTGATAGAAAAAATTAGCTATATTCGCAGATAGCATTTCACAGAGAACAAAAAGAGCGGTTTTTCTGAAAAGTTTTTCTGGTATTCCATTTAATTTCTGTTATACTGGAAATACAACAATATCTTTTCAGGGGGAAACCACAATGCTGCATGATGATAAGATCGTATGTTGTTTTATGGGACATCGAACGATTCCAGAACTGGAATCGGTTACGACCCAGGTAGAAAACTGGATTCAGCTTTTGTTGTCTGCGGAAAAGCCACTTCGATTTTTAAACGGTGGAATGGGATGTTTCGATAAAATCTGCTGCGATACGGTGGCTAAATATAAAAGGTCGTATCCTCAACGGCAAATTGAGCATTGGCTGGTAATCCCCTACATGACCGCCAACCTGCAAGCGGATAAGAAAAATTTGCAGGGGATCTATGATAAGATTATTCAGCCTTCTTTTCCAGCGGGGATGCCCCGGCAAACCGCTCTGCCCGCTCGAAACCACTGGATGGTCGATCAATCCGACTATGCTTTAGCTTACATTACCCATCCCAACGGAGGTGCCTATCAGACATTTTCCTATGCCTTACAGCGGCCCCATATCTCGGTGGTACAGATTGGTAGCCTGATTCTTCCATAAAATAAAAAGGCTGTGAGATACCCAAACCCATGGTATCTCCAGCCTTTTTTGGTTAGGAAAATTATTTTGCGGGCAGCTTTAGCTGCTGTTCCGGATAAATGGTATTGGAAGTAAGGCCGTTGAGCTTTACGATCTCCGTATACCGTGAACCAGAACCAAGGTTTGCAGCAGCAATCTTCCAAAGAGTATCCCCTTGTTTGACGGTATAGCTGCGGGAAGGTTCTGGTATTGTGTCCGGAGGAGTGGCTGCGCTTGTGGGAATCTTCAGCTTCATACCAGGATAAATAGTCTCGCTTTTTAGCCCGTTTAGCTCCATAATTTCCTTATAGCGACTTCCAGCCCCCAGATACTTCTGGGAAATCTTCCATAGGGTGTCACCAGATTGTACCTGATACCAGGAAGTAGAGGGCGTCTCCTGCGTAGGCTGCTGAAAAGTAAGATGCTTTGTAGATACATACCCTGTCTTTCCATTGGAGAGCTGTACCTTACACACCCCATTGCCCAGATCTTGTGCTGAAAGTGCATCGCCCTTGGCAAGGGTGGCCACTGCCTGTCCCGTAAGATCTCCCCGAGGATATACGGTTACGGCCCCCTCCTGTATCCAGGCATCTACAAAATCCCCGGCTCCGTTGACCCAACCTTCATAATCCTCCCAGATAGAGGTTTCTTCCTGTCCTAATGACCATGCACCCGCTCCCTTGAGATCATATTCCTCCACCAGCTTTAGCTTCTCCTGATAGGAGCGGTCATTTTCCAGCCATGCCACATAGTTTCCCGGCTTCAACACCGTGTTCCATCCAATGGAAATCTCCCCATTTTCCGGTGTGACGGTAAATTCCGCTTTTACGGAGTGGCTTTTCTCATCATAGGTGACGGTTCCCTTACAGGTTTCCAAAATTTGCAGAATGGTGCGGATGCTCACGCCTTTTCCGGCAATACTGCCTCCGTCTGTGCTCCAAATCCGCCCATAAAAGGGAATTCCCAGCACAATTTTATCCGCCGGCACCTTGTCTAAGGCATATTGCAGGGACTTTTTCACAAATTCGATACTTGCCACCGGTCCAGCTTCTCCGCCCTCATAGTGTTCGTCATAGGTCATAATGAGAAGATGGTCGGCGTACTGAGCCAAGGCTTTATAATCATAGGAGCCATGCCACCCGGTTTCCCACCCCTGAGGATTGGCGGCTACTGCCACTGAAACTTCTTTGTCTGCTGGCAATTTTTCCCGCAGTAGTTTTACCAGCTGGGTATATGCGTCTCTTTGCTCATGGGTGACATTTTCAATATCCACATTTACCCCATCAAGATCGTACTGTTCCACGCACTGAGCAATACGCTGGGCTAAATTTTCTACATCTGAAAGGGCTTTGATGCCAGTCTCTCTGTCCCAATGGTTACTTAAAAACGGCACTACGCGGATTCCCTGCTTATGCATAGACTGAATAAACTGAGTGCTGATTCCATTAAGTTTCAGGCTTCCGTCCTGATTTAGATCAAAATAGCTGGGGGAAACCACATCCATAGCCCCATTGGCCTGTGAGACATATTCCATTTGCTGGGTATCCGTACCGCCATACAGATATCCCATGGTATAGCGGTCGGTGGCAGCAAAAGCCGAAAGGAAAGAGGAAAACGCCAGACTTGCCACCAATACACCGGAAACCAAAATCTTAACCGTTTTTACCCGGACATTTTTTACATAAGATCGCACCGTATCTTTCAGCCGCTTATCTCGAGAGGAAGCAATTTCTTCGGACTCAAATTCTTTGGAGAATTCTCCATCTCCTGCCGGGTAATCCAGCAAAAGGTCGCAGCTGCCATCTTCATTGGGAACTAATCGCATTGCAGGTATCACAGGATCTCACCTTACCCTTCCTAAGTTTTCTTTGATTTATGGATAGTATGGAATATTCTTTCCAGAAATATCCGTGCAAACTCGGAATCCATTTGACAAAATCTGCCTTTTACGTTATACTGCAAAAGTATTGATTCGTCACGAAGGCGAAAAAAGAAAGATGAACTTTCGTTTCCTGCGGTGTTTTGTGATACCGTGGGCTTATTGTGTTTGGTATCAGGAAGGCCGGTAAGGCGTAGGCAGCAGAAGCTGCCCCCCTTTACCGGTCTTTTTCTGTGCCTCTGTGGGTATCTTAAAACGAAAGGATCTGTTACAATGACGCGAATGAAATCCACCCGCAACCTGGTATTTACTGCCTTGTGTATTGCATTGGGCCTGCTGCTCCCTACTGTATTCCATGCTTTTGGAGGCGGCAGTCAATTTCTTCCCATGCATCTTCCAGTATTACTGTGCGGGTTTCTCTGTGGCTGGCCCTGGGGCGCGGTTTGCGGCCTGCTGACTCCGCTGCTTTCCTCTCTCCTCACTCAGATGCCGCCCTTATTCCCCACCGCCCCGGCCATGATGCTGGAACTGTGCACCTACGGTATCCTCACCGGCATTTTCTATCGCCGTCTTCGGTGGAATGTATACCTCTCTCTGCTGGCAGCCATGCTGGGAGGGCGCATTGTCTCCGGTTTGGCCAACACCGTACTGATGGGGATGTCCGGGGCGCCTTATGGCTTTGAGATGTTCCTCACCACTTCCTTTGTCACCGCTTTGCCCGGAATTATCATCCAGATTGTGGTGATTCCCCTGCTGGTGCTGGCCCTGCAAAAATCCGGTTTTCTCCGCCGGGATTGATTTTTTCAGAAAGGGGTATCTTATGGAAACGAAATATATTCAGGCATTTTTCGACAGCCGCGCCGCCCATTGGGACGAAACCTGCCATCACGATCCCCGACGTATGGCTGCGGTGGCTTCCTTAGCCCAAATACATCCTGGGGATCGTGTGCTGGATATTGCCTGCGGTACCGGCGTATTTATCCCGGAGCTGCTGGCCCGGGAACCTTCTCTGGTGCTGGCAGTGGATTTTTCCCCGGAGATGATCCGCATTGCCAAAGGGAAATTCCACGACCCGCGGGTACGTCTGGAAGCCATGGACCTCTTTGATGTGGAGGAAACCAACTTTGACGTTGCCACCATTTACAGCGCCTATCCCCATTCTCCCGACAAAGAGAACCTGGTAAAAAAACTCTCCTCTTTGCTGCGTCCTGGCGGAAGGTTCCTAATTGCCCACAGCGAGAGCCGGGAAACTATCAACAGCCGCCATCATCAGGGAGCCCAGGCGGTCTCGGTACCCCTGCGTCCAGTACAGGAAGAAGCGACAGTTTGGGAAAACGATTTTCAACTGGATATCCTAGCAGATACAGAGGAATTCTATCTTTTGTCCGGCGTAAAAAAATAAACTGCCGGATATAATAAACCTCGGAGAAAGGCTTTCTGGATACTTTTCTCCGAGGTTTTTGTTTTTTCTTATTTTTCTGCTGCCAGTAATTTTGCTTGAGCCACCGCTTCGGCGATATACGCTTGCATGGGCTTGGGTTCCACCCCCACCACCCGGGCACATTTGGTAATAGGGATAAGCAGCTTTTTTGCTTCACTAGAAGCCACTGCCGCTGCCATAGCGGGGGTGATCTCTCCCATCATAGCATTGGCCATAATAATACCGATAGGCCCCAAAATCAGATCTGCCCGGGCGCTGTTAAAGATCACAGCATTTTCACCAGTAGCTCCGGTGTGGGCTCCCGCCCGCAGCATGGCTGACGTTGCCATCACATTGGCGCCAACTGCCAGAATTTCTACCTCCGGCAACTCCGCCTGCCGAAGTTGTTCCACAAGGCCGCTGCCGATTCCTCCGCCCTGTCCATCAATCACAAGTAGTTTCACACGTTCCACTCCATTCATTTCTTTTTTTCAATTTATCGTTTTCCATTTCCTTTGTCAAGGTTTCTCCATGTGTGTTCCTAAATATGTTACCATAACATGTTACCATTTGTAACTATTTTGTTATCAGAATTTCATTATTATTTTGCCTTTAAAGAATTTTATCGAAACTTTTTTATGTATACTTATTATAGTCTCCCTCAAGGGAGATCCTTATTTTTCCAGACGAAAGGCTGTGCTTTTTATGCGTCCGTACAAACCAGGAATTTTTGCCGCTGTGATCCTTTCCTGCCTCTTGCTTTCTGCTTGTCAGGCACCTTCTGAAACAGAATCCTCTGAACTTTCTTCCGTATCTGAATCTCAATCTTCTGTCGCTCCCACTGTAGAGCCAACAACACAGCCCACCTCTACACCATCCCCCACAGAGACCCCCTCTTCAGAAAGCAGCACTGCTTCTGAAACTAGCAATGACAATAGCTGCTTTGAAAATTCAGCCTTTGTTGGGAACTCCATGCTGGAAGATTTAAACATGTACGGAATTATTGATAATGCAGATTTTTATGCTAAAACCGGGCTGACTGTATCCACTGTATTTACGAAAACTACCATAGATGGCACTGCTCCTATTATGGATGAAGTGATTGCCGGTGGTTATGATAAGGTTTTCTTAATGTTTGGCCTTAATGAATTGGGATGGTCTTATAGCGATGTGTTTATAGAGGACTATGGAAAAATCATCGACACGCTGCTAAATGCAAATCCCGATATGGAAATCTATGTGCAATCCCTGTTTCCAGTTTCTAAAGAGCGCTCCGATAAAAATCTCTATGGCGTAACCAATGAACGTATTGTGGAATACAATTCCATGTTAAAAGAATTAACAGAGGAAAAGGGCGTTCATTACGTAGACGTTTATGCCTCTATGGTCACAAAAGACGGAACCTTGGAAGATTCCGCTTCTCCCGATGGAGTGCATCCCAATATGGATTATTGTAAAGTATGGGTACAGTATTTGCGCGAGCATTGCTGATACCAAAAAGGAGATAAAACACTATGAAAATGAAACGCATTGCTGCATCAGCTGCCGCTATTCTTATGGCGCTTACTCTATTTTCCGGTTGTTCCCAGACAGGCAGCAAAACCATTACCGCCCCTACAGATGAGGTGGCACAAAAACTCATGGACTCCCTTTCTTTTGAATATCCCCTGAATCAGCTTCCGGAAGACGCTGCAAATCGTCTGTATAAGTTGGATGGCGAGATTTTAGAAGAACAGGCCGTCTATGTAGGCACTGGCGGAGCCTTGGCAGATGAGGTTAGCGTTTGGCGGGTAAAGGATGAAAAGGACGCCAAAACAGTACAGGAGGCCGCAGAAAAACGGGTAGAGAATCAAAAAGCTAGTTTTCAGGATTATGTCCCGGAGGAAATGCCCAAATTGGAAAAGGCAGTTATCCAAGTAGACGGGGATACTATAATCCTTTGTGTCAGCAGCGACCCCGAAAAAGCAAAAGAAGTCATTTCCAGCTTTGAGGAATGAAACATACGATTCCTTCATTTTTATATTGATATCCCAAAGGGCTTGTTCACTGCAACTTGCAGGTGACAAGCCCTTATTTTTATCTCTACATTTTCAAGCATTTCCATGCACATTTTTTCTTTGTCCAGTATAGTATGGAGTGACCGGTACAGAAAAGGGGGTGGTTCCCAATGGGAAAGATACGTTGTGCCGACGCCTGCGCCAAATTTGCCAGGTGCCGTGGAATGCACGCGGTGACCTTTGGGCTGGGGCTGGCAGTGGCCTGTTTCTGCCCTATTGAGCTGGTGCTGTTTCTCACTGCTGTTATTATCGTGGCGCTAGGGATTACTCTGGCACGCCGCTGCTGAATTGCTGTTAGAAAGGATGGGGCTGCTATGAAAATCGTTGTTATGAAAGGTTCCGGGTTTATTGGTTTCTGCTTGAGACGGATGTTCGGCATCCACCGTCAGGTGGAAGAATAATCACTTGGAACATAGGAGGGCCGCCCTAAAATGGGGCGGCTTTTTTCTGTTTTTCTTTCGTCATATTCCCGCCTGTCCCCTCATAGACATGAGATAGAAAACCAGAAGAAGGAGACAAAGCTATGGAGTATACATTGAAACGAGCGGAATATACTGACAGCACCATTCTCTTTGATGGCTGCCAGGAACAGTCACTGGATCTGGACATCAGTCTGCCGGATTATTGCCCGGATATCCAACGCATCTTAAAATGCCAGGTAATGCCCTGCATCTCTAGCCATTCTCTAAACGGCGACCGGCTGGAAACCGAAGGTACCGTTCGGGTGCGGGTGCTGTATCTGGACTCCCGGGAGGATACGGTGCGGTGCTGTGAAACAGAAAGTGGCTTCTCTTCGGTAATTACTCTGCGAGAACCGTCCGTCTCTGGCGCGGCCCGGGTAACAGCTCGGGTAGAATACGTCAACTGCCGCGCCACCAGCCCCCGCAGGCTGGATATTCACGGTGCTTTTTCGGTATGTGCTTTGGTGGTGGAGCCTAACAGCCAGCAGATTTGCACCTGTGCTGCCGAAGAAGAACTGGAGCAAAAACGGGAGAGCCGTTCCGCCAGTACCCTTGCCGGTTTGGGCGAACAGCAGTTTACCATCTCGGAAATGTTGGAAGTAAATCCAGGCAAACCGCCAGTAGAAGCCATCCTACGCAGCCGGGCCTGCTGTATCCTACAGGATTTCCGTCCGGTTTCCGGTAAGCTGCTGGCAAAAGGCATCGTTCGATTGGAAGTGCTGTACTCTTCCGCTTTGGAGGATGGTGCATTGGAGACCATGGATTTTGAGATCCCCTTTAGCCAGATGGTGGACTGTGGAGGCGCAGAGGAGGATTGTCGGTGCAGCCTGCATATGGAAACGGTAGATCACGCTTTACAGATTCGCAGTGATACCAGCGGCGAAGCCATGCGGCTAGAAGCAGATATCCGGGTGAGCGCTTTTGCCTGTGCTTACCGAGACGAGGAGCTTACCTTTATTACGGATGCCTATTCTACCCGGTACGAAACAGATCTGGACTACAACCAGCTACAGGTCGGGTGTCTTGACGAGTTGATACAGGAAAGTGTGATCCAAAAAACGGCGGTGGATACAGGGGAAGCTGTGGCTCGAGTGCTGGATGTATGGAACGAGATTCTGACAGTTTCCGGAGAGGTACAGGACGGCCAGCTCCGTTTTTCCGGAAAAATGAATCTGTGTATCCTGGCAGCCGACAGTCAAGGGGTTCCCTTCTATGTGGAAAAAATGGCAGACTTTTCTCTCAATCGTCCTTGGAACGGCGGCGACGGCTGCAGAGTGTCCTGCTGGGCCCAGGTGGAGGGGCTGGGATACCGGATTACCGGAAACAGCAGTATGGAGATCACAGCGGAAATCAGCATATGGGGCACTGCCTCTCACACGGCATCTATCAAAGCGGTCTCTGGCATTCACGGGGATGAGAGCCGGTGCAAAAATGAAGGTCAGGGAATCCTCTGCCTGTATTATGCCTGCGAGAATGAATCCCTATGGGATATCGCCCGGAGCCACGGCGTCTCGCTGCAATCCTTGTGTGAAGAAAACGGCCTCTCTGACCCGGAAGCAGGGCTTACAGAAGGCCAGATGCTTTTGCTCACTGCTCAGTAACCCAGCATCTTTTATCGTTGATTCTCCCGCAGGCTCTGCGGATACATTTTGCAGCTTCCCGCCGGTTGCGGCAGGCGGGCGCGGAAAGGCATGGTTAGAAAATGGAAGAAAGAAACATCTACACTGACATTTCCCGGCGCACCAACGGCGACATCTACATAGGAGTGGTAGGCCCGGTGCGCACAGGAAAATCCACCTTTATCAAAAAGTTTATGGATGCCATCGTTATCCCTCATATGGAATCCGATTACCAGCGGGACCGGGCGGTGGATGAACTGCCCCAGTCCGCTTCGGGACGCACCATTATGACTACAGAGCCCAAATTTATCCCGGAAAAGGCCGTGACGGTGCGCATTGACGATTCCGCCGCCTTTTCCGTGCGGATGATCGACTGCGTGGGCTATATCGTCCCCAGCGCTTTGGGATATATTGAAAACGATCAGCCCCGGATGGTCATGACCCCCTGGTATGAGGAACCTATCCCCTTTAATATGGCGGCAGAGATCGGCACCAAAAAGGTTATTACCGAGCACTCCACCATTGGGCTAGTCATCACCACCGATGGCAGTATCAGTGAAATCCCCCGGGAAGAGTATGAAGAAGCAGAAGAGCGGGTAATTCGGGAATTGCAGGAGATCCGCAAGCCCTTTGTGGTGCTCCTCAACTGCATGGAGCCCCTCTCCCCTGCCAGTACTCAGATGGCCGGGGAGCTTAGTCAAAAATATGGGGTGCCGGTATTGCCTGTCAACTGTCTGGAACTGGATGAAGAGGCCATCCGCGCTATCCTCTCCCGGATTCTCTATGAATTTCCTGTGCGGGAGATCCGCCTGGAAATGCCCCGGTGGATCTCTTCCCTGGAAAAGGGGCACTGGCTGCGGGAAAGCGTCTTTACCGCCCTGCGGGAAGCCGGTACAAAGATCTCCCGGGTACGGGAAGTCTCCGGGATGCTGGAGGATATCCGGAAATGCGAGTATATCCAAAGCGCAGAACTGGGCTCCATTGAGCTGGGCAGCGGGCTGGCAAAGATTGCTCTTCAGACCCCCTCCTCCCTGTTCTATCGGATTTTGGGAGAAAAGACCGGTATTGAGATCCATGACGAGGGAGCACTGTTCCGCTCACTACAGGAACTTTCCGCCATGAAAAAGGAATATGAAAAGATTCGGCAGGCCTATGACGATGTACGGGAAACAGGCTACGGTATTGTCATGCCGGACATTGACGAGCTCACCCTGGAGGAACCGGAAATCATTCGCCAGGGCAGCAAATATGGCATTCGGCTAAAAGCCGCCGCCCCCTCCATTCACATGATGCGCACCCAGATCTGCACCGAACTCACCCCCATTGTAGGGTCAGAGCAGCAGTCGGAAGAGCTGGTGATGTATTTGCTCAAGGAGTTTGAGGAAAGCCCGGGCAAGATCTGGGAATCCAATATCTTTGGGAAATCCCTCCACGAGCTGGTAAACGAAGGGCTGCACAACAAGCTGTATCGGATGCCGGAGGACGCCCGAGGCAAGCTGCGGGAAACCATTGAGCGAATCATCAACGATGGATGCAGCGGCCTGATCTGCATTATCCTGTGATACGGGAGGGGCTTCATTGGAACGGAACGTAAAAAACATCCCGGAGACCGCTTCGGCTCCTGCCCCGGCCTCCGGGAAAAGCCATCGGTCTCCGGGGGCAAAAGTGATTCTCATCCAGATTTCTGCCTGTGCCTTGATTTTGGCGGCGGCGCTGCTGCTCCATTTTATGGGTGGGCCAGTATATGAGACTGTGCGGGACTGGTATCATGAGATCTCCCAGCAGTCTTTGGTAGCAGAGGAAGAGTGGGAAAAAGCGGCAGAAGCTGCTGGCGCCCAGCTGATCTCTCGCATCACGGGTGAATGATTACCTTTACTCTGGGACGGTGCCGGGTGGAACTACACTTTGGATTTGCCGCTGCGGCAGGGCTCCTTCTTCTGGCAGACCGCAGCGGCGTGTGTATTTCCGGCGCACTGGCCGCCCTATTTCATGAAACTGGCCATTTGTTGTGCATGAAAGCGCTGGGGGTTCCTGCCGTATGTGTGCGTCTGGGAGTCTTTGGCATGGAGATTTTGGAGGAAAAGCGCTCCGGTAAAAGCTATTTTGCCGATGTGCTCATTGCCCTTGCAGGGCCCCTGGCCAACATGGCGGCATTTCTCCTTTTGCTTCCTTGGCAGCTGCTGGCCCCTTCGGCGCCAGTTTTCCGGCTGCTGGCCGTGAATGCTTTACTGGCCGCTTTTCATCTTTTGCCGGTAGCCCCGTTAGACGGCGGGCAGGCGCTGTATGCGGCCCTGTGCCGCCGTTTACCGGTATCTACTGCGGAAAAGCTCACCAATGCGGTTTCCTTTCTCCCCCTGCTGCCGTTAGGAATCTTGGGATTTTTGGTGCTGCTGCGCTCCCGGTATAACTTTACCCTACTGCTGGTAAGCGCCTATTTGATGCTGCTCATGCTTTTAAAAAAGGGGAGATATTATTAAAAGCCCGCTGCCAGTTATGCAGCGGGCTTTTTCTGTATTACTGGATGGGACAAGCAATCACAACCGGCCCCATAGCACCCGGCCCCAAGGCATAGGTGGGATAGCAAAGGTATACCGCATCGTCCTGAATATAAAAGTCATATTGGTCTAAGGTGTATTCGCTGATCACCTGTTTGGCATCCTGGATATCATCGCTCCACCAGCTGTAATCGGGATTCTCTTCGATATACTGGACAGATTGTTCCCGCAAATATTGAAGTGTGGATTCTTCATCCATAGAGAACACATCCGTCAGTTTCAATTCTTCCCCTGTCTCCAAATCGAAGTTCAGACCGGAGAAATTGATATTCTGCACACCGCCCATATACCAGGTAGCTTGCACTCTGACACTGATAATTCCTCCTTGGTTACAGGTGATCTCCCCATCTGCGGTATTCAAAAACGGATATTCCGGAGAAGCCATTTCGGTAGAGATATCTTCTGGTGATAATTCCTCAAAGAATGCATTGCATGCCTGCTGTGCCAGCTCATTGATTGCCGAAAATTCGGGACGGCTCTCCTCTAACACTAGTTTATCGTAATAATATTTTACGATTACCTCTCCATCCTCATTTTTGATAGAATGGTCTTCCCGCTGCAAAGATGCGGTAGCCGTATCCGTCGGCACTGGTGTAGGAGAAGGAGAGGGAGAAGGCTCTGCCTGGGGTTCCTCATCCTGCGAGAGCATCTCTTTCACTTCGTCCAGCTTATCAGCGATCTCCTGATTGCCGCTAGTGGCTTCTAGGCCTTGCTCCAAGGTCGTTACTGCTGAATCATAATCCTCCTGCGCAATATAGACCTGAGCCAACAGCAAATAGGGCTTTTCATTTTTAGGATCGATCTCAATAGCACGGTTCAAAGCGACAATAGCATCCTCATACTTGAGCTCCTGCAAATATTTTTCTCCCAAAGAGAGCTGCTCCTGAAAAGAATTGCTGGTCTGAGAAGAGAGGCCAGCATAAAGGCCGGCTCCAATCCCTCCCAACACGATGACCACGATCAAAATCCAAACCAGAGGATGGACCTTGTGCTTTCCTCTCTTTTCTTTTGGCACGTTGGTTGCTGCCGCAGCAGGGACAAAGACATTTGGCGTATCTTTGAGTGATGCCCCGCATTTTTCGCAAAAATTAGAGTCATCAGGATTAAAGCTGCCGCATTGATGACAATACATTTTACGCCCTCCTTTTACAGTTTTCTGCATTTATTATATTCTTATTTTGATATAGTGGCAAGAATTCAGGGAAAATAAAAACCGGCCATGCAAAAAGCACAGCCGGTCTTATACGATTTAGCTTTTATAGGGGACGGCAGGCTTCTTCCAACCAGGAAAGGGTCTCCGGCTCTACATGGGGAGCCAAAGCCTTGTACACCTGCTGATGGTATGCGTTGAGATAATCCAGTTCCTCCTGCGTCATCATCTCTACATCGATAGCCTTGCGGTCAATGGGGAACAGCGTGAGGGGCTCCATTTTCAGGAAACGGCCATACTCTGTCTCTTTCCAGAACACCACTTCCAACATATTTTCGGTACGGATACCGTATTTGCCCTCCATATACAGGCCGGGTTCATTGGTGATGGTCATACCTACTTTCAGCTCGCCGGAAGAACGCTGGCTGAAATTCTGAGGACCTTCATGGACGCCGCCAAAGAAGCCTACGCCATGACCGGTGCCGCAACGATAATCCAAGCCATACTTCCATACCTGTTGCCGTGCAAGGCAATCCAACATTCCATCCTTGGTGCCCTCCGGGAACACTGCCATGGCCAGTTGGATATGGCTCTTGAGCACGCGGGTAAAATCGATTTTTTCCTCTTCTGTAATGGGACCCATCACAAAGGTACGGGTCACATCGGTAGTGCCGGTGAGGTACTGTCCGCCGGAATCGATGAGCAAAAAGCCCTTCTTTTGCAGGACGTCGGATTTCTCCGCAGTGGGGCCATAGTGCATCATAGCAGCGTTGGGGCCATAACCAGCAATGGTGTCAAAGCTATCCCCTCTGTTTTCCGGCATCTTGGCACGCTCCGCAGACAGCATGACGCATACATCGTATTCGTTTACTGTCTCCCCTGCATCCATACGCTTTTGCAGCTTGACCCAGAAATTAGCCAAAGCAACGCCATCCCACACATGGGCCTGACGGATATTTTTCAGCTCGGTGGGATTCTTTACACCCTTGAGGGCAGTTACCACATCGCTGCCATATACGATAGAAACTGTGTCATTCTTCATCAGGCACAGCAGATTATCATAACTGATGCCAGCCTTATTTACCAGCATCTTCGCGCCTCCAAGATCACCGGAAAGGTCTTCTGTAATGGCATTGTAGGGACGCAGTACAAAGGTTTCCTTCAAATAGGCAATATCTTCCGCGCTCAGTCGATCCTCATCCAGATACAACCGGGCCTCATCCTTCAACACCAGCACATAAGAAGTGGCGAAGGGGTTATAGGCAATATCCGAAGCACGAACATTGGAAAGCCAGTTGGCGCAATCTAAAGTGCTGTACAGCTGGGCGTCTGCGTTCTTTTCTGCCAGCTTTTCGCGCACCTGTTCCAGCTTCTCCTTGGGAGAAAGGCCGGCATATTTTACATCCAGCACATAGGCAGGAGTGTGGGGCAGTGCAGGACGTCCCTGCCATACCGGCATGACCAGATCTTCGCTGACCAGAGAAGCCCCCACTTTTTCCAGCTTTTCCTGTAGCATCAATCCGCTGGAAGCAGGATAGATAGCGCCGTCCACTGCAACCGTTTTGCCAGCCTGGGTATCGGCCAGATATTCCTCCACGGTGGGCACGCCCTTTTCCCGCATCCGGAACAGCTTGATTTCACTGCCAGAAAGTTGTCCCTCTGCCTGGATAAAATACCGGCCATCGGTCCAAAGCCCGCTTTCTTCTTTGGTGATTACCAGTGTACCGGCAGAACCCGTAAATCCGGAAAATTCCTTACGGGCTTTCCATGCCTCGGGAATGTATTCGCTCATATGAGGATCACTGGTGGGGATCACCAGCGCATCCACATTGGCCTTGGCCATTTCACTACGCAAAACGGCAATTTTTTCATTGATCGTCATAGGAAGCAGCTCCTTTTCAAAAAATAAAACAGCCCCGGATTTGCCGGAGCTGTACAGGTACCCTCTGTTCCGGCGTTTACACCAGATTACAAGATATAATCATACTGCAAACTCCCGTCATTTGCAAGATGCATGTAAAAGTTTCCTTATGGTTGTCTTTGGCTAATCACACATGGATGCTCCTGACAGCAATACTCATCCAAAATCACTTTTCCGATATGGTCGGCAGTAATATGTCCCCCAGCGGGATTCTTTACACTCAGAATCTCTCCCTTGATATCGGCCATTACCTCGCTGTTTTCAAAAGAAAGATCGCAGTCCACCATTTCACAATCTTCCAGCACCAGACCCTTGGCATAGCACAAAGGCTGGGTACCGATAATTTTGCATCGAATCAGCTTTAATCCATGAGAATACCATCCCAGATATTCCCCTTTTACCACGCTATCCATAACCGTCACGTTTTGGCTATGCCAAAAGGCATCTTTGGTATCCAACACAGAATTGCGGATTACCACATTTTTTACATATTGAAAGGAATACTTTCCTTTCATCTGCAAATTCTGGATTTCCATATCGCTACACTGTAAAAATGGGTATTCCGAAATAAGCTCTGTATCCTGCAAAATCAGATTACGGCAGAACCAGCCAAATTCAGAGGACTCCACATGACAGCGTTCTAATACCATCCGGTCACATTCCCGCAAGGCTTTGATACCATTCAGCGTACAATCCGAAAGAGTCATATCCTGGTCATACCACAAAGCAGCCCGACAGGTTTCTCCTAAGCGGCAACGTGACATTTTACCACCGTTTACATGCCACAAGGGGTATCGAAGCAGAAAATTGCAGTTCTCTACTGCAATATCTCCGCATTCTTTCAACGCGGACTCTCCATCTGCGGGACCTTCAAACTGGCAGGCGCGCACTATCGCATTGTGAATGCCATACAGAGCCCGCTCTTCATCCAGAATTAGATTCTCATATATTTTCATTTACATACCTCTTTTATCTTTCCAGCCCCATCCCGGCTGGACATTTGTTTAATATTATAGCGGCGGCAAAGAAAAAATGCAAATTTCTTTCTCAACACACAGAAACATCAGGGTGGGGAGATTTCTCCCGCACCCTGACTCTTTATAAAATATTGTTTTTACGGAGTGGTTTTCTTTCCTTCCTTTTCCATACGCCAATCGGAAAGCTGGATCAAGGGGCTGTCTAATGCAGCCGAAATAAATTCCTTATTGGTCATCAGATATCCGTGGGTGGGGTCCAGTGTACCGTCCAACGCTTCAAAGGTATACCCCTCTGCCTGAGCATCCCGCAGAATGTTCTCCACTTGAGACAGGGTATTCTCTTTTCCAAAAACATTGTGCATGAGGATGATATCGCAATCCCGGCGAATCGCATCCATGGTGTTGGCATAAATAGTAGCACCGCTTACATTACCGCCACTGGCATCACCGGAATCGCCGTCCCAATCGTAATAAATAAAGCCGCGACGGGTCATTTCCTTAATGATATCGTCTCGTACCTGGGCATTATAGCCGTTCATGCTTCCACCAGGAAAGCGGAAGAAATTAGCGGGTTTTTGTCCGGTGACTTCTTCGATATGCTTATACATCTTATAAAAGTCGTCCAGATAGGCGTCAACAGAAGCATAAACATCCTTCATCACGTGCGAGTAGGTATGTACGGCCACGGTATGCCCTTCCTCTACGCAGCGCTTCATCAGAGAAGAATATTTATCCTGATAATCGGATTGGCAACAATTAAAGAAAGTCACCTTGGCGTCGTACTTTTTCAAAATATCCAGCAGCGGCTCTGTCAAATCACTGGGACCATCGTCAAAAGTAAGATAGACCGTCTTATCTCCGTTTTCTAAAACATGCATTTTAGGGCGATCCGTTACGTACAAATCCGGATACTTTTTCTGGTAATCAGGACCATTGGGATCTACAGAAACCTGGATCTCTGAAGAAGTGGAACTCTCTTCTTCAGAAGATGTCCCGCTTTCTGTCTCAGAAGACTCCGACTGGTCCCCTGTTCCAGCAGGAGGCGGCCCGGATTCAGAAGTGCTGGGGGTCGGATCTGGCTCTTTCTCCGACTGAGAAATGGGCACCAGCTTTCCCCCTATAAAAATGGCGGCAGAAACAATAGCAGCCACAGAAACGATTCCTATACTGACAATTAGAAAATGCCGGCGTTGTCTGGCACGGCGATTGGAATGATAGGTATAACGGTATCTTTTTGGTTTCATTTGACAATCTCCCTTTGATGCAAAACACAGTAGTTACCATAAAATAGGGTTAGTACTCATATACTACCATACCCTGCGAATTTTGTCGATATGCCCGGGCAAATTGTCATTTTTTTGTTTTCCTTATTACACCTTTGTTACCGTTCGAAACATCTTTTTAACCAATTACCGCATCTCATAAAAAAGTTCCCGAAAAAACACGTTTCCGGGAACTTTTTAGCAAGGATTATCAGCCTTCCATCAGTTCACAGATCTGGTTGCAGAACGCTACCGGGTCCTCCACTGGGAAGCCCTCGATCATCATAGCCTGGGTATACAGAAGCTGGGAATAAGTTTTGAGCTTTTCCTGGTCGTTTTCAAACAGCTGGGTGAGTTTTGCAAAAATAGGATGGTTGGCGTTAAGCTCCAACACCCGCTGTGCCTGAACCTTTTCGGTGGCGGGCATAGCGTTGAGCACTTTTTCCATCTCCAGGGTAATAGCGCCCTCGGAGGAGATGCACACCGGATGGCTCTTCAAACGCTGAGAGAGACGCACAGCTTTTACCTTGCCGTCCAGAGCTTCGGTCATGAAATCCAACAAGCCCTTATTATCCTCGACCTGCTTTTCGGCTTCTTTCTTTTCCTCCTCGGTTTCCAAGCCCAGATCGTCGGAAGAAATGTTCTTGAAATCTTTTTCGTCGTATTTATCCAGCATCTTCAGGGCAAATTCATCCACATTATCGGTGAGGTACAAAATCTCATAGCCCTTATCCTTCAGCATTTCCGTCTGAGGCAGCTTGGCAATACGCTCTACAGCGTCGCCGCAGGCATAGTAAATGCTGGTCTGGCCTTCCTTCATACGGCTGACGTACTCTTTGAGAGTCACCAGCTTCTCCTCGCTGGAAGAGTAGAACAGCACCAGATCTTTCAGCACATCCTTATGCATACCATAATCAGCATACATACCATATTTCAACTGGAGGCCAAACCCTTTATAGAATTCCTCGTATTTTTCCCGGTCATTATTGAGCATGGACTCCAGCTCAGATTTGATCTTCTTTTCCAGACGGCCAGCAATGAGCTTGAGCTGGCGGTCATGCTGGAGCATCTCACGGCTGATGTTCAAAGACAGATCCTGAGAATCCACCAGGCCCTTGACAAAGCTGAAATAGTCCGGCAGCAAGTCGGCGCACTTTTCCATAATCATTACGCCGTTAGAATACAGCTGGAGGCCCTTCTCATACTCACGGGTGTAGAAATCCATAGGGGCCTTGGCGGGGATAAACAGCAGAGCATCGTAGGTAGCGGCGCCCTCTGCATGAGTACGGATTACCCGGATGGGATCCTGCCAGTCCATAAACTTCTCTTTGTAGAAGTTGTTGTACTCCTCGTCGGTAACTTCACTCTTATTTTTGCGCCAGATAGGTACCATACTGTTGAGGGTCTCTGTCTCTGTATAAGTTTCGAACTCCATAGGAGCATCTTTATCAGCTCCCTCAGGCTTCTCCTTGGGACGGCTCTTTTCCACGTCCATACGGATGGGATAACGAATATAATCGGAGTATTTCTTTACAATAGAGCGCAGGCGGTACTGGTCCAGATACTCGTCGTAGTTCTCCTCTTCGGAGTTTTCCTTAATGTGCAGGGTAATAATGGTACCGTGGCTGTCCTTCTCACAGGGCTCGATGGTATATCCCTCTGCACCCGTAGAGTGCCACTTCCAGGCTTCATCGCTGCCATAGGCGCGGCTTTCCACCGTTACATCGTCGCTGACCATAAAGGCAGAGTAAAAGCCCACGCCAAACTGGCCGATAATATCAATGTCTTCCTGTTTCTCATTTTCCTTTTTAAAGTTCAACGAGCCGCTCTTAGCGATAACACCCAGGTTATTATCCAGTTCGTCTCTTGTCATGCCCACGCCGTTATCTGTGATAGTCAAGGTACGCTTGTCCTTATCTGCGGCAATGGTGATGGAGAAGTCATCCCGATTCAGGCCGGTATCGCCGTCCTTGAGGGCGCGGTAATAGAGCTTATCAATAGCGTCGCTGGCATTGGAGATCAGCTCCCGGAGAAAGATCTCCTTATGGGTATAGATGGAATTGATCATCATGTCCAACAGACGTTTGGATTCTGCTTGAAACTGCTTCATTTCCATGGAATATCAACCTCACGTTTTTATATTTAGCACTTATCGTGCTCGAGTGCTAAAACTATTGTAACGCAAACGCTACCGGAATTCTTGTCTAAATTGTAAACTTTGCTTTTTCCTGTCCTTCTTTCAATAAAAACAAACATAAAACAGCCCGATCCTGATTTCTACCAGGATCGGGCTGTTGACCTTTGACATTAGATTGTATATAGGAATACGGTATTACAGGGTCTGCATTTTTAAACCAGTTTCATCTGCTGTAATTGCTACTGCGGACAAGGCCCCATCCCCCTGGTTAACAATGGCAGATGCCAACCGGTCCTCCACCTCTCGGCGGATCAAGTTGCGCAGATCACGGGCGCCACTCTTGCCACCAATAGAATGTTCCGCCAGCCAACGAGCTGCCTTGTCGTCGTAGGTAAAGGTAATCCCCCGCTCCTTCAAAGAGCCTACATATTCCTCCATTAGCAGCTTGGCGATCTGGGTATAATCATCCACATCCAGAGGCCGGAATACAATCACCTCGTCAATACGGCTTAAAAATTCCGGACGCAGGAACTCGGACAGGGCCTTCATGGCCTTCTCACGACTGGCATCTGCTTCACTGCGGTTAAAGCCCAGCGCAGACTCTTTACGCTCACTGCCAGCATTGGAGGTCATAACAATCACAGTGTTTTCAAAGTTTACGTTCCGCCCGTGAGCATCCGTGATGTGACCCTCATCCAAGATTTGCAGCAGGATGTTCATCACATCCGGGTGGGCCTTTTCGATCTCGTCAAACAAGAGCACCGAATAGGGACGGCGGCGCACCTTTTCTGTTACCTGTCCAGCCTCATCGTATCCCACATATCCGGGAGGAGAACCAATGATACGGCTCACCGAGTGCTTTTCCATAAATTCGGACATATCCAGCCGGATAAGCGTCTCCGGGGTGTCAAACAGTTCCTGAGACAGCACCTTCACCAGCTCGGTTTTACCCACGCCGGTGGGGCCCACAAAAATAAAGGAAGCGGGACGGCGACGGGGACTGATCTGCACCCGGCTGCGGCGGATAGCAGCAGACAGGGCATCCACTGCCTCCTTTTGACCGATAACCCGCTGGCTCAGCCGATCTTCCAAATTGGCCAACTTATTCAGCTCGCTCTCTTGGATGCGGCTGGCGGGGATTCCCGTCCAAAGCTCGATGACCTTGGCCAGATCTTTTTCCTCTACCTGGGCAGCCTGAGCGGCAGGAGCCAGCTCCTCTGCCTGTTTTTCCATCCGGGCAATCTCATAACGGGTCTCCGCTAGTTTTTCGTAGTCCGGCTCCACCCCATCGGCGGTGAGTTCTGCCTCCTGCTCCTTCATTTTCTCCAGTTGGAACATGACGGTGTCATACTCTGCCATAGGGAGGTTCTGCAAAGCTGCACAGGCACAGGCTTCGTCCAAAAGGTCGATAGCCTTATCCGGCAGGAACCGGTCATTGATATACCGCTCCGCCAGTACTGCTGTGCGGCGAACAATCGCCTGCGGCACCTGTACCCGATGGTAATTCTCGTAATATTCCTTGATGCCTTCCAACATTTCTTCGGTATCCTTGATGGAGGGCTCCGCCACTGTTACCGGCTGGAACCGGCGCTCCAAAGCGGCATCCTTTTCGATGTGCTTGCGGTACTCGGCAAAGGTGGTGGCGCCGATCACCTGGATCTCCCCTCGGGAAAGAGCGGGCTTTAACAGGTTGGCGGCATTCATAGAACCCTCTGCGTCTCCGGCCCCTACCAGATTATGCACCTCGTCAATAAACAAGATCACATTACCGTCGGCCTTCACTTCGTCTACCAAGCCCTTAATGCGGCTTTCAAATTGGCCGCGGAACTGGGTACCGGCTACCAAAGCAGTCAAATCCAATAGCTGGATTTCCTTTTTCTTCAATCTTGCCGGTACATTTCCTGCTGCAATACGCTGGGCCAACCCCTCGGCAATAGCAGTTTTGCCCACGCCAGGTTCGCCAATCAGGCAGGGGTTGTTTTTAGTACGCCGAGAAAGAATCTGGATCACCCGGTCAATTTCCCGCTCCCGGCCAATAATAGCATCCAATTCCCCAGAACGGGCTCTTGCAGTGAGATCGGTGCAGTAAGCTGCAATGTGCTTACGTTTATTCTTTTTAGGAGCTTTTTTATCCCGCTCCGGAGCCTTTTGCGCAGCACCATTCTCTGGGGCCGGATTCTGCCCCATACCCGGAAAGATATTCTGCAAAAACGAAGGGAAGGTAGCGGCTCCGCCGGGGGTAAATCCTTCTTCGTCCCCCTCTTGACCATCTTCACCAAAACCATTTTCCATTGCCATCAGGCCATTCATTTCCTCCGTCATAGCCTCCAGCTGTTCTTCGGTAATACCCATTTTCTCCATCAGGTCGTTTACCGGCTTGATACCCAGTTCTTTAGCGCACACCAGGCAGAGTCCCTGGCTGTTGGCGGTATCCATAGACTGGGAAATAAACACCACAGCAGGCCGTTTGTGGCATCTTGAACACATTAACATACCAAATTTCCAATCTCTGCCGCCGCAGGCAGTCTATATACGCCAAAACCGTCCTGCGGCTGAATTGGACGGTTTTTTCCTGTAATCAGGAGGCAGCCTCCGACAAAATCGGAAGGCTCTGATCTTCTTATTCGATTGAAGCCCTATTTTTTAGTAGCTTTGATTTCTTTGTTGATATCCAGACCATCCTTGGGATCATCAGAATGCAGCAACTGAAGAAAAATCTGGAAATACCGCACCATGGCATAGATCATAAAAGCAGCAGTGATTCCCAGCAACACATAGGCAACAATAGTAGCCGTGGTGGTGTAAAGGTGGAAGACCCCTTCCATTACCACAATAATCACAGCGGAGATATAAAACATAAAAGTCGCTACCTTGCCATACCACTGTGCAGCACAAGGCCGCTTCTTCTTTTTCAGAAGAATACACCCGCCAATGAGCATCCCCAACTCTTTAAGGACAAAGATCGCCAAAATCGGGATCAGCAAAGGGTGCTTTACTGCCAAGCAAATGGCAATCGTACCCTGAGTAAGTTTATCCGCCAGAGGGTCCAGCATTTTCCCCAACTCAGTGATCTGGTTAAATTTTCTGGCGATCATTCCATCAAATAGGTCACTAAGACCGGAAAACGCCAGCATAACCACTGCCCACAACAGTTGATCGTGGAGAAAAAAGTACGCAAACGGGGCAATCACCAAAATCCGCAGTACCGAAAGCAGATTGGGGATAGTCCAGTTCTGATTTTTTCTGATATTATTTTGATTCACGTAACAGCATCCTCTTTCATTCCAAACATTTCCTTTTTCAACAGGCCCATTGCCTGCTTATCCGATCCACCCCGCAAACAAAGCGCATACCCGGGAACCTTCTATCATTTCCCGAAGCCACGGAGAAGAAACCGGCGCCAGCAGCTGGGCACAAAAACAAAGAAGAAAAACAACTACCAGGCCCTGTAAGCCTCCTAATATGGCTCCTAGTCCCTGGTCCAACTGGTGCAGAAGAGGCAACCGAAGCACACGACAAATCGCCCCTGCCAAAATACGCATTACTACCATAAGGAAAATAAACAGTACCAGCGTAAAAACTGCTTTTAAGATGGAAACCACCGCGGGAGCCATCAAATCAACCGCTTCTACTGCAGCGGTACTTCCCGCATTGGTAATCGTCTGGTTGATCATATCCGCTGTGATCCCATACAGTTCCAATGCACCTGAAAAAACACTGGGCAATGCAGCAACCACTGCTTCCGCCGCTTCACCTGCCGAAGTGGCTTGCAGAGCCTGTGAAATCTGATCGATCATGGGTTCACGGAAAAACTCTTCAAAAGCCCACTGCGCGGCTATGCCAGAGAGCCAAATGGATACTCCCAAAACCACCACAGTTCCAATCAGATCTACCATCGAACGGAAAAATCCGCGCTTGAATCCAAGGAACAATGCGATCAATACAATCGCGATAAAGATAAAATCTGCTGCCATACCCATCACATCTTTTCCCCCTTCAGAGCGCCAAATACACAAACAAAGTTTTGGCAGCTTGCTACTACTATACCATAAACTGTCAACTCAAACAAGCATAAGCCTGAAATCAACCATAAATTTTCTGTTAACGAAACGCTTTTACCCCAAAGAAGATTGCCGCACTTCGCTAACCCCCAACAGGTATACTGTGCTTTCATTTCCTAGAGCAATCGCCCGTGCATCTCCTCCGGCATCGCAGCTTCCCACTGCTTCGCCTGTACTGGAGGAATAAGCATTCACTTTTCCTCCTGCCAGTAAAGCAAGCGTCTCCCCATACAGCGAAAGGGATTTCACACTACTACTGCTTGTAATGGTGGTTACTGGCTTCGGGTTTCCACGGAATTCTGTCACCGTACACGCACCCGACACCGAATAGCTGGAAAGAGAAAGAAGCACCCGACTTCCATCCATAGCATAAGCAGTCAACTGCTGCCCATTATAGCTGTATTCTTCCGCATTTCCACTGTTGGTATCCACCCAAACTGTTTTGCGATCTCCTACAGCAGCCACTGTACCATCACTGCCCCATTGGATCTCCAGAATCATATTATCCTCGCTGGTAATGGTATATAAGGGTTTTTCTTCGTTAAAATCAAAAACATAAAGAACAGAAAGCATCGCGCCATCTTTGGCCATGATCCCCGCGGCTGCTCCCCGGGAACCATTACTATTTAGGGCTAAAGCTGTAACATACGCCTGACTAAAGTCATACTCATATTGCAATGAACCATCTGCAAGATATACGTTCAAGTGGCTGGCATAATCCTCAGCCTGGGTAGCCAGAGCAAAACGCCCCTCCGAGGCAATCGCTCCTGCCAATATTTTCTCTTCTGTATTTTCCTTTATCAAATTCCGTGTATGCGTGTTGATCTGGTAGCTGGTACCGCCGATACTGTACACCAGATACCGCCCCCCGGCCTGGCGCAGTGCGGGCTGGCTACAGGAATGCTGTACAGACATCGTCTCCTTGCCTGTGGAATTCCACGCAGTAAGCGCCGTATTGCTTACCAAAACCGCTCCATTATCTACGGAAAGGAAGTTACCTTCCTCTGTCTCTCCGCCGGGGATGGATACCGGATAACCGTCTCCTACTCCCATTCCCACCACACGGGTTTGAATCCAATCGGAAATATTTTCGACGGTCAGATTTTCCCGATTGAACCACCAAACTAGTACCAATACAGCCAGCAGCAAGATAACGCCCACTCGATATATCCATCGGGGGATGAGTCCCTGTTTATTTTTCCCTTTTTTCGCCTTCTTTTTCTTCTTTATCAGGTTGATCTCTTCATCGTCTCCGTACTCCTGAAAAGAGAAACGGCTTTTTTCTTTCTTATCCAAAGCTTCTGCCCCCTATCCATTTCAAAATAGCAAATTTCCTCGGAATTCTCTTATCCAAGATCTGCGGGATCATAAAACACCTGATCTAGACAAAGCCCACAGGCAGGTGCCGTAGGGCCTGCCTGATTTCGATCCAGCGCCGCCAGGATCTTTGGCATATCATCCGCCTGGAACTTTCCCTGCGCCACTCGCAGCATGGTACCTACCAAAATTCTTACCATATTATAAAGAAAGCCGTCTGCCGCTACCCGATAGGTAACCAAGTTTCCTTCTCTATGCCATTCCGACTTGGTAATGGTACGGGTCATATCTCCCCGCTCCCGGCTGTCTATGGTACAGAAGGAAGTAAAATCGTGGCTCCCCAGAAAATAAGACGCGGCCCGGTTGAGCTTTTCCAAATCAAGCGGATACCAGTAGTGCAGCGCTCGGTCCCTCAAAAAAGGAGAGCGTACCGGATGATTCCAGATAGAATACACATATTCCTTTCCCTTACAGGAGTACCGGGCATGAAAGTCCAAGGGCACTTCCCGGCAATCCTGCACGGCCATATCTGGGGGCAAAAAATGGTTCAAAGCCCCTTGCAGCCGCTGACAGGGAATATTGCTTTCCAGCTGCATGCTGATGCAGAATTCCCGAGCATGGACGCCAGTATCTGTGCGGCTACACCCTTTCAGAGAAGGGCGCTCCGAAAGGATCTTATACAAAGCCTCCTGAAATACCTGCTGCACAGAAACCGCATTTTGCTGTACCTGCCAGCCGTGATATCCAGAGCCATCATAACAAAGGGTAATGAGTACGTTGCGGGCCATGGGGTTCTCCTTTCGGGAAAATGGATCAGTTGATTTATAGACTAATAGGGAGCTTTTCGTTTTATGCCAGTACCGGGAGGAAAATATCTCCTACAACTACGCCGGCTATTACCATCAGCACCACCACAATAGCCACCGCGTCACGACTCGCCATATGGAGCTGCTTCATTTTGGTAGGAGTCACCCGGCTATTATAACAACGGCACTCCATAGCCATAGCCAGATCATAGGCCCTGCGGAAAGCCGATACAAACAACGGAATCAAAATCGGAATCAAAGCTTTAATACGCTGCATCAGGCCGCCGCTTTCCATATCTGCGCCTCTTGCCTTCTGGGCACTCATGATCTTGTCCGTCTCCTCCAACAAGGTGGGCACAAACCGCAAGGCAATGGTCATAATCATAGCAATATCATGCACTGGCACCCGGAACAACTTCAGAGGCTTCATCAGCCGCTCCATAGCGTCGGTGAGCTGGGTGGGAGAGGTGGTAAAGGTGAGGATAGAACTACACAAAATCAGCGCCGTAATTCGGATAGCGATGAAAATACACCGATACACACCATTCATGGTAATCTGCATAAATCCCCATTGGAAGATGGGTTCACCGGTACCATAAAACAGGTTCAAAATGGAGGTAAAGGCCACGATAAACAGGATGGCCTTCATACTTTTCAGGTACATCTTTATCGGTACGCCGGACAACAACATTCCAGCGATTACCAAAGCCACCACCAGCCCCATAGAGGCAAAATTAAAGGAGGTAAAAATCAGTACAATAGCGACTAATACCAACACCATTTTTACACGGGGGTCCAGCCGGTGAAGGATGGAGCGTCCGGGGAAATACTGGCCTAAAGTGATATCACTGAGCATTTTCGTCCGCCTCCTTCTTTCTCACCAGTGGGAGCAGCTCCTTAATAGCCTGCTCCAATGTCAGCACGCCGGAGGGCACCGGGCAACCCATAGCCTGTAACCGGGTCATGATAGCCGTTACCTGGGGCACTCGCAGACCCATGGTCTCTAACTCGGCGCTTCTTGCAAATACGTTGGGGGTGGTATCAAACATGGCGGCCTTGCCCTGATTCATCACCAATACTCGGTCGGCAGTACGGGCAATATCCTCCATGCTGTGAGACACCAGCAGCACGGTATTTTTCCGATGCTGGTGATAACTGCCAATCTGAGCCAAGAGCACATCCCGCCCTTTGGGGTCCAGGCCAGCGGCAGGCTCGTCCAGTACCAGCACATCCGGGTCCATAGCGATAACACCGGCAATGGCTACCCGACGCTTTTCACCACCGGAAAGTTCAAAGGGGGATTTTTCCCACAATGAGGGCTTGAGTCCGGTAAACTCCGCGGCTTCCTTGGCCTTTTCCATGGCTTCCTCGTCAGAAAGCCCCTTGTTTTTGGGACCAAAAGCGATGTCTTTCAGAACGGTTTCTTCAAAAAGCTGGTATTCCGGGTATTGGAACACCATGCCCACCTGAAACCGCACCGCACGGATTTTCTTCGGCTCTGCCCAAATATCCTTACCGTGCAGGAGAATTTTACCAGAGGTGGGGCGCAGCAAACCGTTGAGCTGCTGAATGAGGGTGGATTTTCCGCTGCCTGTGTGGCCGATAACCCCCACAAACTCTCCCTCTTCAATGGCGATATTCACATGGTCTACGGCAGTACGGGCAAAAGGAGAGCCAGGGCTGTAGACATAGGTAAGATCTTGCGTTTCCAATACAGCTGCCATGGGCTTACTCCTTTCCGATGAGGGCAAAAAGCGCCCCCACACATTCTTCTTCATTCAAAATGCCATCCGGGATACCACAACCATAGGAGCGCAGCCGGTATGCCAACTCGGTAGCCTGGGGTACGTCCAGATGATGCTGTTTCAGCAATTCCACCTGGGAAAACACTTCCCGCGGGGTACCCTGGGTAAGGATATTGCCCTCGTCCATAACGATGACCCGGCCAGCCTGCACAGCTTCATCCATATAATGGGTAATGAGGATAATGGTGATTCCCTTTTCCCGGTTCAGTTTATGGATCGTTTCCATGACCTCATCGCGGCCTCGGGGGTCCAGCATGGCAGTGGGCTCGTCCAGTACGATGCAGTCCGGCTCCATGGCAATAATGCCTGCAATAGCTACCCGCTGCTTCTGTCCACCGGAGAGCTTATAGGGGGCATTTTCCCGGTATTCATACATATCTACCGCCTTTAGCGCTTCGTCTACCCGGCGGCGGATCTCCTTTGGCTCAATGCCCAGGTTTTCCGGACCGAAAGCTACATCTTCTTCCACAATACTGGCCACCAACTGGTTGTCCGGGTTTTGCTGCACCAGCCCTACACGACGCCGCACCTCATAGATCGTCTCTTCATCGGCGGTATCCATGCCATCTACCGTCACCTTGCCCTCGGTAGGCAGAAGCATCCCGTTAAAGAGCTTGGCCATGGTGGACTTGCCGCAGCCGTTATGTCCCAACAGCGCCACAAATTCCCCTTTTTTAATTTCCAGACTTACGCCATGCAGAACCTCCCGTGGCAGCTCGCCCTCAGCGGGCTCATAGGCAAAGCGTACATTGTCTGCTTTGATAAATTCCATTGGGTTTATGACTCCTTTCGATGTGAAATGCCATTTTCGGCTTATTCCATCCTGAATCGTACAAAATTAGCCTTCAAAAATCGCAGTACTGCCACAGGGCAGCACCAGCCCGCTAGCCGTCACCGGCAAGCCGATCTCATCCGACGACACCTTGCCGCCAAACTTTGTTTGCAGCAGCGTTCCCAACAAATATTCCATCACCGACGGGGAAAGACCCGTGGTGTAGGAATTCAGGATAAAGAACAGCGGCTTTTCTGAGAGAATCGGGATACACTGGCTCACCAGGCTGTACAGCTGTTCTTCCAGTTTCCAGACCTCTCCCCCAGGACCTCTGCCATAAGAAGGCGGGTCCATAATAATGCCGTCGTAGGTGTTGCCGCGGCGCTGTTCCCGCTGGACGAACTTCATACAGTCGTCCACCAGCCACCGCACCGGACGGTCAGCAATACCACTGGCCTCGGCGTTTTCCTTTGCCCAGGCCACCATGCCCTTGGAAGCGTCCACATGGGTCACATGGGCGCCAGCCTTCATACAGGCCAGCGTAGCCGCGCCGGTATATCCAAACAAGTTTAGAATTTTTACCGGACGGCCCGCCTCCTGAATTTTCTTCATGGCAAAATCCCAGTTCACAGCCTGTTCCGGGAAAATGCCCGTATGCTTAAATCCCATGGTCTTGAGCCGGAAGGTAAGGCCCTGATAGCCGATCTTCCACACCGGGGGCACTGGGCGGTAGTTCTGCCACTGGCCTCCCCCAGTATTGGAACGGTGATAGCGGGCGTTAGCCTGCTTCCACAGGGGGTGCTTTTTCGGGGTATCCCAGATAATTTGGGGATCGGGACGGATCAAAATCACATCGCCCCAGCGCTCCAGCCTTTCCCCGGCGGAGGTGTCCAACAGTTCATAGTCCTTCCAGTCTGCGGCTCTCATGGTAACATCCTTTCTTTTTCAGGAAAATTTTATGCCAGTTCCCGGCGCATAACCTCTGCCACTTTATCGGCCAGCTGCCGGATCTCTTCGTCGTTTTCACCTTCCACCATGACACGCAGCAGCGGCTCCGTACCGGAGGGGCGCACCACAATACGGCCACGGTCGCCCAACTGCTTTTTCGCATCGTCTATGGCTTGGCGTACACGGATATCGGTATAGAAGCGAAGTTTGCCCTCGTTGCTCACAGTGATATTCACCAGCACCTGCGGGTAACGGGTCATCACAGAAGCCAAATCGGAGAGTTTGGCCTCCCTGCGGCGCAGGATACTCATCAGCTGACAGGCAGACATTTGTCCATCGCCAGTGGTAGCAAAATCTAAAAAGATAAAGTGGCCGCTCTGCTCACCGCCAAAATTGTATCCCTGGAGCAGCATTTCCTCCAGTACATACCGATCTCCCACCTTGGTGGCTACAAAATCCATGCCGTTCCCCTCACAGAACTTGGCAAATCCCATATTGGTCATAATGGTACCGACCACCGAGTTTTTCGCCAGCTTGCCTCTGGATTTCATATCCAGCGCACAAATGGCCATGAAGAAATCACCATCCACCAGATTGCCGTTTTCGTCCACTGCCAGACAACGATCCGCGTCTCCGTCAAAGGCAATGCCAGCATCGCAGTGGTGCTCCTTCACATATTCCATCAGACTCTCCACATGGGTGGAACCACAGTTGTCGTTGATATTCACGCCGTTAGGCTCGGCGTTGAGCATATGCACTTTTGCGCCCAACTCGGTAAACAGCAGTTCGGCGGTGCGGGAAGCAGAACCGTTGGCACAGTCCACGGCGATCTCCATACCGTCCAGAGCAAAAGCCACCGTAGCCTTAATGTGATCCACATAGTCCCGTACCACATTGGGGGCTGTAGTGACCTTTCCTACATCGCCGCCAACCGGACACGGGAAGGGCTGCACCTCGTCCAAAACAATGGCCTCAATCTGCTCTTCCAGCGCATCAGGCAGCTTATAGCCGTCTCCGCTGAAAATCTTAATGCCATTGAATTCACAGGGGTTATGGGAAGCGGAAATCATCACACCGGCATCCGCCTTATACTTCCCTACCAGGAACGCCACGGCGGGGGTAGGCACAACACCCAGCTGCACCACGTTAGCACCCACGCTGCACAGACCGGCAGTCAGAGCATTTTCCAGCATATCGCTGGAAAGACGGGTATCCTTGCCGATGAGAATCTTGGGGTGACGGTGATCGTTGTCTGTGAGCACCATTGCGGCGGCCCGACCAATATTCATAGCCAGTTCGCAGGTGAGTTCGCTGTTTGCGATACCTCTTGCTCCGTCAGTTCCAAAAAGTCTTCCCATAGTACACACTCCATTTCTTAATTTTCATTACAACTCGATATAATTTTCAGAACGATACGTCTGTGATACTTATTTTTATGCAAAGGTATTTTCTTTTACGCCAGGAAGCAGTTCATAAATCGAAATCCCCATTTTTTTCTCGAAACTGTCCTTGATCTCATAGGTTGCCTTCCAGCGGGGAATCATATATTCATTGGGCCCATATCGCATAATCAAATCGATCCACCGTTTTTCCAGCAGGCAAAAACCTTCACCTGTGGCCAGCGCATCGCAAAGTTGGATCAGACGATCATATTCGTCATACGTGATTTCTTTCAAAAGCTGAGAAACCCGCTCTTTTTCCTCCTCACCATCACGCTCCGGAAGGACATCCCAAGGGCCAAAACAATAATTCACATCTTGATAAGGGAAAGAATGGGTCAGGCAGATACGTGCTACTTCCGGACATCCCTGCTCCATCATAAAATGATAGCCGTCTATTATGTGCAGGTTTCCCTTGCCGCTGAAGCGCCGCCCAATATCATGGAGCATTCCCAATACCTGCGCCTTGTCCGGGTCCATTCCTGAAACCCGCTCCGCAATGGCCCGGGCTGCCTGCCCCACATACCGGCAATGGTCGTCCCATAAGCCAGGGGTCATCTTTTTACCTTCCTGTAACCAGGCTTCCGCCTGCTGTATGGTTGGAATCATACCGTTCTCCTTTCCCTCATTCAAACAAACTCTGCTGCATCATGGCAGCTTCACCGGGAGGAGTCAACCCCAAATGGCGGTATGCTGCCGGGGTCACGCACCGACCCCGAGGTGTACGGTTCAAAAAGCCGATCTGCATCAGGTACGGCTCAATAACATCCTCAATAGTAACAGATTCTTCGCCGATAGCCGCTGCCAAGGTATCCAGTCCTACCGGTCCGCCGTTATAATAATCGATCATAGCCTGCATCATGCGCCGGTCGCCGGAATCTAGCCCCAGCTCGTCGATCTCTAGCCGGTCCAGAGCGATAGAGGCGCTGTGCTGATCGATGACCCCGTTGCTGATGACCTGGGCAAAGTCCCGCACCCGCTTTAAGAGCCGGTTGGCAATACGGGGTGTACCACGGGAACGTCGAGCCACCTCCAGCGCGCCGTCGGCGGCAATTTCAATTCCCAGGATTTTTGCACTGCGGGTGACAATCTGGGCTAATTCTTTTGGAGAATACATTTCCAGGCGGAGCACCACGCCAAAACGGTCCCGTAAAGGAGCCGTAAGCTGTCCAGCACGGGTAGTTGCCCCCACCAGCGTAAATTTAGGCAGCGGCAAGTGATAGGAAGCCGCCATCTGCCCTTTGCCGGTGATGATATCCAGGGCAAAATCCTCCATGGCAGGATATAAAATCTCCTCCACGCTCCGGGAAAGGCGATGGACCTCGTCAATAAACAGCACATCCCCGGGGTTCAAGTTGGTAAGCAGTGCCGCCAGGTCTCCGGGCTTTTCAATAGCCGGACCGCTGGTGATCCGCAGGTTGACTCCCAGCTCATTGGCAATGATGCCAGCTAGGGTAGTTTTACCCAAACCAGGAGGGCCATAAAGCAGCACATGGTCCAAGGCTTCGCCCCGCTGACGCGCCGCCTCAATAAACACCGAAAGGTTTTCCTTGGCCTTATCCTGGCCGATATATTCCGAAAGGGTTCGGGGACGCAGGGGATTCTCCACTGCCGCATCTTCCGGATTATAGGCCGGGTCCACCATCCGGTTCTCAAAATCCATTTCGGAAACATTGCTTTCGTAATCCACGTATGTCCCCCCTGTCAATCCCACTTAGGAGCCAGCGCCCGCAGAGAAAGCCGAATCAGCTCTTCTACTGGGAGAGAAGAGTCCAGCTTGCCTACTACCGCCGCCGCATCGCTGGGGCTGTAGCCCAACACTGCCAAAGCGTTTACTGCCTCGGCGGCGTTGGAAGAAGCAGACACCACACCGGCCGCCTCCACATTTTCCATAGAAAGTCCACCTTCTGCGGAACCTCCCATTTTCTTTACCTTGTCCTTTAATTCCAGCGCAATACGCTGGGCCAGCTTGGGACCCACGCCACTGGCTCGGGTCAGAGTCTTGCTGTCACCGGAAGCCACGGCCATCGCCACCCGCTCGGGAGTAAGCTCCGACAAAATGGCCAACCCCACCTTGGGGCCTACACCGCTGACACTGGTAAGCATCTTAAAACAGTTGAGTTCACTCATACTGTAAAAACCGAATAGATCCAGCGCATCCTCTCGGACATTAAGATGGGTATACAGCGTTACCGTTTCCCCTAAGGGGGGCAGGTTCCGCTGGGTCGTCAGGGTGGTCAGGCATTTAAAGCCCACACCGCCGCATTCCACCACTACAAATCCCATTTCCGAATGAATGAGCTTTCCTTTTACACTATAGAACACAATGGTACCTCCCTGTTCTATCAGCTCCGCTGCAACAGGCTTCTCCGCAATGCGGAGCCTGCCGCCTGTCCGTGGCAAATGGCCATGGCTAAGGCGTCCGCAGTATCGTCTGGCTTTGGGACCTTCTGCAAACACAAAAGCCGGCGAGTCATCTCCATAACCTGTGGCTTTTTGGCTCCGCCATAGCCGGTGACTGCCATTTTCACCTGCATCGGGGTATATTCAAACACCGGGACTCCGGCTTTTCTGGCTGCCAGCAGGATCACGCCCCTGGCCTCTGCCACACCGATAGCCGTCGTCTTGTTATTGCTGAAATAGAGCTTTTCCAACGCCATGGACTCCGGCTTCCACTTTGCCAGCACGGAGGAAAGGGCATCATAGATGATCTCCAGACGCCGCTCAAAGGGCTCCCCCGCCTTGGTGACGATGGCTCCATGCTCCAACGAGCGGTAGCGGCTGTTTTGCGCCTGCACCACCCCATAGCCCACAATGGCATATCCAGGGTCCAGACCCAGAATAATCACAAAACCGCCCCTTTCTCCCATGAGAATCTAACAATAATTCGTTTTATTATACCATACCAGCCCTAAAAAGAAAAGGAAAAACCGCAGTTTCCCGCGATTTTCCCCTTTTTATCTTTGAGTCATCAAATATATTTTACATATCTAATAGTTCTTTCTTTTTTGCCTCAAATTCCTCCTTGGTAATTACTCCCATATCAAGCAAATTCTTGAATTTTAATATTTCATCCGCAACTGATATTGAATGTGTTTGCGATTGCGCCATAGAATTTTGGAAATTCATATCAGAATTGTGTAATTCAATTATTTTTTCACTAATATAGGAATATAACTTCTCAACACAAGCATTATCTCTATTAAAGAAGAAAATCACATCTTTTGAAGGCTCGTTTTGAAATTGACTATTACCAAACCGAAGATACCCCACATCATTTGTGCCAATTTTCTGATAATCAACGCAATCGAAATCCCTATAATTAACAGTTAAACTTCCTTCTATTACTTTAAAAGGCCTCAAGGTTTCTTTGTTTTGTACCATAGAATCTTTTGCCGCATTAACTGCAAGCGAAGTTGCAAGGGATAAACCCGTTCGCACCACTCCGCCTGTTAATACACCTTTAATCAATGTATCTGTTCCGATATTTGATAGA
Source organism: uncultured Clostridia bacterium (assembly GCA_944384915.1). Taxonomy (GTDB): domain Bacteria; phylum Bacillota; class Clostridia; order Oscillospirales; family Acutalibacteraceae; genus Heritagella_A. The sequence goes on along the minus strand of CALWVH010000147.1, from coordinate 15,295 downwards.
ATACTCTTTTTAGGTTGTTTTTTTTGAGTAATATCGTTATATTGTTCAGAAAGTTCCTCAATATCGCATTCATCATTTGTAATTATAACGCAGTGAGTTTCATAAACTTTTAAAACTTGGCCTTCTCCACCGTCAAAAACTTCAATTAATCCTTTTTGTATTTTGCTATCGAAGTGAGAGTTAATATCGTCAATTACTATTTCTGGAAAGCCTTGACCCGCAGCAATTTTAAGTATTCTGTCACGATTTCGCTCTACGATATCATTACTAAGATATTCACTTTGATTCCACTCATAAACATTTATTTTAGAAAAACATCTCAAACAAATTTGGGATTTTCCTAGTGAATAAAGTCTATGCACCAATTCTCCACATACATTACACCTCTTCATTCCAGCAACTTGGGAGTCAAAAAAATCATTAATACCATCTAGAACCACTGGAGGAAAACACTTTTTTCTCGCACTATCAAAGATTTTTCTTCTTTCTTTTTCGACATCTTCGTATCTTTCGTAAGTCTTAGATTTCCAAAGGGGGCCATTGAGTTTCATAAAACAAATTTTACATAGGTGGGCTCTGCCTAGTTGTTCTGGAAATAAAGATTTTTTGCCACACACATCACATTTTATCATATTCTCGTCTCCTTAATATTAATTTATTAAACTGCTTGTAAATCTCGCGAATAAAAAACTCGTTTATCCATTATATATTTCTATTTTGATGCTGACGCACAAAAGGCGGTTGTATCTCCGTATCCAGCAAAGGTCCGTATGCCTTGACCTTACGAAAGGTGTTGCCCATCATCTCATGTTCCCGATAGTGACGCAGGTCGGCAAGGTCAAATACGGCGGGAAAAATCCCCTCTTCTTCCCCAGCTACAAAAATACGGTTGTCCTGCTCCACATCGTCCCGCCAGATAATAGGGCTGAAAGCGCAGGAATGTCCTTTTCTTCTCCCAGGCGGATTGGCCATCACTACCCCCGTCATGTTCTCATAGGCGCGGGTGGAGAGTACATTCACCCGGTGCACCATTTCGGAACAGTCATTGGGCACCAAGATGATTTCCGCACCTTTCATCATCAGTACCCGCGCGCTCTCCGGATATTCCCGATCGTAGCAGATCATGATGCCGATCTTTACCCCGTCAAATTCCGCCACAAAAAACTCGTCCCCACTCTCCAGCATCCGCTCACTGGCAAAGTCGCAGGTATGCACCTTATGGTATTGGAGCAGGACCTCCCCATCCCGCCCTATCAGAAAAGCGGTATTCCGCGGACGGCGTTTCCCCCGGGTATAACCGGTGATGACCACACCCATTTGCAGCTCTTTGGCCTTTTGCCGAAATGCTAGGAGATGGTGGTCATCCTCTTTCATAGCGGAAGATGCCCAAACCTGAAAAGTCTCTGTCTTTTCTATGTCTTCAACCGGTACATCATCATCAAACTCTGGAAACTCATAACCGGTGATCCAGCACTCGGGGAACAAAACCAGATCAGCCCCCATAGCTTTTGCCTGCTCCATATAAGAAAGCCCCCGCCGGGTGTTCTCCTCGCGATCAAAAGGATCACGGTATTTTTGAATCACAGCGATTTTGAATAGGTCTTTCAAAGCACTCTCCTCCTTTTCTTTAACGATATTGTAGCACAAAAGAGTTTGCCAGGAAACGAAAAGTATATTTTTTAGAAATCCGGGAACACTGTTTCCAAATTACGTAACTGTAAAAGGGGGAAATACCCATGACACGAAGAGGAAAGATCCGGGCTGGCACCTTTGCCCTGGCAGCGGTAACCGTGTTCGGCATCAGCCTTGGGGTGCGGAATATGCAGGCCATGGAGGCGGAAACTACCCTCTCCTATGTATACCAACGGGCGGTAAGTGACCTTTCCGGCTATGTTTCCGGCATGGAAGCCGCACTGGAAAAGGTGCGATACGCCAATACTGCTACCGCTCAAACTAGCCTTGCAGCTCAGCTTCTGGAGGAATCCTCCGGCGCCAAAGCTGCATTGGCCGCACTGCCCACCTCCGGAGAAAATTCCAGTAATATCAACCGTTTTTTATCCCAGGCTGGGGACTATGCTTCCTATCTGGCTAGACGGGTATCATCCGGAGAAGACCTCACCGAGGAAGAATTTGATAACCTCTCCACTTTGCGAAAATACGCCCAAACCCTCAGTGAGGAGCTGCAAAAACTGGAAGAACGGTTCCGGTATGGCCGGGTGACCATGAACGAGGCCCGTACCACACTAGAAAACATGACGGAGGTATTGCCCTCCTATGGAGGGGAACTGGAAGAAAACGCCTCCGCCTTTGGGGAATATCCGACCCTTATCTATGACGGGCCCTTCAGCGACCATATTTCCCAGATGACTGCTAAAGCAACCAAAGGGCTGGAACGCATTCCCCAAGGCAACGCGGAACAAATGGCAGCCAAATATTTGGGGATAGATCCCGATCAGTTGGAGCACACCACGGATACCGGCGGCGGTCTGCCCTGCTATAACTTTACCAATGAAGAACTACGGGTCTCCGTGACCAAGGACGGCGGGCTTTTATGCTCCATTTCCAATCCTCGTACAGTTTCTGAAAGCAAGCTCTCCCAAGAGCAGGCATTGGAAAAAGCCCGGGATTTCCTGGAATCCGTGGGGATTTCCAGTGCAAAAGAAAGCTATTATGTGACCGCCGACGGGGTATGTACTTTCAACTTTGCCTGGTTGGAACCAGTAGAAGGCGGAAGTATCACCTGCTATCCTGACCTTATTAAAGTGGGAGTAGCTCTGGATAACGGGGAAATCGTCACTTATAATGCCTCCGGCTATTTGATGAATCATCAGGAACGGAAGTTTGAATCTCCCACTGTTTCGGCAGAAAAAGCGCGAGAATCGGTGAGTTCCCGGCTCAAGATCCAAAAAGATCCTTCCCTGGCGCTGATCCCTACTCCCGGCCTGAACGAAGTGCTGTGCTGGGAATTTGTGTGCAAGGGAGAGGACGATGAGGATATCTTAGTGTATATCAATGTAAAAACCGGCATGGAACAACGGATCTACGAACTTATCAGAAGCGATAACGGTATTTTAGCCATTTGACAAAAACCCCGCCGTATCCTGCGATACGGCGGGGTTAACTGCAATTTTATAAGGATTAGGCCTTGCCAACGGAACCGAACAGCTCCATCTTCTCCTTAACGGTAGCCTTGATAGCCTCAAAGCCGGGAGCCAGCAGCTTGCGGGGGTCGAAGCCCTTACCCTGGAGATCCTTGCCCTCTTCCACGTACTTACGGGTAGCAGCAGCAAAGGCCAGCTGGCACTCAGTGTTCACGTTGATCTTGGAAACGCCCAGATCAATAGCCTTCTTAATCATGTCAGCGGGGATACCGGTGCCGCCATGGAGAACCAGAGGCATGGTGCCGGTCTTCTGCTGGATAGCGTCCAGAGCGTCGAAACGCAGGCCGGGCCAATTCTCAGGATACTTGCCGTGGATGTTGCCGATACCAGCAGCCAGCATGGTCACGCCCAGATCAGCTATCATCTTGCACTCGCCGGGATCTGCTGCCTCTCCTCCGCCGATCACGCCGTCCTCTTCGCCGCCGATGGAGCCAACTTCGGCCTCAACAGACATGCCCTTGGACTCTGCGATAGCAACCAGTTCCTTGGTCTTCTCGATGTTCTCTTCGATGGGATAGTGGGAGCCGTCAAACATAATGGAGGAGAAGCCAGCCTCGATGCAAGCCTTGGCACCCTCGTAGCTGCCGTGATCCAGATGCAGAGCTACGGGAACGGTGATCTTCAGCTCTTCCAGCATACCGTTTACCATGCCAACGATGGTCTTATAACCGCACATATATTTACCTGCGCCCTCGGAAACACCCAGGATAACAGGGGAGTTCAGCTCCTGTGCAGTGAGCAGGATTGCCTTGGTCCACTCCAGGTTGTTGATGTTGAACTGTCCTACAGCATAGTGGCCAGCCTTGGCCTTGGTCAGCATTTCTTTTGCAGATACTAACATTTTGAGTCCTCCATTTTTTATATTTGCCCTTCCAGCGGTAAAACCAGAACGACAATAAATTAACAATTTAATTTAGATCCATTATATCCTATTTACAGGGGAAAATCAAGGGCAGTAATAGATTTCGGCTAAAACTCCTGACACGTTGCAATATACCTGGCGGTACAGTGAAAATTGCAACACTATATAAGCTATATACAAACTTAGCAAGATAAAAGGCGGCCTAAGAGAAATTTCTCAAGGCCGCCTTTAGAGTTTATAAAAGTATTAGGCAACAGCCGGCGCAGGTTCTTCCTTGCCGCACAGCTTCTTCACGCCCTGGATGACAACTACAACGCCCAGAGCCAGAATCAATACGGCAAATACCAGCTGGAGGCAAGCGCCCCAAGCAGTGAGCACACTAGCGCCGTTGACCATGGTGGTCATACCGGAAACCCAAGCGTAGGTGCCATCCACCAAACCGGATGCGAGCTGCCAGATGGTCATTCCCCGTGCGGTAAAGGTCACAGCGATCATTACCACCATGGGAATCCACAGCATAAAGCCCTTGCGCTTGGTGCTCTTGAGGAACACAGCGCAAGCTACCAATGCCAGTGCAGACAGCAGCTGGTTAGCGGAACCGAACAGCGGCCAGATGGAAGCATAACCGGCCTTGGCCAGCAGATAAGCCAATACCAGGGTAAGAATGGTAGCAAAATACTTGTTGGTGAGCACTTTGCGAACCGGGCCCATACCCTCATCCTTGATGGAAGCATCCAGGAACAGCTCCTGGAAGGACAGGCGGCCAACACGGGCTACGGAGTCCAGAGAGGTGAGGGCGAAAGCGGAAACTGCCAGATTGATAAGGGTAAACACTACATCCTTGGGCAGTCCTACTACCTGAAGGAAATTGGACACGCCCGCGGCAAAAACCTGGGGCGGGGTGGTATAGCCCTGGCTTTTCGCTGCATCCATAGAAGCAAAGGAAGCCACTGCAATCAAAGCGATGGCAGCCAGCATGGATTCCATGAGCATAGCGCCAAAGAAGACCGGCAGCATATTCTTTTCGTTTTTGATCTGCTTGGAAGCGGTACCGGAGGAAACCAAAGAGTGGAAACCGGATACAGCGCCGCAAGCGATGGTAACAAACAAAATGGGGAACATACTCTGGCCATCCACCACAAAGCTGGTAAAGGCAGGCAGGTTCACAGCGGGCTGTGCCACAAACACGCCCACAATAGCCGCTAAAATCATAGCTACCAGCAGATAGCTGTTCAGATAGTCACGGGGTTGGAGCAGCGCCCAAACAGGGGCAACGGACGCAATGAGCACATAGATAAACACGATGATATGCCAAGTGCTCTGATCGATATACATGGGGAAATACAAACCGATAACAATGGCACCCACAAGCATAACGATAGCAATCACCGTATTGATCCACTTATGGAGCTTGCCATATGGTGCGGCCTTTATTCTTTACAGAGGCGTACATGGAGACGAAATCCTGTAAAAAAAAAAAAAACACGCCGCCGATAAGCACCCACAGCAACACCGGCAATAGATGCAAACTGATGGCCAAACACCACATTGGTGTCTGCCGGAACATAGTCAACGCCGTCTTCCAGTTCATAAGCCGGTGTTTTCGCTTTTGGATCAATGCCCCAAGTCTCGGCGAGATACCGTCCGTAGATCAAATAGGCACCGCCCAGGACCACAATGGCAATGATCATCATAAGCAAACCGTTCATTGTCATGATCTCCTGTTTTTATTTCCCGGGTAAATTTTCCCGGAAAATGAGATTCCCCTTACTAGGTTCTCTTGTCATACTGTTTTATCACTCGTCAGACAACGTGTCAATAAACCAGAAACAGCCAATTCATATTTTGTTCATAGTACAAAAATCCTTTCTCTTTGCAAAAAATTTATGCGCAAAAAGCAAAATTATCACTCTAAAACGTAAAAAAGCCCCTTCCCGGCAATAAATTTGACGGGAAGGGGCTTTCATCATTCATTTTTAATTAGTCCAAATCGCCTTGCTCCAAACAGAACATGACAAACTCACTGAACAGAGAGTTGGACCAGGCAAACCAAGGACGGGTAAACTGGCTGGGATCGTCCTTATGGAAGCCCTCGTGCATGAAGCCGGTACCGGCATCGCTGTTCTCCAGCATATCCAGCAGTTGGAGACGCTCTTCGCGGCTGGTGCTAGTGAGGCCCTGCATGGAAAGAGCAATGTGCCAAATGTACTCTGGCGGAGTGTGGGGGCTGCCCACGCCCTTAGCAAAGGTGCCCTCAAAGTAGAAGGGGTTCTCTTTGCTCAGCACGTAACGGCGGGTGTTCTGATAGATCTCGTTATCCGGCTCGCAGTAGCCCAGATACGGGATAGACATCAGGCTGGGGACATTGGCGTCGTCCATATGGGTATAATGGCCCAGGCCGTCGGTCTCATAGGCGTAGATCTTGCCAAATTTGGGGTGATCCACCACGCCGTAGTTCTCGATACCCTCGCGGATCTCTCCTGCCAGCATTTCGGCTTCATTGGCCAATGCTTCATCGTTGCGGACTGCACGGCAGATCTCAGCCAGATAGCCCAGCACTACGCAGGCAAACATATTGGAGGGAATCAGATAAGGATAAACGCAGGCGTCATCACTGGGACGGAAGCCGCACCAGGTCATACCGGTAACAGCATGAGGAGCGCCCTTGCCGTTGTGGCTCAGGGTATCCTGCACCAAATCTGTCTTGCGGATAAAGTAGTAATCGGAATCCTCTGCATGGTTCTGCTCCTTCTCCCACAGGCCTACGATCAGCTCCATGGTATCAAAGAAGTCGTCATCGAAAATATCGGTACGGCCGGTAGTTTTCCAGAACAGCCATGCCAGCTGGATAGGATAGCACAGAGAGTCGATCTCATATTTCCGCTCCCACACCCAGGGGCCCTGACGGGGCTCGTCCGGCTCCCAGCACTGGTTGTTCGGCTCGGAGTTAAAAGCGTTGGCATAAGGATCGATATTGATGCAGAACAGCTGGCGGCGGATCAGGCCGGCAATCAGGTCAGCTACGTCCTGCTGATGAGCTGCCAGGGGCAGATAATGGCGCACCTGTGCAGTAGAATCACGCAGCCACATAGCGGGGATATCGCCGGTGAGCACAAAAGTAGTGCCGTCCTCCAGCTGACGGACGGTGGTATCCATAGTATTAGGATAGCAGTTGCGGAACAGCTGGGCCAGCTTGGGGCGGGATTCCAGTTTTTCGCAGATGCGATCAATTTCGGGTTTTAGATTAGGCAGTGCCATTTGTAAACAGCTCCGTTCTTTCAAAAATATTGACTAGTTTATCAACCGCGCTCCGGTCCCATTACCGGCTCGTCGTATTCCACGCCGAATGTCTCCACGGTCACTTTCTCCATGATCTGGTCCTCATAGGGACGATCACTGTAGTCGCGCTTGGCGGAAACAATGGCGTCCGCAGCCTCCATGCCCTCGATCACCTTACCAAAGGCAGCATACTGGCCGTCCAGGTGCGGGGCGTCCGCCACCATGACAAAGAACTGGGAGCCGGCGCTATTGGGCCGCATGGAACGGGCCATGGAAAGCACGCCGCGGGTATGGCGCAGGTCATTCTTAAAGCCATTGGCGGAAAACTCGCCTTTGATTCCATAACCGGGACCGCCCATGCCGCTGCCTTCCGGATCACCGCCCTGAATCATAAAGCCGGGGATCACGCGATGGAAAATGGTCCCGTCGTAAAATCCCTTTTTGACAAGGGAGATAAAATTATTCACGGTATTGGGGGCTACCTCGGGATACAATTCCGCTTTAAAGGTGCCCACAGTGGTCTGAAATGTTACGATTGGATTGCTCATTGGATTCTCCTCCGTTCTAAATGGAAAAGTTTGAGATTACCTCTATTATACCTGTACTGGAACGAAAAAACAACAAAAATTAGTGGTTTATTTTGTATCATTTTGAAAAACACTTTCTTTCTGGTTCTTTCTTTCAGAATATGGTATACTGTTGATAAACAATCTTGATCCACAAAGGGGCGATTCCTTTATGAAATTGATTTCCTGGAATGTAAATGGCCTGCGCGCCTGCATGGGCAAGGGTTTTACAGAATATTTTGAAAAAGTGCAAGCAGATTTCTTCTGTTTGCAGGAGACAAAAATGCAGCCGGAACAGGCAGATTTTACCCTTCCCGGCTATACTCTATACTGGAATTCCGCAGAAAAAAAGGGATATTCCGGCACCGCCATCTTCACCCGGCAGGAACCCCTTTCCGTTTCTTATGACATCGGAGACCCGGCCCATACTGGCGAAGGGCGGAGCATTACTCTGGAAACTGAAGATTTCTATCTGGTAACGGTGTACACACCCAATTCCCAGCGGGATCTGGTGCGTATTCAGTACCGCATGGAATGGGAGGACGCTTTCCGCCGCTATCTGATGGAACTGGACGCCCAAAAGCCGGTGATCGTCTGCGGAGATATGAATGTAGCCCACCGCCCTATCGACCTGAAAAATCCCAAGCCCAATATTGGCAATGCCGGGTACTCCTATGAGGAGCGGGGTAAGTTTTCCGAACTGCTGGCCAGCGGTTTTACGGACACCTTCCGCTATTTGCACCCGGAGGAAACCCATGCGTATACCTGGTGGTCCTACATGGGAAATGCCCGGGCCAATAATACCGGTTGGCGTATCGACTACTTTCTTACCTCTCAGCGCCTGCTGCCCCGGGTAAAGGAGAGCAATATCCATGGGGAAGTTATGGGCAGCGACCACTGCCCTGTGGAATTGGTTTTGGAATAACGACAGTTTCCCTATAAAAAAGTAAAAAGCCCTGCCGTCATTCAGAATGATTTCTGATTACGGTCAGGGCTTTTTAGTTGTTATGTTATTGTATCAAATAGGTATTTCCCAAATGGACATCAAACCCCAAGGCTTGATACATCTTTTCATCGCAAGGAGCACAGGTAACGCAAAGGCTGGCGATTTTCTGTTCTTTGCACCATCGCTGTGCCGCTTCCACCAACATTCTGGCAATGCCCTGTTTTCGGAAAACCGGCTCGATATAGAAGTCTTCAAAGACTCCTACTGCATCACAGGTAAATGTGGAAAATTCCGTGGCTACACTGCACATCCCAACCGCGCGATACCCACGTTTGGCAAGGAAAAAAGTAATTTTGTCCTCAAAAATTGCCCCGGAAAGGCGCTGCTGCATTTCTTTTGTAAGCATCCCTTCGCCAATTTCCGCATGGTACCCATTTTCCAGTCTTTGAAGCTGCCAATCTTCGCCGTCCTTCAAAATCTCAACAGAAAAAGGCTGAGATTCCTCCGGCGGAAGCATCATTAACGGAACACCCCACTGGTCTACCCCATTCATTTGGAAGCCCAACCGTTTCCAAAAACGCTGCCTCTGTGCGGTATCACAGTTGATCTCCACATAAGCTGCTCCTTGGGATTTCGCCCAGCTAAGAAATATCTGGGCGCATTGAGTTCCTGTTCTGTTCCCTCGAAACTGGGGAAACACACAGAATTCCATTAAAAAGCACTTTGCGTCTTCTGTGTGAAAGATAACAGCCATGGCAAAACCGATCGCTGCATTATCTTTACACAGCAGAAGGTAATGGCATCGGTCATACTCCCTCTCGTGGATTTTCTCCATATGGGCACGGTATTCGCTGCTCAAAAAGTGGTCTCGCTCCTCGCCGCCTGGTTCCGGGAAGATGTCTCTTTGAAAATAAGCAGCAAGCTGCTCCCAAAAGAAAGCCACTTCCTCTTTTGTAGTTGCTTCACGGACGGTGATTTCGTTTTTCATTTACTTTCCTCCAAAAATTTATTGGAGGGTTAGAAAGCGTGAACCCTCCCTACACGTTTCATCTTCATAAACGATCACCCTTTCTCTGCAAAATTTACATGAACTGCTGCTGCACAGCAGAATATGTACTCCTATCGTTTATACTCTGGCCTGCACGTTCCTGCACATCTCCGCCAGATCGTCTTTTTCGCTGTCAAAGCGAAAATCGTAATCGCCTGCGTCAAACATTCCATGCTTTCTTTCCAGCATTTGTTCCACAGGCTTGGGAAGATTTCCCCTCATTCTTACCTTGAAGCGTTCCTTAATGCTCTCCAGATCTGCCGTCACAAGGATTTTGATGGCTTCTTGAGGTAAAAGGGATACCTGCTCTTTTTCTGAGATCACATAGAGGATATTCTCTCCTGTCATGGCTTGTTCCAACTTCTTTTTAAACAGGATCACTGCCTCACTCTCCGATTTCGCCATACGGAGATAATCCTTGCCAGTAAGGATCTCAGCGCCGATTGCCTTTTGGATCTCACTGGCCAGCGTGGATTTTCCCACACAGTTTTCTCCAATAATTCCAATTACCATTTTTTATTCCAGTCCTTTCTGTTCAGTCGATATTTTTTAAATCCATCCTCTTCCCCTAAAAGAACAAATCCTATTTTCTCTGCCACATGCTGACTTCTCTTATTTTTGATCAATATATCTGCCGTAACATATTCCATATTCAAATTTTCAAAGGCATACTGCACCGCAAGGAGCTCTGCCTTGGTACCATATCCTTTATTTTTAACAGCATCATTTTGCAAATGAATACTCAGTTCGCATTGTCTGCTATCTTCATTGATATGTCGCAGACCTATCTCTCCAATTACCGCAGAATCCAATAAGATTGCAAAAGCGATGCTGTTTTTTTCGGATTTCCGTTTGTCATAAAAGGCATCTATCTTATCAGGATCGTAAATATATTCTTTAAAAAGAGACATATCCGAGAATACACTGGGGTCAGTTTCAAAATTTCGATACATCTCATGCATTCGCTCTCTTGTCATTTCAACCAGTTCTAATGCCATTCTCCTCATTCCTCCGCCTGCCACTATTAAAATTAGTATATCATTTTTATATACGGTTGAAAAGTGAGTCCCAATCAAAAATCCCGCCAGTCTCAATAGACTGGCAGGATTTTTGATTTTTTATTACAACTTTTCTTGCCAACGCTTTCAACAACTTCTATATTTTCCCGGTTCAAAATGCAAATCCAAACTCCACGCCCATTTCGGTGTTTCGTACCCAGCACTTTCCGCCATGCAGCTCGATAATGCTTTTCGCAATTGCAAGACCAAGCCCTGTCCCTTCTCCGGAACGTGATTCATCTGTCCGGTAAAAAGCCTCCCATACTTTCGTTAGCGCTTCGTAAGACAGTGGTGATGCCTCGTTTTCAATGGAAAAGAGGGTTTTTCCCCGCTCTGCCTCAATCTTTACTTTCACGCGACCTCCGGCAGGCGTATACTTGATCGCATTGGTAGCAAAGTTTTCCACGACCTGCGCAATACGGCTTTCATCTGCTGTCACTGTAAAATCATCTGGGAAAGAAAACTCAATTTGAAGCTCCTTATCCTGCGCGGCGATTTCCAACTTGTCAAATATGGACTTGGTGAGCGAAACCAGCGAAAAATCATCCCGGGACAGTTTTACCCTTCCTGCTTCCAGCCGGGAGAGGTCCAGCATCTCCAGCACCATGCTGTCGGTACGCTCCGCCTCCGAAAGGATAACATCGATGTATTTTTCCCGCTTTTCCTCTGCGGTGTGCTCCTTTAACCCTTCGGCGTAGCTGTGGATGATTGCTAAAGGGGTTTTCAGCTCATGGGCAATATTAGAGGTCATCTGCCGCCGGTCGTCCTCTGCTTTTTTTGCATACTCCAATGCCGCATGGAGGCGGGTAATCTCATTTTTCTGCTTTTGGAAGGCATCACGGCACTTTACAAAGCCTTCCTCCAACAGCTGGCTTTCTCTCCATCCCCGCGATTCCTCCGGCGGCCTCCAATCGCTCTCTTCCATTCCCTTCTCCATGGCTTCTCCCACCAGCCGGGCCGTACTAATTAGCTTTCGCTTGACCATGCACCGTACAAAGAATACAAAGGCTACTGATAAAAGGAAGGTAAGAAGATATACATAACGCAGTTCGCTCCATGCCGTGCGCCACGGAGAACAGTACACTGCACTAACGATATAAAAATATATCTGCGTGCCATCTTCCAAAAGAGGCTTATCAGGAGAGAAGTAAGTTTGGTCACCAACTCTACAACAATAATTAATACTGGGGATGACCAAATCCCACCCCTCGTATTGTGGTGTATTCTCCCATCCGCTTGGAAAGCCCAATCCGATTTTGGAAACAAAGGCATTCAGGTTATCATACTGCTTTCCTTTATAGGAGAACTCAGGAGACAGCTGGTTATAACAAACATCAAACCAGTCGGAATAGAGTGTGACCATCTCCGTCCCCGATGGCACAGCTTCCGGGTCTTCGTACAGAATCGTCCATGGAAGGTCATACTCCTGTACCACTCCGGAAACCGTATAACTTTTGCTCTGGGAACGTGCTGCCTTATCAAACGCAGCGTAATCTATATATTCAATGGTCTTTGGGGTAAATTCCACGCCGTCAAAGCTGCCGGTGAACCGCATGGCGGAAGCGTCATAAAAAAGGCTACTATCACTGACCATTTTTTTCCCTGTCTCCGTTAGCATATTGCGGTGGAAAAGCGCCCGGGCGTGGTTTCCCAAACGTTCTTCCTTATTCGTCCACTGCTCCTCTGTGAGATACTCAAAGTAGAAGAAATCCTCCCAGCTTCCCGCTACAAAGTTCCCCTCCCCGTCGTAAATGGCAGCGGACGAATAGGCTTTGTCACTATCCGGAAAATCAAGGAAACCGCTGTCCCCTCCCGCAAGCACGCGGGATACGGCGAAAGAATCTGCTTTTCCACCAATATCTACTGTCTCCCACATACGGTTCACATCGTGGTTTGCATATTTAAGGTCATACCCTTTTCCCAGCCAGGAAGAAAAGCTGGTAGTCGATAGAGTAGCCATAAAATTCTCATAGGAGGACATATATCGGGCAGCGGCATATTCTGCAGATAGGGACGTTATACAGCACATGGACACTCCCCAGACCATTAGTACTGTGAGGGACAACAGCCATGTAATTGCCGTAAGGGAGGAATGTTGGGTTTTCTTTTTCGACTCCCGGTATCCAATAAAAATCAGGAGGCAGCCTATCAATACTTTTACGGTACCCTGAAAAAGGCTGTTATATATCAATTGTTGGATTATGCTTTCATCGGCATAGTATGTGACCAGCTCCCGCCCGGCTGCGGCATAATGATAAAAGTCCCACGCCGCCCAGAAAAACAATATGCCAGCGGCCAGATAATATCTCTTGGAAATCTTTTTCACCTTCATCCCTCCAATCGGTATCCCGCCTTGATAACTGTTTTGATGCAGGAAGCATATTCTCCCAGTTTTTCCCGGAGCCGCTTAATGTGGGTATCCACCACACGACTCTCCCCTTCATAATCATAACCCCAGCATTTTATCAAAAGCTGTTCCCGACTCATCACCACATTTTTGTTTTGCATTAGGCAGCACAGAAGGCCGTATTCTTTCGGTGTCAAAGCAACCTCTTTTCGTCCGGCAAAAGCCTTCCTTCTGGTTAAGTCCAGAGTGATCCCGAATGCTTCCATCCGGTCTCCAGCAAGAACATTCCTATGGTTTCTTTTAATCAGCGCCATGATTTTGGCATAAAGCACAGACATCGTAAAAGGCTTCGTTACATAATCATCCGCACCCAATTCGTAACCCAACAGTTTGTCTTCTTCATCGGAAAGCGCCGTCAGGAATATGATCGGCACATCATTTGTCTTTCTTACAGCCCGGCATACAGAAAGTCCATCCAGCCCCGGCATCATAATATCAAGAAGCACTGCATCAAACTCGTTTTCTTCAAGCAGCTCCAATGCCTGTAACCCATCTTGGGCTTCAAACGGAATCTCTCCTTTACTGCCAAAATAATCACACAATACTTCTCGAAGTTTTTCCTCATCCTCTACAATTAAAATTTTACAGTTCATCGTTCTCCTCTCCTTTCACTCATAAAATATCATAGCTATTTGTATTCTTTGTGTCAAACTACTTTCTTTTTTCATTTTCCCCTTATTTGAGAATCGGTAATTATTTAAAATACCAAAAAAGGGCTAACTGACAAATCAATGTCAGTTAGCCCTTTTCCTAAACAAATTTCTAAATGTTGCACAAACCATTTTTAAAGTTAGCAAACAGCATGGCAACAGTCTTTTCAATCTTGATAAAATTATTCAAATTCAATGGTGGCCGGAGGCTTTCCGGTGCAGTCATAAAGTACGCGGTTCACGTGCTTGACTTCATTGACAATCCGGCTGGTAACAGTCTGCAATACCGACCACGGGATCTCCGCTGACTCTGCGGTCATAAAGTCCACAGTAGTGACGGCACGCAGAGCAATGGCATAGTCATAGGTACGCTCGTCGCCCATGACGCCTACGCTGCGCATATTGGTCAATGCAGCAAAATACTGACTCAGCTGGCCTTCCAGACCGGCCTTGGCAACTTCTTCCCGCCAGATAGCATCGGCGTCCTGCACCATAGCTACCTTTTCCGGGGTCACTTCGCCGATGATACGCACGGCAAGGCCAGGTCCCGGGAAGGGCTGGCGGCTCACCAGATACTCTGGCAGGCCCAGCTCGCGGCCTGCCTGCCGCACTTCGTCCTTGAACAAATCGCGGAGGGGCTCCACGATCTCCTTAAAATCCACGTAGTCCGGCAGTCCGCCCACATTGTGGTGGGACTTGATGACGGTGCTCTCGCCGCCCAGACCGCTCTCTACCACGTCGGGGTAAATGGTTCCCTGCACCAGGAAATCCACCCGGCCGATCTTCTTGGCTTCCTCTTCAAAAATACGGATGAATTCTTCGCCGATAATCTTGCGCTTTTTCTCCGGCTCCTCTACCCCGGCCAGCTTGTCATAGTAACGCTGGCGGGCGTCCACGCAGATAAAGTTCATCTCAAATTCGCCGCCGCCAAAGATCTCGCACACCTGCTCCATCTCATTTTTGCGGAGAAGGCCGTGGTCTACGAAAACGCAGGTCAGCTGGCTGCCCACTGCTTTGGAAAGCATAGCGGCTGCCACCGAGGAATCCACGCCGCCGGAGAGAGCACACAGCACCTTGCCGTCACCGATCTTCTCCCGCAGAGCGGCGATGCTTCTCTCCACAAAGGAATCCATCTTCCAGTCACCCTTACAGCCGCATACATTGTACACGAAATTGTGCAGCATCTGTTTACCTTCCTGAGTGTGCAGCACTTCCGGATGGAACTGGACAGCGTAAAGGTTCTTTTCACGATTTTCCGCAGCAGCAACCGGGCAGTTATCGGTGTAAGCGGTAATCGTAAAGCCGGGAGCCGGGGTCT
>CALWVH010000146.1 GCA_944384915.1 uncultured Clostridia bacterium | reverse complement strand
CCACTCCCTTCTATGTACAGACGGGTGAAAGGATAAAGCCCCGCCCGGCCATGAAAAAAGGGCCTGAAGTTTTCACTCCAAGCCCCGTTCTATTTTGGCAATTATAATCCTACCACAATATTTTGGAAAAGTCAGTGCAATACCAGTGCAAGGGTAGTGCATTTTATTTATCTCTTTTTCGTTTAATAAAAAACTTAGAATTTATATGTGTATTAACATATCCCTCTGAATCCATATATCTAATATGTCTGGTATCACTATTGGCTACGATATAGATTTCATGCCACACTATGCCTCTATCTTCTAGCAAAACAAAAAAGATGTTTCCCGATTTCCCCAGCCAAGAATATATTGCGTCATATTCCTGCTCATCAAATTCGTCTCTATCATTAGCATCAAATGCATCTAAAAAACCGTCCACGGCAATACACAAGCTCTTAAATTCCCTTGGATCATCTTTTGCCTTCACAAATTCTTGAACCGGAATAATTAATGCAAAACTATCGACAAAATCATTATCTCTAATCTCAAACTTCATGAAATACCTCCATATTATTTAGTACCATTTATCGACAAAATTACTACAGAAATTTTCATCTGTCATATTAGAATCAATATATTCCTTTAAATCCTTTTTCATCCCTTCATATTTCTCAACTGCCTCTTTTATATCTTTTGCGAATACGGTATGAAACATCATGCCATAAATTCCACATATAATTTCATACGGAGCGATATCACCTGGATGATAAATGGTGATTCTCGACTGTTCTTTATATTCCTCATCCTGTATAATAGTTGGATTCTCTTTTTCACAGACATATTTTTCCCACATAAACATTTATCCTTTTCTAATAGAAAACCTTTAATACGAGAGACAGGAATCGAACCTGGTACCCTTTACTCTTAAACAGCACTGCGCTCCCGGTGCGCCAATCTCGCAGTTCTTTATGCCCTTGAGTATATCATATATGCCGTGAAAAATCATTATAAAAGGCAGCCTACGTTTTATACGTCAGGCTGCCAATTTTCAGTTATACTGTTCTATTGCACCAATCTGTATCTGAAGTGCCAAAGTAATCGCTACCATAATCTTCTGATCCGTAACACACCCTTTATACTCCAGAAGATTTTTCTTGTCTAACGATTCCACTTGCTCTGCCAAAGCCAAACTGTTTCTAGTTAGCCCTTTAATGGACTCTCTTGGTATAAAAACGTGGGTAGGAAGAAATCTTTTTTTATATGTTTTACTTGTTAAAGGCACTACCGTAATGACTGGCGAATGTTTATTTGCACAATTATTACTTACCACAACGGCAGGGCGGATACCGCTTTGCTTACACCCGTTTCCTTCATTGCCAAAGTTCACAAAATATATATCGCCTCGTCTGCACATAAAACCACCTCTCATCCCAGCATATAATTATCTATCTGTGCTTCACGGTTCTCATACATCTTTGTCAGTTCCTCAATGGCTTTTGCCCGGTAATTTCCTACGGTACGGCGGCTAATATAAAACTTCTCTGCAGCCTGCTCCCATGTTGCTTGCTCAAATACCAAAGTCTGAAATACCTTTCCCTGTATACCCGGTAATGACAGCACGGCACTTTCAAAAAATCGAAGTTCTTCTGTCAGCTTTAAATACTCATCTTCCAGATGGTCATACCACTCTTCATTGATCCGTGCCATCTGGCTTTTATAGTTCAGAGCCACCATCGCAGTCTTATCCGAACTGCCGCTTGTCTGCACCCGTTCACCATCGGGCCGTGTAAAATAGAGCGAATCAATCATCTCCTGCTCCGTGATCCCACGGAAGCTACAGATTTGACGGAGCAGGCATTCCTGCTCCATTTTATTTTTCGGGGAGTCCCGTACCATCTGTTCTATCCTTTCACGCATATTATCCTCCAATCCTTGCCCGGACAGCTTCAATCAGGCTGGCCTGCCGGACATCCTTATTCTCCAGAGCCTTCATCACATCCTCGTCATGGGTGTCCTTTGTGATGATGTGGTGGATCACCACGGTGTGTGTTTGTCCTTGTCTCCACAGTCTGGCATTCAGCTGCTGGTATAGCTCCAGTGACCATGTAAGGCCAAACCAAACGATGGTGCAGCCGCCCTCCTGCAGATTTAACCCATGTCCGGCAGAAGCTGGGTGGATCAGGGCCAGCGGAATTTTCCCAGCATTCCAATCTGTGATATCCTCGGAAGTGTCAATGCACCGGGCCTGTGGGAACCTCTCCTGAATCCGGGAAAGATCATGCTTGTACCAGTAGGCCACCAGAAGCGGTTTCCCATTGGCCGCTTCCACCAGATCTTCCAGAGCGTCCAGCTTCCGGTCATGGATAGGGAGGACTTTCCGGTCACTGTTATACACAGTGCCGTTCGCCATCTGCAGGAGTTTATTGGACAGAGCGCCTGCGCTGACCGCATCCAGTTCTTCCTCTCCGATCTGCACCACCATATCCCTACAGAAGTCCTCATAGATGTTTCTCTCCTTCCGGTTCATCCCCACCTCCACACGGTTATAAATACATTCCGGCATATCCAGATAGTCCACAGCTTTCATGGAAATGCAGATATCCGAGATCAGGGAGTAGATCGCCTTTTCTGCTCCCTCACGGGGTTTGTAACTGTAAATAACCTCCCGGTTCCGTTTATCCGGTGTGAAGAACCGCTCCCGGTACCCAGTGATAAACCGTCCCAACCGCTGTCCCATATCCAACAGATACATCTGGGGCCAGAGATCCAGAAGGGAGTTAGGTGCCGGTGTCCCAGTCAGGCCGATCACCCGGTTCACCAGCGGCCGCACCTTTTTCATGGCTTTGAACCGCTGTGCCTGATTCGATTTGAAACTGGAAAGTTCATCAATCACCACCGTATCAAAATCCCAGCGATAGTTCTGCACCAGCCAGCTGACATTCTCCCGGTTGATGATATATAAAAACGCCGGACGGGCAAGTGCCTCCTCCCGCTGTTTCTGGCTCCCAACCACCAGTGAGGCGGTAAGCCCTGTCAAGTGTTCCCATTTTTTCAATTCCTTCGGCCAAGTGTCCGTGGCCACACGCTTCGGGGCAATCACTAAGATCTTCCCAATATCAAAACGGTCAAGTGCCAGTTCCCATAAGGCCGTAAGCGTAATCACCGTTTTTCCAAGTCCCATATCCAGCATCAGACAGCAGACCGGATGTTCCAGAATAAAGTCCTCTGCATACTGCTGATAGTTATGTGGTCTGTATCTCATCCAAAATCCCTCCAATCATTTCTGTATGATCCACGGTATAAACACGAAAGCCCAGTGCGGTCAGCTGCCTTGCCCGGTACTGCTGCAAAGGCCGCATAGTTTTTCCCGGAGCCTTCAATTCCACAAAGGCCATCCTTCCACCGGGGAAGAGAACCAAGCGGTCGGGCACCCCATTCAATCCGGGAGAAACGAATTTAACAGCCAGCCCACCACGCTTTTTTACCTCCGTGACAAACTTCTTTTCTACCACACTTTCCCTCACGAAAATTCCTCCTGTTCCTTTGTGCTGTTCCCAGTGCTAAAAATCCTATACGTGCGTACACGCATATACGTGTGCCTATTTCTATATATTTCTTTATCTTTTATCCTCAAGATGGCTTTTCTTAGGAACATAGGAACAGGCTATCGCCAAACGCTTAATTTTAAAGACTTTTTGCCTGTTCCCGTTCGCTGTTCCGAAATTCTGCAAGGATACAACGGAACGTTCCCAAGTTAATCTTCTTGTTCCTTACTCCGCACGAATGTCTTCTGCGTCCCATAGAGGGGAAAGCGGGTTTTCCCGCTTTTGAGTCCCTGTATCGGCTCCCAACCGCCGATCTTCATCAAGATGGATTCCACCTCATAGG
>CALWVH010000145.1 GCA_944384915.1 uncultured Clostridia bacterium | reverse complement strand
GATTTTTCGGCATTGGGGCGCTGGGCTTTACGGCGCTGTGGTACCCGTATCAACTGGCCTTCGGGGCCGCCTTCGCCTATTGGCTCTGCTATAACCTCTCCCATCCGGTGCCCGCCTGGTGCACGGCGCTCTCCTGGCTGGGCGGGACGTTCTTCAGCATGTTTATGCTGTGGACCACCGCCCAGGCCAGCATCAGCGACGGCTTATTCCGGCGTCTGTACGTCACGGCCGTGCTGTGGAGCACCCTCGCTTTTTACGGGTACACGTTCCTGCAAGTGCGCGTTTATTGGGCCAATGAGCTGGCAGGGCTTGGCGTCGGGCATATTCTGTTCAATGTGCCCTTTATCCTGATCGGCGTTGCGGCCGGGCTGGGGACGCTGTACCTGATGGTGACGAGCAGCCGCGCGATACAGCAGTATTTCGTCTGCTATTTCCACCTGATGCACGGGCCGCGCATCCAGCTGGCAAACGGGAAAAGCTGCCGCGTGCCCCTGCG
Source organism: uncultured Clostridia bacterium (assembly GCA_944384915.1). Taxonomy (GTDB): domain Bacteria; phylum Bacillota; class Clostridia; order Oscillospirales; family Acutalibacteraceae; genus Heritagella_A. The sequence goes on along the minus strand of CALWVH010000145.1, from coordinate 5,221 downwards.
CTTCGACAACGCCTATTATGCGGCCTGTTCCTATAAGGACGGCAAGCGCCGGGGGAAAAACCGGTTCATCGCCATGTCCATCTACTGCGTGGATGTTTTGAAGAAAGCATATGACGAATACTCTCTTTGGCCAGCTGACTGGGAAATTAAAGAAATGCGCAAAAACAGAAAGTACTGCTTCCCCGATGCGGGGGGCTGGCTGAGCAAAGAGACCGTGGCCGGAGCGATGCAGAACGCCATCCGGGCGATGAAGCTCCAGGGCGATCTGGTCAAGGCCAAAGGATATGCGAAGCTGTGGGTGGATCTGTACTGGCTGGGACGCAAAAATGAAGCGGCCAGCGTGGCAGATTTCTACGAGATATTCAAAACCTGGGACGAGATCGATGATGGGCAGTCCGCAGACATCCAATGGCTGGAGAAAACGCGGAAACATTTGAAATGCATCAAAAAAATTGAAGCGGAGGAAAACGAAAAACGCGAGGTGGCCGCACGCAAACAGCGGATGGAACAGGAAGCTGCGCGCATCCAGGAGGCTCGGGAAGAGATGCATCGCCAGCGCCAGAGCGCTAAACGGGAGCAGCTGCGCCGGGAGTACGAGGAAAAGCGCGCGGGGCTGGACCGGGCCGAGCGGGCGCTCAACTTCGCCCTGGATGACAGGCTGTTCACCAACCAGGAGAACTACATCGCCGGAAACCTTTCCGCCGACGAATATGCCATGCGGGATTTTGTGCGCGATGACATCGAGCGCAAGTACCGGGAAGAGTATGACGATGCCCTGGCACGTCTGGAAGCAGAGGACGATGAGGACGAGTGATCCAACCGGCCTTTGACACTAAAATAATACATAAGGAAACGAAGGGAGCAAATGACAATGAAACAGCAAATCGTAATCTTATTGACGGGAATCTTGATGGCTTCCGTTCTGCTCAGCGGTTGCGGCAGTACGGGGAAACAGGCACCGGAGCAGACGGCTTCCGGCTCGGAATCTCAACAGGAATCTTCCCAGCAGACCGAAGCGCCGGAAAGTTCGGATGAGGGGGAAAATCAGGCAGTTTTGGACGAACCCTATGTCCTGGTTCGGGAAACCGATACCAAGTCCGGCAATGTGACGGAATACGCTTATGATAAAAACGGGGACAAAGTTTCCGAAACAGTAACCTACCCGGATAAGCCGGATGAAACGCTTAGCCGGGAATATACCACTCAGTATCAGGAGGACGGGAGCAAGATTGTGACCGAATCTCAGAGTATTCTGGTGAAAACCGGAGAGGCCATCTCCCCATACACCTACGAGTATGAATATTCCCCGGAAGGGCTGCTGCTGCGTAAAACGGGCTTTGAAAATGGAAATGTAGATGGAGAAATTCTGTACGAGTATGATGAGAACGGAAATTTGATCCGCCAAAGCGGGAAAAATGCTCCCAGCATCGGTAGGGATCTGACGAAGGAATTTGAATATGACGAAAGCGGCAATCTGACCAAACAGACAGACTTTGATGACAATGGTGAAGTAGAAGGCTGGTCCACTTTTGAATATGATGAAAATGGAAAAGAAATTATGAAGCACGTTTTCACTTCTACCGGGGATGAGCCGCGCACATATGAATTGTGCCAATGGGAATATGAGTACGATGCGGAAGGCCGCATCATTGAAGAATGGAAAGAAGGGACTGAAGTCGGCGGCAAATATGAGCATTACGAATATGAATACGACGAATATGGGAATATGTGCAAAAAGAAAGACCTGACGCTGAACACAACGTATGAGTATGCGCCGCTGTCGGCCTGTGTATCCTAAAAATAAAATGCAAAACGATATTGTCAGGATAACAGGAGGAACATTCAATGAAAAAAAGTAAACTTCCGAAAAAACAGTGGAAAATACCAGCGGAACAAGAACTGTTTGACCATCTGCCGTCAAAGCTGGAATATAACTTCGAGGGCCTCAGTGAAGAAAAACAGCGGGAAAATTTCAAAGACTGCTATTACCAGGCAATCGCCCGGTATTTGAAGGCGCATCCCCTGGAAGATGTGGAGGGTACCGCCGCGTTTCAGGTTATCCATCAGGAGGGCATTGAAAAAGACATAGGTGCAGCACTGACTTCGCTTGTGGAACCCTATGTGGAAGGGAAAAAGCCTGTCTGCGCCTTCCCAAAGTATAAAGTCAATTATGCCAACTGGACCGTGGAAGAAAAAGTCGATGGCGAAATTCACACCAGCCAGGAGAGTTCCTTTTTCAGCGCCGATTCCATTCCCATGGGGGAAAAGGCACAGCAGGCGGCTCAGAACATCAAGCGCAGCTACGAACAGACCCGGTATAAAACCGATGACTGGGGAACCAAACGTGTGGGTGCTTTGATGGGGGTGGGATGTTTTGGCGTGCTCTCGGCAATCCTGGTGCCCATCGGTGTGACCATACTTACCAAAGGGATGGATGGACTCTGGTTCATGGAGGCGCTGCCCGATTTTATCAAACTGCTGGCGGGTATCCCGGTACTGTTGCTGGGCACTGTGGGCGCGTTGGTGTCCGCCGGACTGCTGATTTATAACCTCTGGCTGATGGTCTACCGTTTTACCACAAACCCTAAAGTTTTGCAGGCGGAATTCTGTCGGGTGTTCGAGGAAAACGCCACAACCTATTACCGCTGGCTGGCCTTTTTCCACTATTGGCAAAAAAAGACGCCCAGAACCTACTCCGGCTCCCAAAAGGACTTCGACAAATGGAAAAAATATTACGACGAACTGCACTAACGGGAACACGAGGAAGAAAATAGGCATCTGATCAAGATGTATAAAAAGATGTGAAAATAATTACCACGGCAGTTTCAACCAGTTAAAAACCAATAGAAAACAGGGAACAACCGCAAATGCTGCGGCAGCTCCCTGTTTTTGTTTTGCTAATTTTAATCTTTAGTACACTAAATCTGCCAGAATCCATTGTTTTGTGGAACCCATAAACTCGGGCAGAGGCTCCACGTCTACTTCCTCATATTCAAAGCTGGACCATACTTCTTCCTGTTCCCCATCTTCATCATAGCTGACCGCTGTGAGGGGGTACCCATCTTCATCGTAGGTATATTCGGTCCATTCTCCGGCAGAACCTTCTCGGCGAATGATGTTTCCAGCGTCATCATAGATATAGTTCCATTCAAACGAAGGTAAACCTCTATCATCATCCATGTCAGTTTTTTTCAAAAGTCGGCCAGAGTCATCATAGGTAAAGACATACCAGAAAAGAGTGACATCAGTTGAGTGTATACATTTATGTTCTGTAAGCCGTCCAGCCTCATCAAAAACAAAGCTTGTGGTACTGGCCTGATTGAGAGGAGAATATGAGAGGGTTCTTCCGGCCTCGTCAATCTCATAGGTGCGTTCTTCCACGGTTTCCAGATAAATGTCATCAGGCGTGTACCGCTCAAATCCATCATACAGCGCGCTTTCCGTATAAATCGGCGCATAGTAGGAACTGATCTGCCCATCCTGATCGGTACGGTGAATGTATTCTTTTGCCAGAAGTTTGACGGCAGAGCTGGATGCGGCTTCTTTTTCGGAGTTTGAATTTTGTTCCGAGCTTTCCGTGCTGGCGGATACATCAGAAGATATGCTGCTTTCGTTTGGTACGCCAGCCTCCGAAGCATCGGATGGTTCGGCACTGTTTGCGCCGCATCCCGATAAAGAAAGTAGCAATACACAGGTGAGAACGGATAAAACTTTTTTCATACGCAATCATTCCTCCAAGAATATAAATTTTTATTCGCATTATCAGCATTACTAATTGTACACCTAATAATAGGAAAAAGTCAAAGGTATATGATTATGAATAACCTGCACAAATATAAGAAGGACTGTGGTTTCATAGAGGTTATCTACGAAACCGCAGTCCTTTTTTGCGAATTTCTGTGGTTCTTATCATCCAGTCCTATCGTCTACTTTGTTTTAAGTATCAGCCAGGCTTTTCCGCTTAAATCTTTTATGGAATAGAAATTGACAATGTTCTTTAAGCGACCGTCCAATTCAAAATTGTCGCTGGGAGAAAAAACAGGCGTACCTTTTGGAACAGTAGCCAGCAACTGTTTTAGCTCTGCCGCTTTTTGTAAGAGAATCACATTGTTCCAACTTGCGGGATCGGGCCACGCTCCCCATCCATGAAGTTCTAAACCGTCTATCGAATTTTCTTCTCTTGCTTCCGAGAAATTCCAAACGGTTTCTTTATAAGCGGTATGGTCAAATGCGTCTACAAACGTTTCGACAGAAGAAGAAAATGCCCCCTTCCTTGCCCAGAGTTTCGGGTAGATCAGGGAATTTCTGGGCTGCCATCCCAGACCGGTTGATTCGTCCAACTCCTTCAAAACGGTTATCAAATCAATCGCTTTTACATTTTCCCCAGAGAAAATCATTCTGAAAGCATCGTTAAGGCTGTCCACTTTGATATATCTTATTTCCATCTTCTCACCTCGCCCAGTACCTTCTGAAAGCCACTGCTAATGTTCCACGGAATAAGAAAAATCTTACAATTTAAGCAGATAATCCCTGACAAATTCCGTGCTTTCTGCAAGGTTTGATGTAAAAAAGAACTTATTGGCTGATATAGATTTTTCTTTTAATAATGCCAATGCCTTTAACCGATCTTCCCTGCTCATAGAGGATTTTTCTGCAAGAATAGAGACTTCATTGAGGTCATAAATGATTTCCCGGTGTTCTTTGATTAAATATTGAAAATTTTCTACCAGTTGGGCTACTACGGGGGATTCTTCTGCCAGTGCGTTCAAGGAATCCTCCGAGATAGCAACCACATCCTGTGGTGGAAACAGCAGGCCGGGGATATAGCTCAGATTCTTTTCTGGAACTGGACGGTCAAATAAAACAAACGTCTGCATGACAGGTTCTCTTTCACCGGTGGCGGCAGAGGTAACAGCGATGCCCTTCCGATAGAATACTCTGGGAGTAAGGTACTCTGCATAATTAGTGTATAGGAAAAAGAAATTCCCAATCTCATCCGTCAGCGTAATGGCGATATTCTGGTTGAGCGTTGATAAGATAGGGATTCCGTGAAGTACTTTCTTCAGCGGTTGAGCGCCATTTTTACCAGTAACCGTACTTTCCACTGTTAAAGCGGCTGTGAAACTACCCTCTTTGGAACGTTCTATTTTCAGGCACAGCTTATGCAGATCGGCATTGTCTTTTTTGTTGGAGGATAAATAACCATAGTAAGTACCAAGAT
>CALWVH010000144.1 GCA_944384915.1 uncultured Clostridia bacterium | reverse complement strand
GGCGTTCAAATACCTGATATTCCCGTGTGACCAGAGAGGCACGCTTTTGTCCCCATACCAGCTCAAAAGTGCTCCGGTTCAGCTCCAAACCGTGAAAAGAGAGGGTGTCTGGGGTAAAATCCCCTTTTCGACGCAGCAAGGCCCGCCACCCGGTCTTCCAATTCCGCTTTGGCGGTTAAAAGCAGTACCGGGGTCTGTACACCTTCGCGACGAAGGCGGCGGAGTACTTCCAATCCGTCTATTCCCGGCATCATGATATCCAGAATGATGCCGTCATAATTTCCCTGGCTGGCATAAGCATAGGCGTCGGTGCCTGTAAACACCGTATCTACGGTATATTTCTGGCTTTTCAGCACAGTGGATACCGCCCGGGAAATATCGCGGTCATCCTCTGCAAACAGCAGCTTCATCCCGATCCCTCCTGAATCCCATGTTTCTATCATCATAGCATACTGCTGGATTCTAAATCTACCCTTAATTTTAGAGGGATTTAGGCAATATTAAGGTTTAACTTCTATAATCGGAAAAGACATATTGCTGGCAGGAGGTAATAGAACCAATGTACATCATACAAAATGCGTGGAAAAGCATTGTACGCAGCAAAGGGCGGAATATCCTTATCGGAATCATTGCCCTAATCATCGCCCTTTCCGGTTGCTTGGCTCTCTCTATTCGTCAGGCGGCGGAAACAGCCCGGACAGAGACCCTTTCTCAAATGAGTATCACGGCACAGATCAGTTTTGACCGCTCCAGCGTTATGCAGGAGATGGCGGGCCAAATGGGGGAAAAGCCGGAAGGAGAACCGGGGGAAGCACCAGAAGAATTTGACCGGGGGAATTTTGATTTTGAAAGCCTTGCAGGCGAAACTTTGACTTTGGACGATTATATGACCTATACCCAGGCCCTTTCCGATGGGGATAGCTATTACTATACCATGTCTGCTTCCCTCAATGCTTCGGGAGACCTAGTCCCCTATGGTGAGGAAGAGACAGAAGAAAGCGAAGAAACAGAGCAAACACAGGAAAATACACAGGGGCAGCCCGGAGGTCCTGGTGGGGAAGGTATGGGAGGACCCATGGGCCAGATGGGGGGATTTTCTCCGCAAGGGGATTTTTCCATTACCGGCTTTTCTTCTTATGACGCGATGATGTCATTATTTGGCGAGGATGGTACCATAGCAGATTGCCGGAAACTTCGGCATGGACCCCTCCCAGATGCAGAACCAGCCGGGAGGCGGCGGTATGGGCGGAGGAAAAATGGAACGCCCGGATGATTTTAGAGGACAGGCAGCGGAATACATCGACTCCGTTACCAGCGCTACGGATCTTGTAGTAGTGCTCCAACTGGTAGGAGTGGGAATCCTACTTACTATTGTATCTAGCTTGGCAGCGGTGGTCACCATTACCCGATATGAGCCGCTGAAAATCCTTTCCAGCAGAACCTGACGGAGGTGTACCATGAGTATATTAAAAATGGAAGATGTATGCTACCGGTATGAAAAAACAGGGAATAATGTTCTGGAGCATATCGATTACGAGTTTGATTCCGGGAAGATCTATGCCATTGTGGGAAAGTCCGGAGCGGGAAAAACCACTTTGTTGTCACTGCTTTCCAGCTTGGCTGCGCCTACAGCGGGAAAAATCTTTCTGGACGGCCAGGATATTGCCAAGATCGATAAATACCGTTTTAGAAGTAGTTATATCGGCGTGGTATTTCAGAGTTTTAATCTGCTCCCGCATCTTACAGCGGAAGAAAACGTATTGCTTTCTATGAATATTTCCAAAAAGCACTATGGGAAAAAGCGGGAGCACGCCCGGGAAATGCTGCGGAAGGTGGGACTCAATGAAGATGAGATGCAGCGCCGGGTATTAAAGCTCTCCGGCGGCCAGCAGCAGCGGGTAGCCATCGCTCGTGCCATGTCCTATGACCCCCAGATTCTTCTGGCGGATGAGCCTACCGGCAACTTGGACGGGGAGACCCAGGATGAGATCCTGGGAATCTTCCGTCAACTAGCTGAGGAGGGAAAATGCGTGATTTTGGTTACCCACTCCCCGGATGTGGCTCGGGAGGCCGATGTGGTATATGAGCTTTCCCGTATTGCGCCGCCCCCTACAGGGAAGAAAAAGAAGGCCAGCGCATAAATAGAAGTTTTATAGAAAAGCTGTCTGCGATGTCTAGAAAAACGCAGACAGCTTTTTTGCGGAAAAAAGGGGCTGCATATCCGAGCGTTTTTTTTCATATTTATGAAAAAGACCCATAGAGGAACGGATGTGTGATGGCATGAAAAAAACAACAGCCCAGCCCCATGGCTTTATACGCGGGGCAATGATACTTACGATAGGGGTGCTAGCTGTCAAACTTATGGGGGCCGTGTTCAAGATCCCCCTTACCTGGATTATCCAGGAGGACGGCATGGGGTATTTTACCACAGCTTATAGCTTTTATAGCCCCGTGTACAGTCTGGCCGCAGCGGGGTTTCCCGTGGCTATTTCCCGGATGGTCTCTCTACATACTGCGGAAAAACGATATGGAGATGTGCGGCAAGTCCACCGGGTATCCATCCCAGTGTTTTTATGTACAGGCACACTGGGCATGGCGGCAATGTTGGCAGGCGCTTGGTGGTATACAGCAGCAGTAGGGAACCCCGGCGCAATATACTGTATGCTGGCTTTGGCCCCAGCAGTGCTTTTTAGTTGCCTTTCTTCTGTATATCGGGGCTATTATGAGGGCCTTCGGAATATGGCTCCTACGGCTATTTCGGAAATTTTGGAGGCGCTGTGTCGTTTAGTGCTGGGGCTTTCCGCAGCTTGGGGGATACTAGATTGGGGGCTAAAGGAATACCGTGCCCATGGCACCGTGTTGGGAAATGCCGTGGATTCTTTGGCAGAAGCCCGAGCCTACTTATTGCCTTTGTCGGCAGCGGGTGCCATTGTAGGGGTGACAATCGGGGCCATGGTGAGCTTCCTATTCCTGCTTTTGCGCCATCGGCTTCGGGGGGATGGAATCAGTCCTGCGATGCTTTCCAGAGCGCCAAAGCCCGCCTCTGGGAAAAAAACAGCTCTGGAATTGATAAAAACGGCCCTTCCTATTGGCGTAGGGGCGGTTGCGGTGAATATTGCAGGGCTGGTTGACGCAACCTTTTTACAGGCCCGTATCCGTCATATCCTTACGGTGGATGCCGGCGGGCTGCTTCGGTTATATGAGGGGATGATTCCATCCTATAATCTGGAAAACCCGGAAACGATCCCTAATTTTCTTTTTGGCTGTTATGCCAACGCTCACACGCTGTTTATGCTGATTCCTGCTGTGACCCAGGCTTTTGGCGTCAGTGCTCTGCCTAATGTAACAGCGGCGTGGAGCGATGGAAATCCCAAAAAACTTCGGCGCAGTATTGAAAATGTAATTCGTGTAACGTCTGTTTTCAGTCTTCCCGCAGGAATTGGTATGGCAGCGTTGTCAGAGCCTATTGTAGGGCTTTTATACGGTGATCGCCCTTCTGCCCCTATTGTGGCGGGGGTGTTGCCGATTATGGCTATTGGCGCGGTGTTTGCCTCCATAAGTACACCGTTACAAAGTATGCTCCAGGCTGCTGGAAGGGCGGATATCCCAGTAAAGTTGCTGGCAGGGGGACTGGTGCTGAAAACAGCCCTGGGTTACTGGCTTACGGGGATGACCCAGTGGAATATAGCCGGAGCGGCTATTGGTACTCTGACCTGTTATTTGTTGATGATGCTTGGATCTTTTATTGCCCTATGTCGGGTTACGGGTGTACGGCCTGGATTGGGTAAGGTATTCCTGCGTCCCTTAATGGCGGCATGTCTTTGTGGGGTTTCTGCCCGGGGAATACAAATGTTTCTGGAACCCTTGTGCCCGGACCCGCGGCTTTCTGCATTGGCCGCTATAGGCGCGGCAGCAATGGTATATGCCCTGAGCCTGTTGGGGACAGGAGCCGTTACCGGGCAGGAGATATTCTCTTTGCCCGGAGTACAAAAAATTGCAAAAATACTTGAAAAAAGGCATGGAATCGAGTAAAATAGATACGAATTTTGCTTTTTGAGTCCGTATGCTTCATGAAAAAAAGGAAAAAGTATTCCGGGGGAGGTAAATCATGGTAGAATTCGAAAGAAAACCTAGATATACCATAGAGGATTTTTTGAAAATTGTAGAAATCCTCCGTTCTCCTGAGGGTTGCCCCTGGGATCGGGCCCAGACCCACGAGAGTATCCGGGTGAATTTTATTGAAGAGACCTACGAGGCTATTGAAGCCATTGATACTCAGGATACGGCTCTTCTGCGGGAAGAGTTGGGAGATGTGCTGCTACAGGTAGCTCTCCATGCTCGGATGGAAGAAGAGACAGGGGCTTTCAATTTTGACGATGTGGTAAATGATGTGGCCCAAAAGCTGGTATTACGCCATCCCCATGTGTTTGGAGATGTGAAGGCCGGCAATGAAGCAGAGGCCCTGCAAAGCTGGGATGCCGCAAAAAAAGCCAGCAAAGATCAGAAAACGGATACTGAAGTGCTGAGAAGCGTTTCTCGGGCTTTGCCTGCATTGATCCGCAGCGAGAAAGTGCAGAAAAAAGCTGCTAAGGCAGGTTTTGACTGGCCTAACGTCCAGGGTGCTATGGAAAAGGTGGAGGAAGAGCTGGAGGAAGTCCGTGCAGCTGTTGCTTCAGGGAACGAAAACGCTTGTATGGAAGAAACAGGGGATCTGCTGTTTGCCGCTGTGAATGTGGCGCGGATGCTCCATACAGAGCCGGAAGAGGCTCTGACCCGTTCCTGCGATAAATTCATCGCCCGATTTGAAAAAGTGGAAAAAAAGGCTGCCGCTAAAGGGATTGTAATGAAAGATGCTTCCCTGGCGGAGTTGGATGCTTTATGGGACGAAGTGAAGGCAGAGGAAAATAAAGAGCAGGAAGGCTGAAGCTGGCCTTTCTAACAGGAAAGTTGGTTCTCAGGCCGGGAGCTATTAGGGCTTCGGTGCCTGTGGAATATAAAAAACACTTTATGGAGGCAAATAAAATGAACAAAACAGAATTGATTGCTGCTGTTGCAGAGAAGTCCGGTTTGTCCAAAAAAGACGCAGATAATGCCGTTAATTCTATGCTCGATGTCGTTGTTGAGACTCTGGCCCAGGGTGATAAGGTTCAGATCGTTGGCTTTGGTACCTTTGAGGTGCGCAGCCGCAGCGAGCGTCAGGGCCGTGACCCCAGAACTAACAACCCCATCACTATTCCTGCTTCCAAGTCTCCTGCCTTTAAGGCTGGCAAGGCTTTCAAGGATGCTGTGGATCGCTGATCGCTGAAAATGTAATCTGGGGGTACAGTGCCGCAAAATACAGCGGTACTGTACCCTTTTGTCTTTTTGGGGAAAGACCCCCAAAATAGAAGGGAGAAATTTATGAGACTAGATAAATATTTAAAGGTGTCCCGTATTATCAAAAGGCGCACGGTAGCCAATGAGGCCTGTGACGCTGGAAGAGTCTTGGTAAACGGTAAGGTTGCCCGGGCCTCCTATGATGTAAAAGAGGGGGATGTTTTGGAGCTTCAGCTGGGAAGCCGTCCCATTCGGGCCAAGGTGCTCACAGTAGCAGAGACGGTCCGCAAAGAGGCAGCCTCCGATATGTATCAGATTTTGGAATAAGAGCCGGATTCATAGCCGGGGAAAGATCCGCATAGGTATAGAAAGGAAGCTTTTAATGGCAAAGCGGAAAGGTGTGGATCTTTTATGACAGTGGTGTCTTCGGAGAAAAAAAGGCCGGAAAGCCCCCGATGGGGTATAGAGGAGAAAAAAACAACTCAGGTTCCTCACAGCTTGGTGCTGGAAAACCGGAATCGACTTACGGCTACCGGGGTCACAGATGTGGATAGTTATGATGACCAGACCATTGTGGCGAATACCGGGGAAGGGCAGCTTGTTATCCGGGGGCAGGGGCTCCATATGGACCGGCTGAATACAGAATCCGGGGAGCTTACAGTGGCAGGTCAAATCATATCCATGACCTATGCGGAAAATCGTCCTGCTGGATCATTCTTTACCAGATTGTTCCGATGATGGGGATGGGAGAAGGCTTTTTGCCGGGATTTTTACTTTCTCTGGCGGCAGGTGTAGCGCTGGGGGCTTTCTATGATAGCCTGCGAGTACTGAGAATTGTGCTGGGCGGTGGAAGGCGCAGACAGTTTTTTACCGATCTGCTGTTTATGACGGTAGCTGCACCTGTGACGTTTCTGGTGGCGCTGGCGGCAGAAGCCGGACAGCTCCGATTCTATATTTTGGCCGGAGAAGGCATAGGGCTTTGCCTGTGGGCCCTTACTTTTGGGGAACTGACAGGCTGGGCTGCCCAACTCGTAATCCGAGGGCTTTCCCGACTGAAACGGGGATTAAAACGTATATTTTGGCCTGTGGGAAAGTGGTTCCGGCAAAAAAGCGGGCAGATATGGAGAAAAATCTCTGGAAAACGGAAAAATAAACTCTCCAAACCAAAAAAATCCCTTGAAACCAAAGGGGAGAGTAGTGTATAATCAAAAAAGCCGGTATAAATTGCGGCTGATTCCCATGATGAAACGGAGGAACAGGAATGCGCGTCATTAAGAAACAGAAGGTAAAGAAGAGTATCCTGCTCCGTTTTGCAATTTTGTGTTTGGCCGTATATGTAATGGCTGCGCTGATCAATCAGCAGATTCAGATCAATCAAAAAAGAAGCGAATTGGAGAGCCTGCAAAATCAGATCCAGGTGCAGGAAGTGAAAAACGAGGAGCTTCGTCATACTATTGATGCCAACGAGAAGGATGGCAGCGAATATGCAGAGCGGGTAGCGCGGGAAGAACTGGACTATGCAAAAACGGGAGAACGTGTTTTTATCATCATTTCCGGTGAATAAGACGCGGGACTCTTTTTGATTCATATTTTAAGGAGGAAAACAGTCAGGTATGCAGCTTGAGGTAGGATCGATTCTGGAGGGCAAGGTTACAGGCATTACAAAATTTGGAGCATTTGTGGAGCTTCCCGGCGGTAAGACCGGTATGGTCCATATTTCGGAGGTGGCTCCCACATTTGTCAAGGAGATCCGGGATTTTGTTACGGAGAACCAGACAGTGAAAGTGAAGGTGCTCAGCATCAGCGAGGAAGGCAAGATCAGCCTCTCCATAAAAAAGGCGATGGATCCTGCCCAACAGCAGCCCCAGCGCAGAGAGTCCCGGGGAAATAATGGCCCCCGCACCCCTCGTCAGCCCCGTCCGGCAGCAGTAAGCCCCGGACGCCCCGGCAACTATGAGTGGCAGAGCCGGCGTATTGAGGGTGGCAGCTTTGAGGATATGATGTCCCGCTTTAAGCAGAGCAGCGACGAAAAAATGTCCGATCTCAAGCGCGCAGTAGAAAGTAAGCGCGGCGGCTTTTCCCGTCACAATAATTCCAGAGGCTGAGGGATGACCGGCATGTTTGCCGGAATTTATCAGAAATACGGCGGCGGGGAATTCTCCGCCGCTTTTTCCTTTTGAACATAAAATACAGGAGGCTTCTTCATGAAGATTAAAAATGCAGTCCTCCACACCATGGAGGGCATTGATTACGAAAATGGATGGCTCACCGCAGAAAACGGCGTCATCACCGGCCTAGGCCCCATGGGAATCTGCCCGGAACAGCCGGGAGAAGAATGGATCGATTTGCAGGGCGCAGACGTGTACCCCGGCTTTATTGACGCCCACACTCATCTGGGAATGTGGGAGGATGGCCTGACCTTTGAAGGCGATGACGGCAACGAGGAAACCGATCCCATTACCCCCCAACTGCGAGCTGTGGATGCCCTGAACCCCATGGACCGTTGTTTCCGGGAGGCGCTGGAAAGCGGCGTGACGACAGTAGTCACCGGCCCCGGCAGTGCCAACCCCATTGGCGGACAGATGGCGGCAGTAAAGACCTTTGGGCGCTGCATCGACAAAATGATTGTAAAAGCGCCGCTGGCCATTAAAATGGCTCTGGGAGAGAATCCCAAAAACGTCTATCATGGCAAGAATCAGATGCCGGTTACCCGCATGGCCACGGCGGCCCTTATCCGGGAGCAGCTATATAAGGCAGAGCGGTATCTGGATGAGGTGGAAAAGGCCCGGGCTGAAGAAGATGTGGACCCGCCGGAGTATGATATCAAGTGTGAGGCCTTGCTGCCCCTGCTGCGCAGGGAAATCCAGGCACATATCCACTGCCATCGGGCAGACGATATCTTTACAGCCATCCGTCTTGCGGAGGAGTTCCAGTTGGACTATGTTATCGTCCACGGTACAGAGGGACACCTCATTGCAGAGGAATTGGCAGAGAAGAATGCCCGGGTTCTCAACGGCCCCATTCTTTGTGACCGTTCCAAGCCGGAGCTGCGGAACCTGACCCCTGCCTGCCCCGGAAAACTGCGGGAAGCCGGAGTACAGACTGCCCTCATTACCGACCATCCGGTGATCCCCCTACAATACCTTACCCTGTGTGCCGGGTTGGCGGTGCGGGAAGGTATGAGCCGGGAGGATGCCCTGCGGGCCATTACCATTGAGCCTGCCAGAATTTGCGGTATTGATAACCGTGTGGGATCTCTGGCAGTGGGCAAGGATGCCGACCTGGTAGTATTTCGTCAGGACCCGCTGAGTTTGGCAGCAAAACCGGAAAAGGTATTCGTTTCCGGTCAGGAGATTTAAGGAGGGCTTTTGATGATTCGGGAAATTAGTGCGGCGGAGATCACACGGGAGATCCGCCGGTTGTGTATAGAAGCGAACCGGGAACTGCCTGAAGATATGGAGCAGTGTATCCGCTGTGCAGCAGAACGGGAAAATCATCCCATCGGCCGGTCTATTATGCAGGACATCTGCGACAATATGGACGCTGCCCGGGAATTGACGCTGCCCATCTGCCAGGATACCGGTATGGCAGTAGTGTTTGCAGAGATCGGTCAGGATGTCCATATCAACGGTAATTTTGAGGAAGCGGTCAACGAAGGCGTGCGGCAGGGCTATGTAGAGGGATTGCTGCGCTGTTCCGTGGTGGCTGACCCCATTCGCCGGGGAAACACCAACGACAATACTCCGGCGGTGCTCCACACCCGGCTGGTGCCGGGTGACCAAGTCCGGCTGATGGTGGCACCCAAAGGGTTTGGCAGTGAGAACATGAGCCGGACCATTATGCTCACCCCCTCCGCCACCCGGGAACAAATCATCAACGCAGTGGTGGAAACCGCCCGTCTGG
>CALWVH010000143.1 GCA_944384915.1 uncultured Clostridia bacterium | reverse complement strand
TTGGAGGTGTAAGTATGCTGAAGATCAACATCCAGCTGTTCGCTCATAAAAAAGGTATGGGTTCCACCAAGAACGGCCGTGACTCCGAGTCCAAGCGTCTTGGCGTGAAGCGCGCTGACGGTCAGTTCGTTCTGGCCGGCAACATTCTCGTAAAGCAGCGCGGCACTCACATCCATCCCGGTGAGAACGTGGGCAGAGGTTCCGACGATTCCCTGTTCGCTCTGGTTGACGGCAAGGTCAAGTTCGAGCGTATGGGCCGCGACCGCAAGAGAGTCAGCGTGTACAGCGTCGAGCAGTAATTTCACAACATGAAAAATCCCGGGGCAGTAATGGCCCGGGATTTTTTGATATTTATGGGGAATGAATAAACATACGATAAGGGAGGCGAAGACCTTATGTTTATCGATATTGCGAAAATCAAGATCAAAGCCGGAAATGGAGGAAACGGTGCTGTTTCCTTCCACCGTGAGAAGTATGTGGCTGCTGGCGGTCCGGATGGCGGCGACGGTGGCAAAGGTGGAAACATTGTATTCCAGGTGGACGATAACCTTTCTACCCTGGCAGACTTCCGATATAAGCGGAAATACGCCGCTCCTAACGGAGAAAACGGTCGGGGAAACCGGTGCTTTGGCCGTGGCGGAGAGGATTGTATTATCCGAGTGCCTCGAGGTACTTTGGTAAAAGATGCCGAGACAGGACGGTTGTTGGCGGATATGTCCGATGACGAACCCCAGATCGTAGCTAAAGGCGGTCGCGGTGGTTGGGGAAATAGTCATTTTGCGACTCCTACCCGACAGGTGCCCCGGTTTGCCAAACCGGGTACTCCTGGTGAAGAATTTGAAGTCCAGCTGGAACTGAAGCTGTTGGCAGATGTGGGATTGGTTGGCTACCCCAATGTGGGAAAATCCACCCTGGTGTCGGTAGTTAGTGAAGCAAAGCCCAACATTGCCAACTACCATTTTACCACTTTGACCCCTGTTTTGGGCGTGGTGCGCATGGGCGAGGGCAGCTCCTTTGTTATGGCGGATATCCCTGGCCTGATTGAGGGCGCGGGAGAAGGCGTGGGCCTAGGGCATCAGTTCCTGCGCCACGTGGAGCGCTGCCGGTTATTGGTGCATATTGTAGATGTAGCGGGCAGCGAGGGCCGAGATCCCAAAGAGGATTTCGAGATCATCAACCGGGAACTGGAAAAATTCAATCCGGAATTGGCTCAGCGTCCCATGCTGGTGGCAGGCAACAAATGCGATCTTGCCACCGATGAGCAGATCGAGGAATTCCGCCAGTATGTAGAAGGAAAGGGATACAGCTTCTTCCCAATTATGGCGGCCATTCGGTATGATGTAGACCCGCTCCTCAAGAAAATCCAGGAAATGCTGCAAACCCTGCCTCCGGTGCGCCGATTTGAAGCCGAGCCTGCACCGCAGGTGGAAGTGGAGAGCATGGAAAACACCCAAGTACAGATCACCCGTCACGATAATGTATTTATAGTGGAGGGCAAGTGGCTGCTCCAGCTCATCAACTCCGTCAATTTCGACGATTATGAGTCTTTGCAATATTTCCAGCGCGTGCTCATCCAGACCGGCGTAATCGATGCTTTGCGGGAGGCTGGCTGTGAAGAAGGCGACACCGTCAGTATGTACGATCTGGAATTTGATTTTGTGGAGTAAAGGAGCAGGCTTTTGGAACGTTTTTTGAGGGAAGATTGTGATCCCCGGCAGTTAAGCCCGTTGACACTAGCTTTTGTAGGGGATTGCGTATTTGAACTGTTTGTACGGGAAGAACTGGTGTGCCGGGGCAACTGTCCAGTGAAAAAGCTACACCAGCGTTCCGTAGAGCAGGTGTGCGCGGCGGCACAGGCAAATTTTTCTCAGAAATTATGGCCGCATTTAACAGAAGAAGAACAGCAGATATATCAACGTGGAAGAAACGCCCATGTGAATCACGTGCCGAAAAACGCCTCGGTGGCGGATTATCATGCTGCCACTGCTTTTGAAGCTTTGTTTGGATATCTGTATTTGGATGGAAAACTGGAGCGGTTGCGGAAATTATTCGCCTTGTGTATGGAAAAATAAGCGGAGATTCCCATTGTTTTGGAGGTGACCGATATGCTGCAAAGCAAAAGCCGGGGAAAGACTCTGGCACTGGATGCCCTGTTTTTTATAACAGGTGCTTTGATTGATGCAGTGGCGGTGAATGTATTTACCGCCCCAAACCATATTGCGCCGGGGGGCATCACCGGTATCGGCACCATGCTCAACTACTTGTTCCAGACCCCTATCGGCCTGGTAAACATGATTATCAATATCCCCATCGTCATCTGGGCCATCGTAGAGATCGGCTACAAGCTGGTGGCCAAGAGCATTGCCGCCATTATTATCTTTTCGGTTGCCATTGATACTATGGGTTTGGTGCTTCCAGCTTATGACGGCAATCCCTTTTTGGCTGCCATTTTTGGTGGTGTATTAGAAGGCATCGGCCTTGCGCTGGTATTTATGCGTGGAAGCACTACCGGCGGCACGGATATGATCGCTCGGCTTTTGGGAAAGCACTTCCGGCATTTATCCATGGGCAAGTTGATGATGGCCGTAGATCTGGTCATTGTGGCTGCTTCCGCGCTGGTGTATCAGAAACTGGAAAGTGCTTTGTATGCTATTATTGCTATTTTTGTTAGCACTCGGATGATTGACACGCTGCTTTATGGTACGGATTCCGGAAACGGCAAGCTGTATTTTATTATTTCTAAAAAAAGTGATGAAATCCGTCAGCGTATTTTGGAGGACATCGACCGAGGGGTTACCATTATCCCAATCCAAGGAGGCTACAGTGGCAAGGAAGGAGAAATGCTTCTGTGTGCTGTGCGCCGGTATGAAGTAACAAAAATCAACGATATTATCCATTCCGCTGATCGAGATGCCTTTGTGATCGTAGGAGAGGCCGGGGAGATTACCGGAGAAGGCTTCCGTTCCGCCACTAGCGATGATAAGACTTTGCGGGAGATCCTTCAATCTCTACGGAAGAAAACAGATACAGAGCAATAAAAGAGAAAGCTGACAAGGCGGCCTTAAAAAGGCAGTCTTGTCAGCTTTTGAAATAGTAAACCGAAGGAATTGGAAATCAGAATTTAGCGGTTATGCGTACAGTCGGAATACTGGTTGTACTCTTTGGTGGCCACATTCTGGGAGTTGGACTTCACGTTCTGGGCATTTTGGCTTTTCTTGTTAGATGCCTTTTTGCGGGAAGTGCTCTGCTGGCTGTTTACATTGCAGCCCTGGGTGTGGCAGTTCTGGGTGGAATTGCTCATATTGTTCATGCTATTTTTGTTTTCCATGATTTTCACCCCCTTTACGTTGGCAAAGGTAGTTTGTGCAGGAAAAGGGGGAATATGCGAAAAAATTTTTTTCAGATTTGGTAGTGGTTTTCATCATCGAGCAATTCTTCATACCACGTTTCTGCCAGCTTGCGCTGGGATGTTTTTTGCGGCAGGCGTTGACGGATGGCTTTGATCCGTTTGCAGTAGAGATTATTGCTGGTGGATGTCTTGTTTTTGTACATGAAAATCTCTCCAATTTATGGAATCGCATTTACTGATGATAAAAAAGGTTTATCAAGGAATTTGTAAGGAGGAAACCATCATGCCTCTTCCGCAGGCTTTTCTCGATCGGATGCAGACCATGTTGGGGGAAGAATATCCCCAATTCGTCGCTGCTTATCAACAGCCCCATTTCCGAGGGGTACGGTTGAATCCCCTAAAATGTGACCGGGAGACGTTGGAGACAGCGATAGGGCCGCTGCAACCCTCACCATTTTCGCCACTATGCTTTTATACGGAAACAGAAAAGGTAGGGAGCCTTCCGCTGCATCATGCAGGGGCCTTTTATTCTCAGGAGCCTTCCGCTTCCTCAGCGGTAACAGTTCTTGCCCCTCATCCTGGAGAAAAAGTGCTGGATCTCTGCGCGGCTCCTGGAGGAAAATCCACCCAAATCGCTGCCTGCCTCATGGGACAAGGGCTTTTGTGGAGTAACGAGATCGTGAAAAATCGGGCGCAAATTCTCCTTTCTAATATGGAGCGTATGGGGGTAAAAAATGCGGTGGTTTCCTCCTGTCATCCAGAGACACTGTGCAGCCGGTTGGCTGGCTTCTTCGATAAAGTACTGGTAGACGCCCCCTGTTCCGGAGAAGGAATGTTCCGCCGGGATCAGCAAGCCGTGGAAGAATGGAGTCCCGAACACGTAAAAGCCTGCGCCGATCGGCAGCTGGCTATCCTTCATTCCGCAAAGCAGGCAGTAAAGGAGGGCGGTGTACTGGTCTACTCCACTTGCACCTTTTCTCCTGAAGAAAACGAAGGGGTCATCCGACGCTTTTTGGAAGAGGAACCGGGCTTTGTATTAGAAAGCCCCAATGTTTCCTTTGGCAGGAAAGCCGAGGCGATGGATGCCGTACGTATTTATCCTATGGACGGGGGAGAGGGCCACTTTGCCGCTAGGCTTCGCCGTGTTTCGGAGAATCCCCATTCCCCCAGCACCCTTAAGCTTCCCGCCGAAAAGGGCGAGAACTTTAAGCTGGCAAGGGAACTGCTGCAAAAGATTTTTCGTACTCCGCCGCAAAATTCTCTGATGCAGGCGGGTAGCCGAGTATATCTGCTGCCGGAGGGCCTACCGGAATTGTCCGGCCTTGGGGTACTCCGTGCAGGCGTAGAGGTGGGAGAAGTCAAGGGCAAGCGTATGGAGCCCGCCCATGGACTGTTTATGGCAGCCAAGCCGGAAGCCCTGCGATTCTGTGTTTCCTTCCCGTTCAATGGGAAAGAGATGGCCGCGTTTTTGCGGGGAGAAGAATTGGGCGTTGAGCTGGATGCCCCCAATGGCAGCTATGTGGGGGTAGCAGTGGATGGCGTCACCGTGGGATATGGCAAATATTCCGGCGGACGGCTAAAAAACCACTACCCCAAAGGGCTACGGAATAAAAAGTAAAGTCTACTCTGTAATCGGCAAGCCAAAGTGCTTTGCTACCAGCTGCAATGTATTTTCCACGGTGCTGTCCTTTTCCCGTTCCAGCCAAAAATAAGAGCTGCTGCGGATGGAATCGTACCGTTGCCGGTTGAGATAGGCAAGGGCGCGGTTGCAGTTTTCCTTTGCCAGCTGAGGGTCAGACGCACTGTTCAGGTATTCGGAAAAATCCTGATGGTCAGGCCGGTTTGCGTACTCTTCCATTAGGTTGTCCGGATTTTTGATAAGGAATACCACCCGCTGGGGCTCTGTGATTTCCATAACCTGTTCTACGGTTAAATGCAGGTCGCAGAACAGAGGCTGGTGCTGGGACAGACGGATTAAATCCAGGATGATGAAATCCAACTGTTCCCGGGTGTTTTGCAACAGCCATTGGGCGTATTCCCGGTATGGGCGCAGGAAAAACGCGTCGGCGTTGGGGAATTCCTGATTCATAGCCGGTTGATCTATAGGGTTGGACATGGCTTTGTGACGGGAAAATACCTGGTCCACATCATAGACGGGATACCCATAGCGCTGAGAAAGGGCACGAGAAATGGTGGTTTTCCCACCACAGGGAGTGCCCGTTACAAAATATACGTTTTTGAGAGATTCTTTGATGCAGTTGTTTTTAATTTCCATAACCGCTCCTTATTAAAATACAGATTTTGTTTTTGATTCTCCATTTGTACGCGGATGCGGTTATTGTTGTACAAAAATTGACAATACACCTTCAACACCTCCCGGTAAATTTTGTTAACAGTATAGAGGATGCAGTGGTTCTTGTCAAGCTTTGTTTGTCTTCAGAGAGAGTATTACCTACAAAAGGGGGAAAGCCAATGGAGCAACAGCAAATTTTGCAAATCGCCATGGAGCAATCCGCTATTGACAGCGGCTGCCAATGGGAGGATTTTTGCACTCATGAAAACCGGGTGGTCAACTCCCAACCCCACCCTGAGGCCAGAAAATATTTGGAACTGCCCTTTTTCTGCGACCTGACTTCTTATGGAAACCAGGTGGTGGCTTCTGTCCATCCTGATTTTCAGGAGGAAGCAGAAGCATATTTAAAACGTTTTTCCCCAGTAGATTGCTTTGAAACCCCGGCGCTGCATATTTTAGAAGAAAAGCTGCGGCCCTTTGGTTGCCGCGTTTGCTTTATGGCGGAGTATTTTCTACCAGACCTTAGCCATTTACAGCCGCTCTCCTGCCAGTATTCCCTAAAACTGTTGGAGCCGGAGAATTTTCAAGAATATTATTTGCCCCAGTGGAGCAACGCCCTATGCGAAAAACGCCGTCATCTGGATGTACTGGCAGTGGGTGCTTTTGACGGGGACAAGCTGGTAGGCTTGGCTGGATGTTCGGCGGATTGCGAAACTATGTGGCAGATCGGAGTGGATGTATTGCCGGAGTACCGGCGGCATGGTATCGGAGCTGCTGTGACCAGCCATTTAGCGGTGGAGATTCTGCGGCGGGAGAAGGTACCGTTTTACTGTTGTGCATGGTCCAACGTCCGTTCGGCGCGGAACGCTATCAAGAGTGGCTTCCGGCCTGCCTGGGTACAGGTAACGGCAAAACCAGAGCCCTTTGTGAAAGAAATGCTAAAGGAGAGGTAATGATGCGTAGAAAAGACCGGGAAGTCACCAGCCGGGCTGATATATAAGCAATATTGCAGCAATGCCGTGTGGCCCATATTGCCTTTCAGGATGAGGAGGCGCCTTATATTGTTCCTATGAATTTTGGCTACGACTGGCAGGGAGAAGCTCCTGTTCTGTACTTTCATTGTGCCGCTGAAGGGAAAAAACTGGATCTAATAAAAAATTGCCCAAAAGTAGGGGTGGAAATGGACTGTGGCCATCAGCTGGTAGGGGAAGAAAAGGCTTGCTCCTATGGGTTCCTTTTTCAAAGCATTACCGGCTGGGGTGTTGCAGAATTGGTGGAAACCCTAGAGGAAAAGCAGCATAGTTTGGAGCGTTTAATGTTCCAGCAAACTGGAAAAGAATTTTCCATTACACCGGAAGAAACAAAAACGGTAACGGTATTCCGTATCCGGCTATGCTCATTTTCTGCTAAAGCAAGAAAAACTTTTTAATTTAGGTGGTAAAACTACAGGTATTCTTGTCTGACAACTTGAAATTTGTAAAAAAGGGTGTTATAATGAAACTATTCTATGCAGGATAGTATTTTTATTCCTGCACATACCCTAAAAATTTCACTATTACTTCGGAAAGAGGGGGATTTCCATGCAGGAAATTCGCGTTGAACTGACCAAAACACCCAAGGCAAAGCCAACAGATGAAAGCAAGCTGGGCTTCGGCACCATTTTTACGGACCATATGCTTCTCATGAACTATGATGAGGGCGAGGGCTGGCATGACGCCCGGATCGTACCGTTCCAGGATCTTTCTTTGAGCCCCGCCGCTATGTGCCTGCACTATGGCCAGTCTGTCTTTGAGGGCATGAAGGCTTACCGTGCTGTAGATGGCCGCATCCTGTTGTTCCGTCCGGACCGCAATATGGCCCGTTTGAATGTTTCCAATGACCGTCTTTGCATTCCGCTTATTGACGAAAAATTCTGCACCGAGGCTATTGCCAAACTGGTTTCTGTAGAAAAAGATTGGATTCCCCATTCCGAGGGAACTTCTCTGTATATTCGTCCCTTTATTATCGGTATTGATCCCCACGTAGGTGTACATCCTGCTAAGCATCTGCTGTTTATCGTCATCCTCAGCCCAGTAGGCGCTTATTATCCCGAAGGACTGAATCCGGTAAAGATCTATGTGGAAAAGAACTATGTTCGCGCTGTTCGCGGCGGTATGGGCTATACCAAGACCGCAGGTAACTATGCTGCTTCCCTGAAAGCGCAGGATGAGGCTGAGAAGCAGAAATACACCCAGGTTCTCTGGCTGGATGGCGTAGAGCGTAAGTATATCGAAGAAGTGGGCACCATGAACGTCTTCTTCAAGATTGATGGAGAGATTGTAACACCTGCCCTCCAGGGTTCTATTCTGTCTGGTGTGACCCGTATGTCCTGCATTGATATTCTTCGTTCCTGGGGCATGAAGGTTACCGAGCGGGCCATTTCCATTGACGA
Source organism: uncultured Clostridia bacterium (assembly GCA_944384915.1). Classification (GTDB taxonomy): domain Bacteria; phylum Bacillota; class Clostridia; order Oscillospirales; family Acutalibacteraceae; genus Heritagella_A. Next base: position 11,989 of record CALWVH010000143.1, on the reverse strand, counting down.
ACTGGCAGAGGCTGCTCGTGCCGGTAAGCTGGAAGAGGCTTTTGGTAGCGGTACAGCTGCTGTTATTTCTCCCATTGGCGAGCTCAAGTGGGGCGATGAAATCATGGCTATCAACAACGGAGAAATCGGACCGGTTTCTCAGAAGCTGTATGATACCCTTACCGGCATCCAGTGGGGCAAACTTCCGGATACTTTTGGCTGGACTTACGAAGTAAAATAAGGCGATTGCCTGAAAAACAAACCGCGCTGCGTTTTTTGAATGCAACGCGGTTTTGTTATGCAAAGCTATAGTGCCAAGAAAGGACCAAAATGAAAAACTGGGCTAGATTTAGAAAAACCAATATCAAAATAATTCGGATATCTGTCGCATAAAAATCATCCCGGTTTTTCAAAAAGGCTCCCAAAAGCCAACTGACCAGAATTGTAATACCTGGCATTAGCAGAAGCTCATATTTACTGCCATAGCGGTTAATATTCCAACTGGAATCATATTGGAGAGGAATGGTATCTGGTAAACAGAGCAGTGAAACAATCGTCATTATCAAAGACAAAATGGGCAGACCAACCAGCCAGCGGCGCCGATTTGCGTGGAAAAACCGAGCAATTTTCTTCATCCTATCTGTAAAGGAAATAGTCTGTTTCATCCTGTTCACCTCATTTGAGACAAATCAGTCCAGAGTCTCGACGTATTCTTCTTTTATTACAATTTATCGCTTGTATCCAAGTGAATATCATCATCTCTATTTAGAAAAATCCTCCAACACACTTAGAAAAAGGGTTGGAGGATTTAAAAATTCAATTTTGCTTGGAATTCTGGTCTGAGATACGATAACAGAGTGTCATCAAGCTGTCATTAAGATGTACGTTCTCTACAATAGCATCTTGGTACTTCATGGCAATATCATAATGGCTGAAATTCCAGAAGTTTTTAATGCCCATCGCATACAGCTGATCTGTAAGACGTTCTACTGCAGAGCGGGGGATACAAAGCACCGCCATTACCGGATGAACTTCCTGACAAAAAGGCTCTAGCGTGCGAATATCTCGTATGACCAGATTATTCAGCGTGGTTCCAATTTTATCTGGATCACTGTCAAAGATTCCCACCATAGAAAATCCCTGGGTTTCAAAGGAAAGGTGGGAGGCAATTGCTTGTCCCAGATTACCGGCACCGATCAGGATACACTTATAACCATTGGATACGCCAAGGATATTTCCGATCTCATCGCAGAGTTGTTCCACAATATAGCCATAACCCTGCTGCCCAAATCCGCCAAAACAGTTGAGATCCTGACGGATTTGAGAAGCCGTGAACCCCATTTTTTCTGAAAGCTCTTTGGAGGAGATTCGATTGATTCCCTTGCTTTTTAAGTGATTTAAAAACCGGTAATAGCGGGGCAGACGCCGTATCACCGACATAGATATGTTTTCGCGTTTTGGCATAATTCAAATACCATCCTTACTGAAAAGACCGGAGGAAGACTACAACCGGCCACAGCAGAGCCAAAGCTCTGTGTTACAGCAGAGCCTCCAAATGCTCACCAATAGCAGCCATGAAGTCCTCTGTGCCGACAGTCCGCTTATTGGGGATGGTGCAGAGGGCGGCCAAATCGCCTGACATAACACCATCGGTAATGGTATTGATAGTAGCCTGTTCCAGCTTGTCTGCAAAGCTGCACAGCTCCGGCACATGGTCCAACTCACCGCGTTTACGCAGAGCACCGGACCAGGCGAAGATGGTTGCTACCGGGTTGGTAGAGGTGGGTTCTCCCTTCAGATATTTATAGTAATGGCGCTGTACGGTTCCGTGTGCGGCTTCATATTCGTAAACGCCCTCGGGGGAGACCAGAACAGAAGTCATCATGGAAAGGCTGCCATAAGCAGTTGCCACCATATCCGACATTACGTCGCCGTCATAATTCTTACAAGCCCAGATATAGCCGCCTTCGGAGCGAACTACACGTGCCACTGCGTCATCAATCAAAGTATAGAAATACTCGATTCCTGCAGCCTCAAAACGCTCTTTATATTCGTTTTCATAGATTTCCGCAAAAATATCCTTGAAGCGGTGATCATATTTTTTGGAAATAGTATCTTTAGTAGCAAACCAGAGGTCTTGCTTACGATCCAGTGCATAGTTCATGCAGGCTCTAGCAAAGCTCTCAATGGATTTATCAATATTATGAAGGCCCTGGATAATGCCAGGAGTTTTAAAGTCGAGAATCGTTTCCCGCTCTTCGGTGCCATCGGGATGAGTAACCACCAGCTCTGCCTTGCATCCGGCACCTACCTGCATCTCCACATTTTTATAAACATCACCGTAAGCATGACGGGCAATCGTGATAGGTTTGGTCCAGCGGGGAATATAAGGGGTGATCCCTTTTACCAGAATAGGAGCACGGAAAACAGTACCGTCCAGAATTGCACGGATGGTGCCATTGGGGGATTTCCACATTTCTGTAAGGTTATATTCCTTTACGCGATCCGCATTAGGAGTAATGGTTGCACACTTTACAGCGACGCCATATTTCTTGGTGGCATTCGCAGAATCAATGGTAACCTGATCCTTAGTAGCTTCACGATTTTCCAGCCCCAGGTCATAGTACTCGGTATTCAGATCGATATACGGCTTCAGAAGGATGTCCTTGATCATTTTCCAGATGATGCGGGTCATCTCATCGCCGTCCATTTCCACCAACGGCGTGGGCATTTGGATCTTTTTAAAATTCTCCATAGGAAAGACCTCCTGTTCATAATAGCTACAGTACTGTGGCGGGGGCTAATGTGACCAGAAATAAAAATAAGTTTCCCTGTACACAATACTTATAATATTATGGCGTATTTAGTTGAAAATGTCAATGTTATAAGATTAACAAATCCCGATTTTTTCAATTTTTTCATGAAACTGGGGGAAGATTTTGGAAAAACCGGAAGATATAAGGGAACCGTATCCTCCTGTTTTTCTTGCGCTAACAAGGAAAAAATGCTATACTAAATAATAATCATGTATGAACAGCGGCAGGTTCGGCACACTAAGTGCAGGAGGTGTCGCTTCATGAAGGACCGAGAAAAAAAACAGAAAAAACAACCGCAGCCTGCCGCTGCATTGGAAGAACTTGCAGAAGAGCAGGAGCTTGTAGAAGACCGCAAAGAATTGATCGCTGATACCGGCTCGGTAATCACTTCGGCCGGAGGCCATATGATCCACTGCCTGACTATTATTGGGCAGATCGAAGGCCATACCGCTCTTCCTTCTCAAAACAAGACTACTAAATATGAGCATGTAATCCCTCAGTTGGTAGCCATTGAGGAAGAGCCAAAAATAGAAGGCCTCTTGATCCTTTTAAATACAGTGGGTGGAGATGTAGAGGCAGGACTTGCCTTGGCAGAACTGGTAGCGGGAATGAAAAAACCTACTGTGTCCCTGGTGTTAGGAGGAGGTCACTCGATTGGCGTGCCGTTGGCAGTAGCAGCGAAAAAGTCTTTTATTGCTCCTTCTGCCACTATGACTATCCATCCGGTAAGAATGAACGGCCTGATGCTGGGAGTTCCTCAAACACTGGACTATTTCCAACGGATGCAGGACCGGATCACCCGTTTTGTCACCCACAATTCTCATATCTCCGCTGAACGGTTTACACGGCTCTCTATGAATACCCAAGAGCTGGTGATGGATGTAGGAACTGTACTGGAAGGATCTGATGCTGTTAAAGCAGGGCTCATTGATTCACTGGGTTCTCTTTCAGACGCGTTGGAAGCCCTGTACCAGATGATCGAGGAAAACCAGGAGGCGGATGCTTCCCCCAAGACTCAGAAAAAGGGCGGCAAATCTAAAAAAGACAGCTAATTGATGCACAGTGTTGATGTATCCTTTCTAATCGATATAATGGGTACATCAGCGCTGGCATTAAATACATAGAAAATGGTGATGAATAACATTGGCTTCAAGTAAAAATACAGGAAAACAGACCTATTCTCGACAAAAAAACACCTCCAAGAGTCAAAAAAGAGGGGGGGCTCCCTCTCGAAAAACGACTGGCAGGGCACCGGCAAAACGCCCTAATTCCCTTACCAAAGCCCAAGAAGAACGGTTGATGGAGCAAAAACGGCAGCGTAATCAGGTGCGGGCTATTGTATTGTTTGCCGCTGCTATCCTGATGGGCTGTATGATCCTGATCCCTGGTGAGAGTGTTTGGCACTGGTTCCACGATCTGTTTATGGGATTATTTGGTACCTGGGCAATTCTCTGGCCTATCCTTTTGATTTATGTGGCGGTTATGACCGCTATGGAAAGACCGGTAGGTCGCCTGCGCTCCAAAATTATTCTTTCAGCGGTAATCATTATTCTGGCCTGTTCCGCCAGCTATATTTTTTCTGATGTGCAGGCAGATAGCACCGATGGGTATTTTTCTGTTCTAGGCCGCCTGTATACCGCGGGAACGGTTTCTGGTGGCGCAGGACTTTCCGGCGGTTTGCTAGGATATCCCTTTGTTATGATGATGGGAGGGATTGGCTCTAAAATCGCTATTTTGTTAGTGTTATTTGTGGCGTTGATGATCTTAACGGGAACCACCCTGGTCCAACTATTCCGAACTATGGCAAAGCCTGCAAAAGTGGTTGCTACCAATGTAAACCAAGTGCGGGAGCATTACGAGACCCAACGCCAACAGAACCGTATGACCAATATCGATATTGCTTTAGATAATGAGGAATTGCCCGCTCATCCAGTCCAATCTCCTGCACCACAGCCTGTTAGTGGGAAGAAATCTGCTGGTAAAAATGAAAAGCGGGACCGTCTTTTCCAGGCATTTGGTATGGGTGGTAAAAAAGCAGATATCGAGACACAAAAAGCTGAGGAAAAAGCGCCTGTGCCAGCAGAAAAGTTTATGCCAGAGCCAACAGAAGCACCATTGCCTGCATCCGCAGAGGCAGCAGTGGAGGCGGCCCGGGATGCTTTCCGCACAGAAGAAAAGGCCGTAGAAAAGGCGGAACAAGAAAAAGGAGAGCTGCATCCAGCACAGCCCCGCCAGGTTTCTCCTGCTGCCAACATTTCGCAGCGTCCTTCGGCTTTCCCAGGCAGTGATTCCCCACAGGTTTCTCATGACGGCTATGTTTTTCCACCCACTTCCATGCTGGAGGCCAGCCGTCAGGCAAATGCTGCTTTAGAGCTGGAGGAGCAGCAGCATAACGGTCAGCTTTTGGTGCAGACTCTGAAAAACTTTGGCGTACAAACAAAGATTCTGGATATTTGCCGCGGTCCGGCTGTTACCCGATATGAGCTTCAGCCAGCGGCAGGAGTAAAGATCAGCAAAATTACCAATCTTTCTGATGATATCGCGATGAACCTAGCGGCTTCCGGTGTGCGTATTGAAGCGCCAATCCCTGGAAAAGCGGCTGTTGGCATTGAGGTGCCTAATAAACATAAGAGTATTGTACGGATGCGGGAATTGATCGAATCCAATTCCTTTATTACTGCAAAAAGCAAATTGACAGTAGCACTTGGCCGAGACATTGCAGGACAGGTGTCCTGTGCAGATCTGGCGAAGATGCCCCATATTCTCATTGCTGGTACCACAGGTTCCGGTAAATCTGTGTGTATCAACTCGCTAATCATCAGTTTGCTGTATAAATCCGCTCCGGACGAGGTGCGTTTCTTGATGATCGACCCCAAGGTGGTGGAGCTGGGAATTTATAACGGGATTCCTCACTTGCTGGTACCGGTAGTTACCGATCCCCGCAAAGCAGCAGGTGCTTTGGGCTGGGCCGTAACCGAAATGCTTAACCGATACAAGACCTTTGCCGACTGCAATGTTCGAGATCTTGTGGGTTATAACAAACTAGCAGAATCCAAAAATTATCAGGACGATGACGGGCAGCCTATGCTGCGTATGCCCCAAATCGTGATTATTATTGATGAGTTGGCAGATTTGATGATGGCTGCTCCCAATGAAGTAGAAGATTCTATCTGCCGTTTGGCGCAGATGGCCCGTGCCGCTGGTATGCACCTGGTAGTGGCTACCCAGCGCCCCTCGGTAGATGTGGTAACGGGACTTATCAAGGCAAATATCCCCAGCCGTATTGCTTTTACTGTTTCTTCCCCTGTGGATTCCCGCACCATTTTGGATACCGGAGGAGCAGAAAAGCTGCTGGGGCAAGGAGATATGTTGTTTGCTCCTGTGGGCTGTCAAAAGCCAGTGCGTATCCAGGGATGTTTTGTCAGCGACAGTGAGATCGAATCCATTGTGAACTTTGTGAAGCATACCCGGGAAGAAACTACCTATGACAGCAAGATCATGGAGGAGATTGAGAAAAACGCAGTGCAGGAGCGGGAAAAAACCTCCGGTGATGAGGCAGACCCCTTGCAGGACCCCATGATCAATGAGGCAATTAAATGTGTGGTGGAGGCTGGACAAGCGTCTACTTCATTGCTGCAAAGACGACTGCGCCTAGGATATGCCCGTGCTGGTCGGTTGATTGATGAATTGGAGCAGTTGGGGGTAGTTGGCCCCCATGAAGGCTCGAAACCCCGGCAGGTATTGATGACTTACCAGCAGTGGCTGGAGCGCTCGGCTCAGCAGCCGGATTAAACTTTACGATTCAGAAAGGATATGGATATGGCCTTTTTACCGATTTCCATGGAGGATATGAAAGCTCGGGGATGGGAACAGGCAGATTTTGTGTTGGTGACCGGAGATGCTTATGTGGATCACAACACTTTTGGCACTGCTATTGTTTCCCGAGTATTGGAGGATGCCGGATACCGGGTAGCAATCTTAGCACAGCCCCAATGGCAGACAGATGAAGATTTTCTCCGTTTTGGAAAGCCCCGGCTGGGATTCATGGTGAATTCCGGAAATATCGATTCCATGGTAGCCCATTACACAACTGCCCGGCGCCGGAGAAGCGATGATGCCTATTCTCCGGGCAAGAAACCAGGCAGACGTCCTGACCGGGCAGTTACTGTATATTCCCAGATCTTAAAGAGACTCTATCCCGACAGTCCGGTGATTATTGGCGGGCTGGAGGCTTCCCTGCGACGGTTTGCCCATTATGACTATTGGGATGACTGCATTCATCCATCTGTGCTCCTTTCCTCTGGGGCTGATCTTTTGGTATTTGGCATGGGGGAGCGGCAAACGGTAGAAATTGCTGACCGGCTAAATCAGGGTGAACCCATCCAGTCTCTGCGGGACATCCGGGGAACCTGCTATTTGATTCCTACCAGCGAATATCAGCCTGGACCAGCGGTAGACTGTCCCAGCTATGAGCAGGTGTGCGATTCTAAACGGGAATATGCTATTTCCTGTCGCAAACAGCAGGATGAACAGGATGCAGTCCGAGGGAAAAAAGTAATCCAACGTCATGGGAAGCTCTTACTGGTACAAAATCCTCCTGCAATGCCTCTCACCCAGGAAGAGCTGGATCACGTATATGAGTTGCCTTATGAGGGTACCTATCACCCGATTTATGAATCTGAGGGTGGAGTACCGGCTATTGAGGAAGTGGCCTTTTCCATTACCCATAATCGGGGATGTTTTGGTGCGTGCAATTTCTGTTCCATTGCTTTCCATCAGGGAAGGGCAGTTACTACCCGCAGTGAAGCATCTGTATTGCGGGAAGCGGAAAAGCTGACCCATCGTCCAGATTTTAAAGGTTATATTCATGATGTGGGAGGGCCTACCGCCAACTTCCGCTTACCCTCTTGCCAAAAGCAGCTGGAAGCTGGTCTTTGTAAGGGGAAAAAGTGTCTGGCACCCAAGCCATGTCCTGCACTACAGGCCAATCATACCGAATATCTCCATATGCTTCGAAAGTTGCGAGCTATCCCTGGCGTAAAAAAGGTGTTTATTCGTTCCGGTATCCGCTACGACTATATGTTACAGGACCCGGACGAGAGCTTTTTCCGAGAGTTGGTACAGTACCACGTCAGCGGCCAACTTCGGGTAGCGCCGGAGCATTGCTCTGCGGCAGTGCTAGACTGTATGGGAAAGCCCCATATTGAGCCGTACTATACATTCCGCAAGCGCTTTTACGAACTTACCAAGTCTATCGGAAAAGAGCAATACATTGTTCCCTATTTGATGTCCTCCCATCCTGGAAGTACTCTGCGGGATGCAATAGAGCTCTCCTTGTTCCTGAAAAAAGAACGCCTACGTCCAGAGCAGGTACAGGATTTTTATCCCACGCCGGGTACCATCTCCACCTGTATGTTCTATACGGGATTGGACCCTTATACCTTGGAGGAAATTTACGTTCCCCGCACTGATCGGGAAAAAGGAATGCAGCGGGCACTGCTTCAATATTATGAGCCCAAAAACCATGCGGTTGTGGTGCGTGCCCTACGGGAAGCAGGACGCTCTGATCTTATTGGTTTTGGACCGGAATGTCTGGTGCGTCCCCTTGCTGGAGAAAAGCCTGCTGGTAACAATCGAGACCAAAAGGGAAAAGAGCATGGAAGAAATGCTGGGGGAAAGAAGCCGGCAGGAAGTCGGAAAAGTCCCTCTAGGGGGAACGGAACATGGACAAACCATCGCCAAAAGAAGCAGGAAGGCCGTCGGGGAAGAGGATAAAACTTCTTGCTTTTGCGGTTGTAGTCGTCTGCCTTCTGTCCAGCTTACTGCCACCGGTACAGTCTTGCTGGAGGCAGCTGTATGACTTGGCTGGTCTTGGTGGCTCTGAAACAGAAGCCTTTACCATCACGTTTTTAGATGTGGGGGCCGCAGATGCCGCTGTTATTCAATCTCCCGATTGTTCTGTCCTTATTGATGGCGGAACTTACGATTCCGGCAAAAAGATCTATCGCCGCCTTTCCCATATGGGAATCGACCACTTAGATTTGATGGTCAATACCCATCCGGACAAGGACCATTTAGGTGGCTTTTCTCAGATTCTCTATAAAATACCTGTAGAAAAGTATTGGGAACCGGAACTTCCTCAGCAGCTGATACCGGAAACAGAAGAATACCGTCTAACCCACGAGGCTTTAGCAGAAACTCAAACTCCCATACAGTCGGTTTCTGCTGGAGATAGCATTGTTTTTGGGGAGGTAACCATTCAAGTGCTGAGTCCTTCCGTATCGGCAGCGGATACTAATAACAATTCTTTGGTATTGAAAATTACCTATAGTGGGCGTTCTATTTTGATGATGGGGGACGCAGAAGAAAAGCAGGAGGAAACTCTGTTAGGGGAAGAACTTACCTGTGATGTACTGAAAGTAGGGCATCATGGAAGTGATACTTCTACCAAAGAGGATTTTTTGAAGCAGGTTTCACCAGCTATTGCGATTATTTCCTCCGGGACCAAAAATCCTCCTGATGAAGAGGTTTTAGACCGTCTACACAAAACAGGAGCAGAAATCTATCAAACTAATCTTAATGGTGATATTTTGCTGACTATTAAAGATGGAGAGATCTTGGTTTCTCCGCAAAAAACAATATAGGAGTGGACCACATGAGAAAATTGATTATTGACCGTTTTGAAGGAAATTTGGCTATTTGTGAAGAAGAGGGAAGCGAAAAACTGTTTGGAATTGACCGTAAAGAAATCCCGTCACAGGCAGTCGAGGGATCGGTATTGGAAATTTCGGACGAGGGGGAGATTTCCATTAACAATGAGGAAACGCAAAAGCGGAGAGAGCGTATCCTGGCTCGGCAGAAAAAATTGTTTCAATAAAGTAAAAAAGGGGGCCCGATATCGGGTCCCCTTTTTGCGTTTATATATGGTCATACCAGGATTCCGGTATAGGACGGTTGTCAATAAAAGGATCAAATTCCCAATGGTGATATACTTTCTCCATGATTTCCCGGCATCCTACAGCATCGCAAATTTGAACAATGGCATCTCCCAGCTGTCCATCTCGTAAAGCGCTTCCTTTGCGGAAGGCCGGTTCCATTTTTACATAATACTGGGAGACATCGTTGGTATAAGGATTATAATGACGGCGGAACACCCGCTTAATAGAAGAACCATCTGGAAGGCGTATCGTGATCTCCTGGGGTTGCGGCGCTAACCTCTGGGGGATATCCAAATATTCCTCTACACCATGAAGATATGTATTCCGATTTTGTCCCACGCCAATCAGCAAAATGGATGCTTTTTCGTCATACAGGCGCCCCCAACATCCAAAAGTGGGAGCGGGAGTGCCGGCATCCTCCTCCCCCTGAATATATTCCTCCGCCCGTTTTCCCACTGCTGCGATAGAATGAGTAGGGTGAAGGGAGCGATGGGCCTCTTTGCGCTGCAAAAATAGTTTAGGAAGAATCCCTACACAAGGAGGGCTAGTAAGGGGGTCGTATACCATAGTCTCCGTTCCCACCTTATCCCAGGTGTGGGTGGGCAGCAGTAAAAGGCCTGAACGAAAATATTCCATCAGTGCATCCAGTAGGGTATCTCCGCCGTTTTCCAATGGTCCCACCGCTTTTACCGAAGTATGGACCATTACAGTTGCTTCCGGGGAAATTCCGCTTTGTTCTAACTGGCGCAACAGATCGCCTTTTCCATACATTGAAAATCATCCTCTCCAATCATTCTTTCTTTCATCATAAAAGAAATTATATTGAAAATCAAGAACCGCTGTTTTACGTGTGATATTTTTTCCCATACTGGCATATGGTTCAGAACAGAGGGGGTGCCTGGTTTGAAAAAAAAGATCATTTTACGAGTAGCTGCATTGCTGTTATCCGGTACTATTTTGCTAGGAGGGAGTATTCCCGTACAGGCATTATCAGAGGAAGATGTGGCAGCTCCATCCGCAGTACTTATGGATGCTGGAAGCGGTAAGGTGCTATTTGAGAAAAATGCCCATGAAAAAAGGGCTTGCGCTTCAGTCACAAAAGTAATGACCCTTTTATTGGTGATGGAAGCTCTGGACGCTGGAAAGATCAAGCTGGAGGACGAAGTAGCTGCCAGCGCTCACGCAGCGTCTATGGGAGGATCGGATATCTGGCTGGAGGAAGGAGAGGTCATGACAGTCAATGACCTCATTAAGGCTACCGTTATTATGAGTGCCAATGATGCTGCGGTAGTTTTGGCAGAGTATGTGGCAGGCAGTGAAGAGGACTTTGTTTCCCAGATGAATCAGAAAGCACAGCAACTGGGGATGGAGGATACTACCTTTAAAAACTGCAATGGACAAGACGAGGAGGGACATCTCACCAGTGCCTATGACGTGGCCTTAATGAGCAGAGCGTTGATCTCCCACGAAAAAATCTTTGATTATACCCAGATTTGGATGGACAGTGTCCGGGATGGGAAAACCCAGCTGGTGAATACCAATAAACTGCTAAAAACCTATGATGGGATTACCGGCTTGAAAACGGGAACTACCGGAAAAGCAGGGAGTTGTATTTCGGCAACTGCAGAGCGCAATGGCTTGAGTTTGATCTCCGTAGTACTGGGATGCACGACTACCCAAGAACGTTTTGATTCCGCAGCCAAACTTTTAGATTATGGATTTGCCAACTGGGCCAGCGTGGATATACAGCTTCCGTCAGCCGGGGAAATAAAAGTTACCGGCGGAATGCAGCCTAAAGTACAGACCGACCTACAGCAAAGCGGCAGCCTTTCGGTATTGATCCCTAAAGGAAAAGAATCGGAGGTCAAAACAGAGATTCAGCTTCCAGAGTCGGTAGAAGCACCTGTGGAAAAATCACAGCGGCTAGGGGAGATCGTTTGTACGTTGGGAGAAGATATATTGGCGGAAGTTCCTATTTTGGCTCGAAATGAAGTTCAAAAAACAGACTGGAAAAAATGCTTCTGGTTGCTTTTAGAAAACCTATGCTGTTTTGCATAGGTAACGGCCTATAAAATGGCCAGAAAGAAAATAATTTATGAATGTTAGCAACTCTCCTTGCAAATTGCAGCAGAATATTGTAAAATATATGCAGACAGACACCTATCATAAAGAGGAGGCTTCAAAATGTCAATCAAGTTTGAAAAACAGCACCTCTCTTCCTTTATTCGCGAGAAGGAATACTGTGCGATTGCTCCC
>CALWVH010000142.1 GCA_944384915.1 uncultured Clostridia bacterium | reverse complement strand
AACCCATCTGACGTGTGGGCAAACGATACTGTGTATCATGATCCCCCGCCCAAGGTCGTGGCGAAAAAGGAAACTACTCCCTCTTTCCGGTCAAAAGTTATCGCTCGAAACCAACATCACCGATTATGGTCAAAAAAGACAGCTGGTGTGCGGCTTGTCATGGCGCTTTTTCCGTGTCGCTCGCTCAGGTGGGAACGTACCTGCATGGCTGGTATGTATTTTTCAAGCTACAGATGAACGTCTTTTTTATCCGTTCATTCTATAGCCCCAGAAACAAACGCCTATTAGTCACCTTTTAAAATATTTTTCAATTTCTTTTTAAGACGCTTTACTCGGTTGTAGAATGCATATTTGGAAATTCCCAGTTGTTGGCAGATCTGCTCTGTGGAATAGCCCTTCGCTTTGAAAAAGATAATATCGATGGTTAATTCATCTTCAAGCAGAAGTATTTGCAACAAATCCATATTCTCAATACTGTTTAAAAAATCCTTTGTATTCTCGACAGGAAGTATTAAGTCTTGCGATGAAATCCATTCTACATAAGGTGACCACTCTACTCGCCGCTGTAAATACTGGCGTTCCTTGTTGAACTGTGCCCAATCGTATGTATGCAGACGTTGGATTGTTTCTTCGTCCACGCCCAGTTCTCTCAGTTTCTTTTCTTCTCCTTCTTTCCATTTGAGCCACTGTTTTTCCGCTTTGGCCTTGTTGTATGCCATTTTTATTTCCTCCGATCAATCTAAAATTTTTTGAAAATTCAGATTATCGAAGGTGGCGAGCGGCTGTGTGGAAGTGGTATTTTCAATTTTTAAATATAAAAAATCGCATAGATCTATCTGCCGACAGATCTATGCGATTTTATAAATTTCTTGATTCTATTTTATAAATTAAAACAATCAGTATTTACAGATAATATCCTTCATCTGCTCCCAACATTTTTCCATGTCGGAAACCAGCTTAAACTGGGTGCGGCAGCGATCTAGGTTCTGCCCCTCCCGGTGAACAGCAAAATAATGGTCGCCTTCCAGATAATCTGTAAGGAACCGCATCCCGCATTCCAATGTCATCAGCTTGGCTCCCCAGGGCAGATATTCTTTTTCCTGCTCGGAGATTACCCCGCCGGCTCCGGCTAAGAACCCCCGGGTGTAGGATTCAAATAAACCCAGGTCAAAATTCACCTTGGAAAGATCTTTTTCGTCCTCCGCGCTGTGATTGGCGCCAAACCGGATAGAATCGCCGAAATCATTGCAGGCCAGACCTGGCATCACCGTATCCAGATCAATAACACAGATTCCCTCACCGGTGGCCTTATCGATCAGGATATTGTTCAGCTTGGTGTCATTGTGGGTCACCCGCAGGGGGAGTTTTCCTTCCCGCAATGCCTGTAAACATACACTGCAATCTGCTTTCCGAGATTTGGCAAACTCGATCTCTGCCTGTACCTCTTTTACACGGTCACACACATCGGCCTCAATAGCCTTCATCAGGTTCTGATACCGATTTTCTGTATCGTGGAACTTTTCAATGGTTTCATACAAAGTATCTGCCGGGTAGTCTTTCAGCATATACTGGAATCGTCCAAACGCTTTGGCGGATGCCTCAAACAGTTCCGGAGTTTCTGCGCTTTGCAGGCAAACGGTTCCCTCGATAAAGGGATACACCCGCCACGGGCCTCCCTCACTGTCGGTAAAATATGTTTTTTCCTCTTTGGTACGCTTTACTGTCATGGTCTCCCGGGCAGGGTCGCCGCCGTCTTTCCGGATCTTTTCACTGAGATAATCGGTAACACCCACGATATTGGCCATCAGCTGTTCCGGATGCTTAAAGGCGGCAGTGCTCATCCGCTGGAGGATATACCGTTTACAGTCTCCGTTTTCCTCCTGCACATATACACAAAAGGTGTCGTTGATATGTCCCTGTCCAAACCGCAGTGCACCTGCGATCTCCCCGCCAAACTCCCAGGCATTTAGGGCTTCCTGCATCGCTTTTTCCGATACCTTTCCCATTTTTATTCCTCCCACAGTTTTTCCGGATAAATCCCAGCTTTGATCTTCTCCCGGATGGCCTGCACCACCACTGGTTTATCCTCTTTATAGGTCACACCGTACCACTTGTCATGGCTTTTCAGCACTTGCACTTCGGCTTTCTTTTCTTCCAGCAGCTGAGTGACCACACTGGGAAGGAAGTACTCTTTCTTCTGCCTCTCCTCCGAAGTCATGGTATCCAGAAATGCCTTGAACCGCTCACAGGTTTCTGTGACAAAACTAGGGGTAAATCCCCACAGATTCATGGATACTACCGTCTCTCCGGGTACATTCACCCACCTCTCGCCGCCGTCTTCCGTGTAGTGGATACCCTTTTCATAGGTTCCGATCTTCGTCCGCTCCGTCACCCGCTTCAAGGTTTCGTCCGGGTTTACCTCACACAATCCCCTGGCTACCGTGCCATGTTCCGTCACTGTGTTTTGCAGCAGATATCCCACCATGGCATATCGGTATTTTTCTCCATCCTCGCCCTGGCTCAGATAGTTATATATTTCTTTAAAGGCTTCCGGGCCGTAATAATCGTCGGCGTTGATAACAGCAAAGGGCGCATCGATGACATCCCGGGCGCTCATAATAGCATGGCTGGTACCCCAAGGCTTTACCCGGCCTTCCGGTACAGAATACCCTTCCGGAAGATCATCCAGCTGCTGGAAGGCATAACGGACTTTCATCTGCTTTTCCATCCGGCTGCCGATGACCTCTTTGAACTCTTCCTCAAACTCGTGCTTAATGATGAACACCACCGTCTCAAACCCGGCACGTTTTGCATCATAAATGGAATAGTCGATAATAACTTCTCCGTAAGGACCTACCGGGTCGACCTGCTTCAGTCCGCCGTATCGGCTCCCCATTCCTGCCGCCATTACCACTAATATTGGTCTCTTTGCCATATCTTTCACCCTTTCTTTAATAAACACTTATAAAATTGAAAAGGCAACATCGTCTTTCCTCACCGGACTGCCGTCTTTTTAGTCCCAATGCAAAAGCACGATGCTGCCTAAACGACAGATTTTAATGAATTAAGCACACAAGTAAATCATGCAAAATCTCGTACCGCCCGGTACATAGCTTCCAGATTCTCCGGAGGAACATCGGAAAGAATATTATGCTCCTGATTAAATACGTAACCGCCGCCTGGCATAAAAATATCCAGCATCCGTTTGGTATAATCATAAACTTCTTCTGGAGATGCATGATTGAGAATAGTTCTGGTATTGCATCCGCCTCCCCAAAAAGTAATGTCTTTGCCAAACTCTCTTTTTAGCACAGCCGGGTCCATTTGGCGGGCAGTTGTCTGTATCGGATTGAGAATATCATAACCTGCCTCAATCAAATCTCCAATAATGGGATAAATAGAACCACAGGAATGAAGAAAAGTCTTCATCTGGCTATGGGTGTGGACATATTCGCATAACCGTCGATGATGCGGGAAGAAGATTTCCCGATATTTTTCTCTGGACATAAACATTCCGCTGTCCATTCCCAAGTCATCACCAAACCGAAGGATATCCACCACATCTCCTACGGCTTTGCAGACCCTTTCCAACGTCTGCATGTGTTTTTCTTCCAGTGCATCCAGCAGACGCTCTACATTTTCCTGATCGGTATAGATATCCATAAGGAAATTATCAATCCGGCGGAGAAATGTTCCCCACTCAAACATATTACAGCCGCATACAACCATCAGAGCTTTGTCGGTATGCTCCCTTAAAAAAATTGCTTTCTCCCGAAGCTTTTCATAAAAATCATCTTCTGAAGCGTGATCCCACGGGCTATGAGGCAATGCTGACCACAGTACCTTTCCCATGTCAGCATCCAGATTTTTAAAATTCTCCGGATAGCCATCCAGATACGGAAAACAAGTCTGGTCGAAAAATGTACCGCCGGCCGGCATACGGGCAATCTGTCCGCCGTTTTGTCTGCATACTTCCCAACCGCCGTCTTCTGTCTTTTGGGGATGGAACCATACCGGATACTGGGCAATACTTCCATCAGAAAGTGTAACGTCATACCAATCGGAATCTTTTTCATTAAACATTCTGCCAATATCCAAGACATCTGCTCCTATATGATCCAAAACCGCCATTTCCGGTTGAGCCACCTGTTGCACCACATCATACACTCGGGTATGCCCGCCGGATATATGCAAATACTCCTTACACCGTCAGTATCATAATGAAAGACAGGATCGTGATAAACAGGCTGCCCAATAGAGTCACCGCCCACAGCGGGATGCTGTCCCAGAACCCCACCTGGTTGATCTTGTCGATGATCTCCTGGGGAAGCGTCGTTCCGCTGGTTCCTGTCAAACCGGATTGGGTAATGATGGTGGAAACCATTCCCTGCACAATTTGGAACACGGCCAGCATCAGGTCAAGGCCGTATCCTACCGCCGCCTTTGCCAGCACAAACCGAATAAACAATTTAAAGGCGTGCTCCGGACGCTTTACATCGGTGAAAGAACCGCAGGTCTTGACCACGCCAACCGCAAAAAACAACACCAATAAGCCATACCCAATGGCTTTCAGTGCGCCATTGATATCCAGCATGACCTGCCAGACCCCGCCGCCTTTGAAAGTGGCAGGGTCTTGGGTGAGCAACGTCCAGATTTCTGTGAGCTTGTCATTCCAGGTGTCCAATGCCGAGTTCAGATTTTCAATGATCCAGTTTCCGACCGCTCACCTCCTTCACAAAATTTTCCCATTAAGCGGTAATTAAATCGAGGATTTCCTTTGAAAAAGTGATGACAAGTCCACCAGCCAAAGTTAGAAAGCCCTGGGAACGCTGGGAGGGATCATGGCTCTGGAAGGACAGACCGACCTGCACCACGCCCCAACCCAGCAGGATCATACCGATGGCACGAATTAGCGAAAAGACAA
>CALWVH010000141.1 GCA_944384915.1 uncultured Clostridia bacterium | reverse complement strand
TTGTTTTGGTCGATGACATTATACCAGAAAAGGGAGGTCAATGCTCTTTTTATTTGCAAACCTCCGAAAAATCAAGGTAAAACGTAACTTTTACAATAAAAAAGGAAGGTAGTTTTGACACTACCAAGAGGTCAAAGGAGGAATGAAAAATGGATGAACAGACTGCATGGGAATGTTTTTGCCGGACAGGCAGCGTGGAGGCGTATCTGCAATATAGCCGCTTGCACCGCTGTTCGGCTGGGACGGTAAAGGGGGATAAAAATGCAGATCGAGACGGATGGGCTGGTCATCCGGGAGCAGACCGTGGGGGAGAACGACCGGCTGGTAACGCTCCTTACCCGCAGTGCGGGGCTAATTCGGGGGTTTGCTCAGCACGCCAAGACCATCCGCAGTGCTAAAGCCTCTGGCACCAGCCTTTTATGCTATTCCCAGTTTTCCATTTATCAGGGACGGCAACGGGTGCTCATTAGTGACGCTCGGCCCAAGGAGACTTTTTTCGGGCTGCGGGAGGATATTTCCCGGCTGGCACTGGCCCAGTATTTTTGTGAACTGGCGGGAGTGCTGGCGCCGGAGGAGAGTCCCGCGGAGGAATACCTGCGGCTGATGCTCAATGCGCTGTATTTCCTCTCCAAAAATACCCGTCCGCAGCTGCTCTTAAAAACTGTAGTGGAGATGCGCATGATGAGTTTTTCCGGCTATATGCCCGATTTACTGTATTGCCAGGGCTGCGGCTGCTATGAGGCGGATACCATGCTGTTTTTGCCACGCTCTGGGAACCTGCTGTGTGTGGGATGCGCCGGAGCATTGACGGAGGAAGCCATCCCCCTGCAAAGGGGGATGCTTACCGCCCTACGCCACAGCATTTATGCCGACTTTGACAAACTGTTCTCCTTTCAGCTTTCTCCAGAGGGACTGCGGCAGATTGCAAAGGCTTCGGAGCGGTATGTGATACATACTTTGCAGCGCAGTTTTTCCACCCTGGAATTTTATCATCAGATGGAAGAATAAAAAATTACCAATAAAATTATGAAATAGTTTATCCCTTGGAGGTACAAACATATGAATACCGAAATTGCCGGGCGGCATTGGCGCGCGGTGGAGCTGGATAAAATTCTCCACCTGCTGGCCGAAGAAACCGCCTGTGACGATGCGGCCACCCTGGCCCGGGAGATCAAGCCCGTTTCCTCTTTGGAAGAGGTGCAGCGGATGCTAGGGGAGACCGACGATGCCTATGTGATGATGGCACGGTTCGGTGCCCCTTCTTTTGGTGGGCTGAAAAATGTCACTAACGCCCTGCGCCGTGCCGAAGCCGGCGGCTCTCTCAATTTAGTGGAGTTGCTGCGTATCGGTGGCGTACTGCGGAATATCCGGGGCATTACCGAGTGGCGCAGCAAAAGCGAGGGCATGAAAACCCGTATCGATTGGCGTTTTGAAGCCCTTATCCCCAATAAATATTTGGAAGAACGAATTTTTGCTGTAGTCCAGAACGAGGAAGAAGTGGCGGACACTGCTTCCCCGGAGCTTGCCAATATTCGGCGGAAGATCCGCAACGCTTCCGGTCGGGTGCGGGAGCAGCTGGATAAAATGATTCGCTCTCCCGCCTATCAGAAATACTTACAGGACCCCATTGTCACCATGCGCTCCGGACGCTATGTGGTGCCGGTGAAGTCCGAATGCCGGGGCGAGATTCCCGGCCTGGTTCACGATACCTCTGCCAGCGGCGCTACGGTGTTTATCGAGCCCATGGGCGTAGTGGAGGCCAACAACGAAATCCGGGTGCTCCTTTCCAAAGAGCAGGCGGAGATTGAGCGTATTTTACAGGAACTTTCCGGCGAGGTGGGCTCCTTTGCCGATGGCATTATCCAAAGCTATCAGGCGGCGGTGGAACTGAATGTCATTTTCGCCAAGGGTAATCTGGCTTATAAGATGAAGGCCTCTCTGCCCCGGGTCAACGATCAGGGACGTATCAATCTAAAGCAGGCCCGGCATCCCCTCATTGCCAAAGAAAAGGTGGTGCCCACCGATATTTCCCTGGGCGAGACCTTTGACACCCTGGTCATCACCGGACCTAACACTGGCGGTAAGACAGTTTCTCTGAAAACCATCGGCCTTTTAAGCCTCATGGCTATGTGTGGCCTGATGCTGCCGGTAGGGGATGAAAGCGAGATTTCCGTGTTTGACCAGGTGCTGGTGGATATCGGTGACGAACAGAGCATTGAGCAGTCCCTCTCCACCTTCTCCGCCCATATGACCAATATTATCCGCATTTTAGGGCAGGCGGACGAAAAGAGTTTGGTACTGCTGGACGAATTGGGCGCAGGTACCGACCCTATTGAGGGTGCGGCACTGGCTATGTCTATTCTGGAAGCATTGCGGGAAAAGGGCGTGCGTATGGCCGCTACCACCCACTATGCGGAATTGAAAGCCTATGCCCTCCAAACTCCCGGTGTGGAAAACGGCTGCTGCGAGTTTGACGTTGCCACCCTGCGGCCCACCTATCGCCTGCTCATCGGTGTACCGGGACGTTCCAACGCTTTTGCTATTTCTCTAAGGCTTGGTATGGAGCCTGCCATTGTAGACCGGGCAAAATCCTTAGTTTCCGAGGAGAATTCCCAGTTTGAGGACGTGGTGCAGAATCTGGAAGCCAGCCGCCAAAAGCTGGAATTTGAACGGAAAAAGCTGGATCAGCTTCGTCGGGAAGCTGCGGAAGCCCGCCGGGAAGCGGAGGAAAAGCGCCGCAAGGTGGAGGAAGAGGCTGGACAGGAGCTGGAAAAAGCACGGCAGCAGGCTTCTCAGCTGGTGGCCCGCACCCGCGCCCAGATCGACACCCTCCTCAATGAAATGGATGAACTGCGCCGTCAGCAGAATAAGACCCTTTCTGCGGAACAGAAGGCTCGTCTGCGCTCCGGCATGAAAAAGCTGGAAGATACCGCCGACCCGGTACATGGCAGAAAACAGGACGACGGCTATAAACTTCCCCGGCCTCTACAGGTAGGGGATAACGTGCTGATTTTCGATATTGACAAAAAAGCGGTGGTGCTGGAATTGCCAAAAGACGGCGATCAGGTGCTGGTGCAGGCGGGCATTATCAAAACCCGTGTGCCCATGTCCAACCTGCGGCTGATTAAGGAACCGAAAAACACTGCCCCCGCCGGACCTAATCGTCGGGAGCGCCGGGTGACCCGTTCCGTTGCCAGAGGAGCACAGGGACAGGAAAGCCCCAGCGGACGCTCTATCAACGAGGTGGATCTGCGGGGCCAGATGGTGGAAGAAGCCTTGATGACGCTGGATCAGTATATTGACCACGCCATTCTGACGGGTATCCATCAAATTACTATCATTCACGGAAAAGGCACCGGTGCCCTGCGTACTGCGGTACAGCAGCATTTGCGTAAACATCCCTCTATCAAAACCTTCCGGCTGGGAGTTTTTGGTGAGGGTGAAAGTGGTGTGACCATTGCGGAGCTGAAATAACTCTTTATAGAAAGAAGGGGGAACCGTGAAGGGAAAGAAAAAAGCGGTTGTGATTGCCGGAATTTGTGTGGTGGTGCTGCTTGCAGCGCTGGCTGGTTTGTACACTGCTGTTACGTGGAATACCATGCCTCAGGAAGAAAAGCCAGAGCCTTCCTCAGAATTATTGGGAAGGGTAGTGCAGGGCGCTCTCAGCGGCGAAGAGGTAGAGGTAACAGCAGAAGAAGCCAATGCCTATCTTGCCTACCTAGGGGAGAATTCTCACAATGAGCTGCTGCAAAAGTTGACTCTGGATATCGGGGAAGATGGACGCCTGCAAATATGGCTGCCAGTAACGGTTTATGGGATGGACATTACTGCTTACTGTGCTGTACGCCCAGAGTTTTCCAAAGAAACGATTCAGTTACATATTGAGGAGACACGGGCAGGGCTTTTACCACTGCCGCCTTCTTGGATGTTGGAATCAGTGGAAGAAAAGCTGCCTAAGGGACTGGAATTACAGGGAGACACTTTGATAATGGACACCCCTCGGTTTTCTTTAGAGGAACAGGGGATTGATTTCTCTGTGGGACTAGAGGAATTGAAGGTAGAGAATGGAAAATTTACGCTGCGTACAGACAGCGTTTCGGACGCAATCCAAGATTTGTTGCAGCTTTTCCTTAATGGTTTGTTTTCTTCCAAAAGTGAAACGGTTTCTTAACAAAAGGAGCATTGACAGTTGCTATAAATTTGGGGTAATATATTTAAATCGACGGAATTTGAGCTACGGGATGATTTCATGTCCCGTGCAGGGCCGGTAGGCAGAAAGGGCGGTGTACTGAATGAACGGAGTGCCTCCGTATAACAGCCCGTATCAGAATGGATACTGGCAGAATCAGGTGCCGGGGGGATACCCTCCAGTGCAGATCCCCTATTGGGAGACGCAGCAGTGGAAAGATAAAAAGAAGATCCGTCACATCTCTAATGTGATGGGATGGGCTAATTTTGCAGTGCAGGCATTGATGACAGCGTTGATGCTGGGATGCCAGTGGGTATTATTTTATGTGATCGGGTATCCTATACGGACTGACCTTCTGGTTAGCGGCGGGATGAGCTCTACCATGTATTATTTTTTGGTGAGCACCGTATACATCATTGCAGTGGCTTTACCCTTTGTTTTATGCGTGGTATTCATGAAGATTTCGGTAAATGAGGCCTTTCCTTTCCAACGAGTAAGGGTTGGCTGGGGAATCTTGTGGATTCTTTTTGGCGTGGGATTCTGCATGCTTACCAATATCCCTGCCAACATTATTGCGATCCTCATTGAATCTATGGGCTTTAGCGGGACGCTTCCGGAATCGGTTATGCCTAATACTACATTGGCGTTAATCCTCAATATCATCGAGATTGCCGTAATCCCTCCGCTGGTGGAGGAATTGGCGTTCCGCGGCGTAATCCTTTCTCAACTGCGTAAATTTGGAAACGGATTTGCAGTATTCGGCTCAGCACTGCTGTTCGCCTTCTATCATGGGAATTTCCTGCAATTCACCTTTACTTTTTTTGTGGGACTGGTGTTGGGCTTTATTATGATCCGCACCAATAATCTTTGGATTCCCATTATTATCCACGCGCTAAATAACGGCATTTCCTTGCTTTTCAGCTTAGTGGCAGACCAGATATCCGAGCAGGCATATGAGGTTCTAAATGTGGGCCTTTTCTATGGTCTGATGGTAGTGGGGCTCATCGCTTTTGTGATTCTGCTGCTGAAAAAGCGGGAGTGTTTCCAGCGGCATTTTCAACCGGGATTGATGTCTTTTTCCAGCCGGCTAGGGGCGTTTATCACCAATCCTGGGTTTATCGCCTTTTTTGCCTTATTCTTGCTGACTGCTATTGTCAGCCTGCAAACTTGGTAACAGAAAGGGCTTTTGTTCCCGCCCGTGAGCCTATGCTCCGGGCGCTGGAACTGGCCCGTTTGGCAGGCGAGGAAGGGGAAGTTCCAGTAGGAGCCGTGGTGGTATGTGATGGAAAAATTATTTCCGAAGGACGCAACCGCCGGGAACAAGATAAAAACGCTCTGTGTCATGCAGAACTGGAAGCCATAGACGGGGCGTGTCGGACGCTGGGAGGCTGGCGGCTGTGGAAATGTGAATTGTATGTCACGCTGGAGCCGTGTCCCATGTGTGCCGGGGCCATCATCAATGCCCGTATCCCCCAGGTGGTTTATGGCGCTTCTGACCCCAAGGCAGGATCTTGCGGTTCTGTCACCGACTTATTTTCTATGGCCTATAACCATCATCCCCAGGTAACGGCAGGATTTATGGAGGAAGAGGCGGCGGCGCTGTTAAAGAATTTTTTTCAGCGCTTGCGGGAACAAAGAAAACAGAAAAAGGAAAACCGATTGTTGTAAATGTGAACAACAATCGGTTTTTTTGTTATACTATACTATATATTTTTCTTTAGAGTTGTGCTATACTAGAGTAACAGAAATTATTTCGCTTCAAATAAAATAGAATGGAATGAGTCCCATGGATAGAAATTATCTAGCAGATATGGCAGAATAGAGTGTTTTCACAATAGGAGGTGGCGAGATGAAATTTCGCGCCCGGATAAAAGGCTTGGAAGCTCCAGGTAAGTGGACAGTGTTTCTGGCACTGATATTGGGTTCCTCATTTGTCAACCGTATAACGCCGCCCTCTTCGACAGAGAGCTTGTTTCAGTATGAGATTGGCTGTCCGGTGGTGTGGTTGAACGTGTATTCCTCCCAAGGCGGGGAGTGGAGCGCTTTAAATTTGCTGTTTAACGGTAATGAGGGGATATGGATCAATCCTTTAGGACTGCTGGTTTATGTTCTGCTGGCATTGGTGCTGGGGGTACTGGTGCAGTGGGGATTCAACCGCTTTTGGCCGCGCTCTCCCGAGGAAGAATCCCCCAAGATCGAAAAACAGGGCTTTTGGCATATGCTGGGAGAGTTGTGCCACTTTTTAAAGAAACCTGGATGGATAGGGGCAGCGGTAAGTTGGGTGCTGGGCCTGTGTTTTGTTTCCCAAGTGGTTCCTCCCCAGAATTCTTTTGGTCACTATCAGTATCTAATCGGCAACTGGATGACAATTTATGCGGATGAGGTCGGAAAAAGCGCTCTTGACCTGCTTTTTTACGGAAATGCCGGTATTTCTATCCAGCCGATCTATTTCTTTACTAATTATCTGCTGCCTGGATTAGCAATCGGCGGTCTGATACAGCTTTTGGCCAACTGGCTGCAAAAAAGAAAGCAGGTGGGAAAAATCGGAAGTACGCTTCCTGCCTCTTGATAAATAACATGGTGCAATTTGGGCCGGACCCCTTTGGGGAGTCCGGCCCTTCTTTTCGTATGTGTATGAGATTTTAGGGTCGCCATCCCCGCAGCTGCCGCAGACGTTCCACTGTTGCGGGAATCTCTCGCAGCAGGACGTCCACCTCTTCTTCGGTGTTCAGATCTCCGAGGGTGAGGCGAAGAGAGCCCTTTGCCAATTCTTCCTCCACCCCCAGTGCTCGAAGCACATAACTGGGATCTCGAGAACCGGAGGCGCAGGCCGAACCGGAAGAGGCGCAGATGCCCCGCATATCTAGCATCAAAAGTAGGGATTCCCCTTCGATGCCTGCAAAGCTCAGATTGAGATTTCCCGACAAACGGTGCTCACGATCGCCGTTTAAGTGGCATCCGGGGATGGACAACAACCCGGTAAGGAGCCGGTCTCGCATGGCTCTCGCTTTTCGGGTGTTTTCTTCACGGTGTTGGCAGGCTTCTTCCATAGCAACCCCTAACCCTACAATGGCAGCGGTATTTTCTGTCCCGGCCCGCCGTCCGGATTCCTGCTCTCCGCCGTCGATCAGGCTGGGGAAGCGCAGCCCTTCCCGGATATACAGGGCACCGATGCCTTTAGGGCCGTGAAATTTGTGCCCGGAAAGGGAAAGAAGGTCGATGTGCTCTTTTACAACGTCAATGGGCAAAGCCCCTGCCGCTTGTACTGCGTCGGTATGAAACCAAACGTCGTGTTCTCGGCAAATGGCCCCCAACTCCTCAATAGGTTGGATAGTGCCCACCTCGTTATTAGCGTACATAATGCTTACTAAACCGGTATCTTCACGGATGGCCCGTTCCAGTTCCTGAGGCCGGACAATTCCGTTTTCATGCACGGGCAGCAGGGTAACGGAAAATCCCTCTCGTTTTAGGGCTTCCAGTGTACGCAGCACAGAGGGATGTTCAAAGGCTGTGGATATAATATGGTATTTTCCCCTTTGAGCTAGAAATGCAGCAGCCCCTTTCAGCGCCCAGTTGTTGGCCTCACTGCCCCCAGATGTGAAAAAAATCTCCCGGTTTTCAGCTCCCAGACATCGGGCAATGGTATTTCGGGAGTCCTCCAACGGTTCTCGGGCTTTCCTTCCCAGGGAATACAGGGAAGAGGCATTGCCGTATTCCTCCTGAAGAAAGGGAAGCATGGCCTCCAGGACCCTGGGAGAAAGACGGGTAGTGGCGGCGTTATCGGCGTAAACAATGGGTTTCATGGGTTCAGGGCTCCTTTCGAGGAACAAAATAAAAAAGGAAAATAGGAAAAAAGTAGAATACTACTGCATATTACTATACAAGGACAAAGCCTTTCCTGCAAGTGCTGAAAAGCTTTTCTTTGATATTTAAAAGTAATATCCCGCTTGTTCCGGGAAATACTACCAAAAACCTAAGGGAAGGGGGCAAAGGATAGGAGGGTTTGGTTGAAAAATCCAAATCCCTTGACACTACTAGGGATGTAGAGTAAAATAAATAAGAATATTTGTGTCCGGATTTTGCCGTTTTGCCTGGTAAGTTGAAAGGCGCGGCCTACAGATCGTTATGCAGATTCGGTTCAGTATTTCCGGCAAAGGCCGGTTTTCATAGCCTTTTTGTTGTCCCTTACGTATTCGGAAAATGGCGGTGTATCGCCGAAAAAGGGAAGAGCAGGCTATCTGGTAGTGACAGAACATATTATTTTTTAGGCAGGACAGAGAAACTGGAGTCGGCCGCCCGTTGCGGAGACCTTGGAACTCTGTTTGCCAGAATTGGAGGTTTATTGCGTGATAAAAAAGAATACTAATGCTCAGGAAACAGAAACTAGGTCTCGTCGTGCGCCTGCTGGCAGTAAGAAGGTTGCTAAGCCCATCGATATGCCCCTGTATCAAAAAGTAACGCCCCCAAAGCGGCAAAAAACGGCTACAGTAGCAGAAGAGGTACAAAGTGAGGTTACACGTTCTGCTGGTAAAAGTGAAACCGTCCGTCAGACTCGCCGCTCCACTTCTGGAAAACCGGCAGCAAGAAGAGGCCGGGGACGGCAGACGCCTCAAAAGCCTTCTATGAAGGTGTATTTCTTGGGCGGTCTTAACGAAATCGGAAAAAACTTTACTCTGTTTGAATGCGGGGACGATATGCTTATCGTAGACTGCGGCATGGCATTCCCCACTGACGATATGCTGGGCATCGATCTGGTGCTGCCGGATTTCACCTTTGCAGAGCGCAACGCAGACAAAATCCGGGGTATTGTACTCACTCATGGTCACGAGGACCATATTGGTGCGCTGCCCTATCTTCTGAAAAAGATCAATCTCCCTATTTATGGTACGGCGCTTACACTGGGATTGGTGGAAGGCAAGCTCCGCGAACATGGCCTGCAAAATAAAGTGAAAATGCACGTTACCCATCCGGGCCAGACTGTGAAAATGGGTTGTATGAATGTGGAGTTGATTCATGTGAATCACTCTATTTCTGATGCTGTAGGTATTGCCATCCATAGTCCTGCCGGTACAGTGGTGCACACCGGCGACTTTAAAATCGACTGTACTCCCACTCAGGGTGGTATGATCGATTTGGGCCGTTTTGCCGAATTAGGACGGGAGGGAGTTTTGGCCCTGATGGCGGATTCCACCAACGCGGAACGCCCCGGCTATACCCAAACCGAACAAAAGGTTTTCGCCACCTTTGATAACCTGTTTAAGCAGGCAGAAAAGGACCGGCTCATTATCGCCACATTTGCTTCCAATATCAGCCGTGTGCAGCAGATCATTAACTGCGCGGTAAAATATGGCCGCAAAGTAGCCCTTTCTGGCCGCAGTATGCTGAATGTGATGGGGATTGCTACCGAGCTGGGATACCTAGAGGTGCCGGACGGCGTCCTGATTGATATTGACCTCATTAACCGTTATCCCAAAGAGCAGATTGTGTTGGTGACCACCGGCAGCCAGGGGGAACCAATGTCCGCTTTGACCCGTATGGCCTTTGCCGACCATCGCAAGGTGGAGGTAGGCCCTGGGGATACCATCATTATTTCTGCCAGACCGATTCCCGGCAACGAAAAAATGGTGGGCACAGTGGTGGACGAGCTGCTGAAGCGTGGATGCAGCGTGGTGTATGAATCTATGTATGAGGTCCATGTTTCCGGCCATGCCTGCCAGGAAGAGTTGAAGCTGATGCAGGGAATTGTACGTCCCCAATATTTTATCCCGGTTCACGGCGAGCAGAAGCACCTGCGTAAGCACGCTAAGTTGGCTTTGGATATGGGAATGGACAGCAGCCACATTTTTATCGGGGATGTGGGAAGCTGTGTAGAGCTCAATGAAAACTATATGAAGGAATTGCCTTCTGTGCCTGCCGGCCGCGTCATGGTGGATGGCCTTGGCGTAGGCGATGTGGGCAGCATCGTGCTCCGGGATCGCAAGCATCTGGGAGAGGATGGCCTGATTGTGGTGGTATGTACCATTGCCGCCGGTACGGGCGAGATTCTTTCCGGCCCGGATGTGGTTTCCCGTGGTTTTGTGTACGTGCGGGAATCGGAGCCTTTGATGGACGAAGCCAGAAAATTGGTGTATAATATACTAGAAAGCAGTGCGGAAGGGGATATCCATGACTGGAGCACCCTCAAAACCCGCATTAAGGAAGGACTTTCCCGTCTACTGTACGAGCGTACTCGCAGAAGCCCCATGATCCTCCCCATTATCATGGAGGTATAAAAGAATCACTGGTTTCCTGAGTTAGTAAAGGAGTCGAAGAAATTGAAGCGTCGCAGGATCTGGATCTCATCTCCTATATATTATGTTTTGGTTGCGGCTATTTTGCTTATGGCAGTCATAAGCCTGTATTGGAGTATTACTGCTTTTGTGGCGGAAATGGTGATCGCAGTCATCGCCTGTGTAGTCGTGCTGGTGGGAGAGAAACGATTCAGGCTTCATATTGGTTCTGCGGTGCGTGCAGCCAAAAATGTGCTTACCGCCCAAGATTATCAGGCGTTGGAGGGATTCTCCATTCCAGTGGCAGCTGCTGCGGAAGAGGGAGATCTGGTATGGGCCAATGAGGTTTTTCTTCACTCCATTAGCGGGCGCAGGGATGTGCGGGGAGATAACATCCTGCGATTTATTTATCCCAAAACGCTGCATCAGGTAGCAGCGGACAAAGGGACCAATGTAACCATTCAGGACCGGGAATATACGGTTCATGCTTTGCGGACAACCCGGGGGTACGTACTGTATTTTATCGACGACACCTATTATAAAGAGATCAATCGTCAGTATAACCAGCGTCGACCGGTAGTGGCCATTATGGCTTTTGATAACCGGGAGGAACTGGCCCGGGATTCTTCTGGGATGGAAGAGGCTCGCATTGCTTCTGAGGTAGAAAACGTGCTCAATACCTGGGCTGTAGAAATGGGAGGTTTTTTAAAACGGTTGTCAGGAAACCGTTTCCTTATGATGACGGATGAAGCCCACATTGCCGCTGCCAAAGAAAAGCGGTTTGAGGTGCTGGATAAAGTCCGGGAGATCAAAAATCAGGACAATCGTCGGGCAACGGTTTCGATTGGTGTAGGAAGAGGCGCTCCTGATTTACAGGAAAGCGAGCATTGGGCCCGGCAGGCTTTGGATATGGCTTTAGGCCGCGGCGGCGATCAGGTAGCGGTAAAGCAAAAAGACGACACCTACGAGTTTTTCGGCGGCCTTTCCAAAGGAGTGGAAAAACGGGATAAGGTGCGTACCCGTGTTATCGCCGCAACCCTTTCCGACCATGTAAACGCTAGCGATGTGGTGCTGATTATGGGCCACAAATTCAGTGATTTGGATTCCGTTGGCGCAGCAGTGGGAATGTGGAGCGCTGTGACCAAGGGGTTGGGGCACGATGCTTATATCGTCATCGACCGGGAACAGACCTTGGCGAAACAAATCGTCACCAGCATGGAAAAAGTGATCCAGGACCGAAAGATTTTTGTGGAACCCTGGGAAGCACAGCCTATGGTAACAGGACGTACATTGCTGATCGTAGTGGATACCCATTCCCCTTCGTTTGTGGAAAGCCCGGAGATCCTACGAGCGGTTTCCCGAATCGTCGTTATCGATCATCATCGGATGATGGTAAAGCATATCGACAATGCGTTGGTGTTTTATCATGAACCATATGCCAGTTCCGCTTCGGAAATGGTGGCAGAACTGGTACAGTATATCAGTAGCAACTGCCTGAGCCGAGTGGAGGCGGAAGCCTTGATGGCTGGCATTATGCTGGATACTAAGAGCTTCGTACTGAAAACCGGCGTCCGTACCTTTGAGGCTTCCGCTTATCTGCGGCGGCGCGGGGCGGATACCGTGGAGGTCAAGCGTCTATTCTCCAATAGCATTGATACATATAAAGCGAAATCTCAGCTGGTTTCCAGCGCAGAGATTTATAACAACTGTGCCATTGCCTGTTCTGCGGAAAATATCCCTGATATCCGGGTGGCTTCGGCACAGGCGGCAGATGAACTGTTGTCTATCCAGGGAGTTACTGCTTCTTTTGTATTATTCCAGACTGGTAATACAGTGAGTATATCAGCTCGCTCCCTTGGAGACGTAAATGTTCAGATTTTAATGGAAGCATTGGGCGGTGGCGGTCATCTTACTATGGCCGGAGCCCAGCTGCAAAATGCTACGCTTCGGGATGCTCGTCAGAAATTGATCTCGGTTTTAAATGAGCAATTGGAAGCAGCAACCCACCGTGAGGGCAATTGATCTAAACAAAAAGTTTATTTATTAGAATTTAATACAGGAGGTATTGATAATATGAAAGTAGTATTGCTTGCTGATGTAAAGGGAAGCGGTAAACAAGGAGAACTGGTGAATGTTTCCGACGGATATGCCCGGAACTTTCTGTTCCCTAAAAAGCTGGCCAAGGAAGCCAATGCCCAGGCCATGAATGAGCTGAAAAATGCCGAAGAGGCTAAGGCTTATAAGATCAAGACCGAAACCGATAATGCCAAAAAAGCAGCAGCTGCGCTGGAAGGTAAAACTGTGAAGCTCACCGCTAAAGCAGGACAGGGCGGACGCCTGTTTGGCTCGGTTACTGCCAAGGAAATCTCCGAAGCGGTCAAGCAGCAGTTCAAGGTTGAGGTAGATAAGCGGAAGATCGTCATGGACGGCGATATCAAGGCTTTTGGCACCTACAACTGTGAGATTCGGTTGTATACCGGGATTAGCGCCAAGATCTTTGTGATGGTAGGCGAAAAGGAATAAAATTTGACATGGAAGCCTGACGGCCTTGTTGAGCTGTCAGGTTTTTTCCTCTTTTCATCGCCGGTCAGACCGGGAATTCAGAAAGGGAGAGAACAGGAAAATGGCTGACAACGACAGAACGGAAATGCTAAAAACCCAAGCGGTGCCGGGAATGAATATGCCGTTCAGCCCAGAGGCGGAACAATCTGTTTTGGGAGCAATCCTGCTGGATTCTTCCTGTATGGATCAGGTGACAGAGATCCTGCCCAAGCCGGAATATTTTTATCAGGTAAATAACGCCCTGATTTATGAAGCCATGCTGGAGTTGTTCACTGCCGGCCAGCCGGTAGATTTTGTTACCGTACTAGAACATCTCAAGGAAAATGAAAGCTTTGACGAAATTACCGGCAAAGTGTATTTGATGCAGCTTGCCCAGCTGGTCCCCGCAATTTCCCATGCGGATACGTATGCCAAAATCGTCCGGGACCGATATGACGTGCGCACCCTAATTTTGGCGGCGCGGCAGATTCTGGACGATGCTGCCGAAGGGGGAAATGAAGCCTCCCTGCTTTTGGATTCGGCAGAGCAGCGCATATTCGATATCCGGCAGGGAAAGAATATGCAGGGGTTGCAGCCTCTTAACGAAGTGATTATCGAGACTTTTGACCGGCTGGACCGCCTCAATTCTCCGGATAAGGACCTGTACCGCGGTATCCCTACTGGAATCGGGGAACTGGATGAAACCATTACCGGATTAAACCGTTCCGACCTTATTATTTTGGCAGCCCGTCCTGGTATGGGTAAAACCAGTTTTGCATTGAATATCGCCCGCCATGCTGCTGTGACAGCCCGAAAAAAGGTGGCCTTTTTCTCTTTGGAAATGAGCCGGGAACAGCTTGCTTCCCGATTGCTTTCCACAGAGGCTCTGGTGGGAGGTACCAAGCTGCGTACCGGAGAACTAAACGAAGGGGAGTGGGCGCGGCTCATTGAAGGCGGCGATATTCTTTCCAAAGCCCCTATTTATCTGGATGATAACTCCAGCATTACCGTGCCGGAAATGAAGGCGAAGATTCGCCGCCAGGGAGGCGTGGATCTGATTATTATCGACTATTTGCAGTTGATGAACAGTGCCAAGCGTATCGATAACCGCGTGCAGGAAATTTCTGAGATCACCCGAAATCTAAAAATTATGGCTAAGGAATTGAATGTGCCGGTGATTGCTCTTTCCCAGTTGGCCCGTGCTAGTGAAAAGCGTACAGAGCACCGCCCAGTGCTCTCTGACCTGCGAGATTCCGGTTCTATCGAACAGGACGCCGATATCGTGCTGTTTTTGTACCGTGAGGATTATTATCAGAACGAAAACGGACCTAGCGAAGATGCGGATCGGAACAGCGGCGAATGTATTGTGGCGAAAAACCGTCATGGCGAGATTAAAACAGTTCCCCTCCACTGGCAGGGCGAATTTATGCGCTTTACTTCTCAGGAGGTGTTCCGCCATGAGTAACGCCCTCTATCGGGTGAAAAGCTGGATAGAGGAACAAAGGCTGCTCCCTGATTCTGGACTGGTGATTGCCGGGCTTTCCGGCGGAGCGGATTCCATGGCCATGGCTCATATGCTCCACCAGCTTTTACCTGCGGGGCGGCTGGTGTGCGCCCATATAAACCACGGAATTCGTGGAGAAGCGGCAGAGAGGGATCAGGCTTTTGTAGAGGATTGGTGCCGAAAAGAAGGTATCCCTCTGCAAGTGCTCCGGGCGAATGTGCCGGAGGAGGCCAAAAAAACCGGCGAAGGACTGGAAGCCTGTGGCCGACGGGTACGATATGCTTTTTTTCAAAGTCTTTCCCTTGGGGAAAACGACCGTATCGCCACGGCTCATACCCGCAGTGATCAGGCGGAAACCGTACTGCTCCATCTAGTGCAGGGGGCGGGAGCTAGGGGGCTGTCGGGTATTCCCGCAAAACGAGAAAGTATTATCCGCCCAGTATTGTGCCTCAGCCGTGAGGAGATTGAGGAATACTGCCGGGAAAATCACATCCAATGGTGTACCGACGCTACCAATGAAGAGATAGAGTATACCCGGAACCGTATCCGGCATCAAGTGTTGCCTTTGCTGCGGGACATGAATCCTTCCATAGAGGAAACATTGGAGCGCACGGCTTTTTCCTTAAAGAGAGATGCAGATTGCTTGGAAGAGATGGCACAAAAGTCGTTGGAACAAGTGCGGGTAGAGAAGGGACTATCGGTAAAAGCGATACAGGCGCTACCAGAAGCGGTAGCAGTGCGGGTGTTGGCTGGGTATTTTCAAGAACAGGGTTGTCCCCGACCAGAGACCGTGCATTTGGAGCAAGCCCTTACTGCTGTACAGCGGGGGGGAGGAAGGCTTTCTGTTCCTGGGGGATTTGAGGTGTCTATCTGGTCAGATCTCTTACGGATAGAAAAAAGGGAAAAAGTTCCTTTTTCCAGCTGGGAAGTCCCGATAAGGGGCCATAAGACCCTTCTAGAGGATGGAAGATGGCTTATTATGGAGAATTTCCCGGTTTCAGAAATGAAAAAACGAATAAAATTTCATAATTTGTTATTTCCTATTCTTCTGGACTATGATACAATAACACATAGTCAGAATCTGCTCATCCGTACCCGACGTGCTGGGGATCGTTTTTCTCCTGCTGGAAGAGGAATTTCCAAGTCGCTGAAAAAGCTATTCAGTGAGGAGCGAGTACCAATACAGATCCGCGACCATTTGGCAGTGTTGGAAAGCAACGGAGAGCTTTTATGGGTAGAAACATTTGGCGTGTGCCACAGATGTAGGCTCCGCCCGGAAACCAAACGTGTCCTCTTGCTGTATTTTCAGCCAGAGGAAAATAAATTAATATGAGGAGGGGCATCAGCTCCCGAGAAAGGCGTGAAGGAAATGATGGAGAACCAGAACAATGATATGTTGCAGGACATTCAGGAAGTTCTTCTCAGTGAAGAAAAACTCCACGAGATCGTGACGGATATCGGTGCGAAGATCAGTGAGGATTATAAGGATAAAAAGCTTTTGATGGTAAGTATCCTCAAAGGTTCCGTGGTGTTTATGGCAGATCTGATGCGGGCTA
Source organism: uncultured Clostridia bacterium (assembly GCA_944384915.1). Classification (GTDB taxonomy): domain Bacteria; phylum Bacillota; class Clostridia; order Oscillospirales; family Acutalibacteraceae; genus Heritagella_A. The sequence goes on along the minus strand of CALWVH010000141.1, from coordinate 9,742 downwards.
TCACCATTCCCTGCCGCATTGATTTTATGGCAGTGTCCAGTTACGGCTCCGGCACCAAGACTTCTGGTGTGGTAAAAATCATTAAGGATCTGGATATCCCGCTGGAAGGCTACGACCTTTTGATCGTGGAGGATATTCTGGACAGCGGCATGACTTTAAGCTACATACTGGAAATTTTAAAGTCCAGAGGGCCGAGAAGCATTCAGATCTGCACTCTGTTCGATAAACCCGAGCGGCGGCAGGCGGATGTGAAGGCCACTTATGTGGGCACCCAGGTGCCTGACGCCTTTATCGTGGGATATGGGCTGGATTACGATGAAAAATACCGCAACCTCCCCTTTGTAGGTGTATTAAAGCCGGAGGTATATGGCGGATAAAATAAACGGGTCGGGCATACTTCCCTAAAGGAGTGAAATACATTTTGGATAACAAAAAGGCAATCCGCAACATTGCGATCTATCTTGGCATCCCCATCCTGCTGTTTGTCATTATCTTCATGCTGCTCAACAACCGGCAGGTACAGACCACCTATAAATATTCCGATATTATCAATTATTTCGCTGAGGAGCAGGTCTCTGCATATAAGCTGGACTTTGGCAGCGGCGAAATGGTTCTGACCATTACAGAGGACGGTCAGGAGAAGAAGATCGGTTATGTGGTCCCCAGCGTCAACAAATTCTATAACGATGTACAGAAGTATATCGACACTTACAATGACAATCACGAAAAGCGCATGAGTGAGGACATCCAGCGTCCCGCCGAAACTAGCTGGTTTGTGAGCTTGCTGCCCACGTTGCTGCTGTTCGGCCTGCTGATTGTTTTCTACTGGTTCATGTATCGCCGGATGAGCGCCAGCATGGGCGATGCCGGCAAGCAGATGAATTTTGGCAAGGCCAAGATCAAAAACATGAACGACGAGAAGCGCAAGACCACCTTTGCCGATGTGGCCGGCGCGGACGAAGAGAAAGAGGAGCTCCAGGAGATCGTGGAGTTCCTAAAGAACCCCAAAAAGTACAATGAGCTGGGAGCTCGTATCCCCAAGGGCGTTTTGCTGGTGGGCCCTCCCGGTACTGGTAAAACCTTGCTGGCCAGAGCCGTTGCCGGTGAAGCAGGCGTTCCCTTCTTCTCCATTTCCGGTTCTGACTTTGTGGAGATGTTTGTGGGCGTGGGTGCTTCCCGTGTCCGTGACCTGTTTGAACAGGCCAAGAAAAATTCCCCCTGCATTATCTTTATCGATGAGATCGATGCTGTGGGCCGTCAGCGCGGCGCCGGTTTAGGCGGCGGCCACGATGAACGGGAACAGACTTTGAACCAGTTGTTGGTGGAAATGGATGGTTTTGGCGCAAATGAAGGCGTCATCATGATTGCCGCCACCAACCGTCCCGATATTCTCGATCCAGCTTTGATGCGTCCTGGCCGTTTTGACCGTCAGGTGATGGTGGGTTATCCGGATATCAAGGGTCGTGAAGAAATCCTGAAGGTCCATGCTAAGGGTAAGCCCATTGCTCCTGACGTGAACCTGAAAACCATTGCCAAATCCACTGCCGGATTTACCGGTGCGGATCTGGAAAACCTGTTGAATGAAGCAGCTCTGTTGGCTGCCCGCCGGAATCTCCGCGCTATCACTATGACAGAGATCGAGGAGGCTACCATCAAGGTGGTAGTGGGCACCGAAAAGAAGAGCCGTGTTATGTCCGACAAGGAAAAGAAACTTACCGCTTATCATGAGGGCGGTCATGCAGTGGCCACCTATTACTGCAAGCATCAGGACCCGGTGCATCAGATCTCTATTATCCCTCGTGGAATGGCTGGCGGCTATACCATGCACCTGCCCACTGAAGATCGTTCTTATCAGAGCCGCAATGAGATGCTGGAAAGCCTTGTGGTGCTGTTGGGCGGCCGTGTGGCAGAGGCTTTGGTGCTGGATGATATTTCCACCGGCGCTTCCAACGATATTGAGCGGGCCACCCAGACTGCCCATGCTATGGTCACCAAGTATGGCATGAGCGACGCTTTGGGTCCGGTCCGGTATGGTTCTGATAACTCCGAGCCCTTCTTGGGCCGGGATATGGGCCATATCCGCAACTATTCCGAAGAGACGGCTTCTAAGATTGATGCAGAGGTCAAGCGCATGATCGATAACGCCTATCAGCAGACGGCGGATATTCTGAACTTGCATATGGATCAGCTCCATCAGGTGGCACAGTATCTGTTCCGCCATGAGAAGATGAGTGGGGAAGACTTTGCTCAGATGATGGAGAGTGGAAGTCAGGCAACCCTGGAGGAAAGCACCGACGATTACTGGAAAGTAGACGATTCCACAGAGGAAAATAAGGAAGAGTCCGAGAAGGAATAATCGGGTTCCGTGTGAATTTTCCACCGCAAAAGTAACAGAAAAGGGAAGGCTTTTCAGAAGCTCTTCCCTTTTTCGTGTGTAGGGATGTTCCTTACTTTGAGGAGTGCGGCTAAAGGGGTTAAGTCCTTTTTTAATCCTAAGTTTACACATAGTTTTCGCCGCGACTTATGATTTCCCCTACAGGAAAGCTTCCCCCGAATTGGCGGCGGGGCCTTTCCCTGTAACAGAGAAAAAGGAGGCCAGTCTATGGCAAAAAAACCTGCCTATGGCAACGACAGTATATCTGCCCTCAAAGGCGCCGACCGTGTGCGCCGCCGTCCCGCCGTCATTTTCGGCTCCGACGGTTTGGAGGGCTGTGAGCATTCGATTTTTGAGATCCTTTCTAACTCCATTGACGAGGCCAGAGAGGGTTTTGGTAATAAAATTATCGTTACCCGGTATGAGGACCATTCCGTGGAAGTGGAGGACTTCGGCCGCGGTATCCCCGTGGACTTTAACCAGCGAGAACAGCGGTATAACTGGGAGCTGGTGTTCTGCGAGATGTACGCTGGTGGTAAGTATAACAACGCCCAGGGCGGCAGCTATGAGTATTCTCTGGGTCTGAACGGCCTGGGATTGTGTGCCACCCAGTATGCCGCCGAATATATGGATGTGGATATTCGGAGTAATGGAAGCCGCTACACCCTTCACTTTGAAAAAGGCGAGAACGTAGGCGGCCTGCACCGGGAGGACTACGCCAAAAAGGACACCGGCACCCGTATCCGCTGGAAGCCCGATTTGGAAGTGTTTACCGACATTGACGTTCCGGCAGAATACTATCTGGATATTATCAAGCGGCAGGCTATCGTTAACGACGGCGTGACTTTTGTTTTCCGCAATCAGGTAAACGGCAAATTTGAAACCACTGAGTTTTCCTATGAAAACGGTATAGTGGACCACGCCAAAGAATTGGCCGGTGAGGATAGTCTGACTTCTGTTCAGTTCTGGCAGACGGAGCGCAAGGTGCGGGACCGGGAAGATAAGCCGGAGTATAAAACCAAGATTAACGTAGCGGTGGCCTTTTCCAACAAAACCCATGCCACAGAATACTATCACAACTCCAGCTGGCTGGAACATGGCGGCGCCCCGGACAAGGCAGTGCGCAATGCCTTTGTGTACCAGATCGACGCATATCTCAAGCAGACCGGGAAATACAATAAAAACGAGAGCAAGATCACCTATCCCGATGTAGAGGACTGCCTCATCATCGTGATTTCCTCTTTCTCCAATGTGACTTCCTATGAGAACCAGACTAAAAAGGCCATTACCAATAAGGGAATCCAGGAGGCTATGGTGGAGATGCTTCGCCATCAGCTGGAGATCTACTTTATTGAGAACCCCATGGACGCGGACAAAATCGCCGGACAGGTGCTTATCAATAAGCGCAGCCGGGAAGATGCAGAAAAGACCCGCCTCAATCTGAAAAAGAAGCTCACCAGTAACATGGACATGACCAGCCGGGTGGCAAAGTTTGTGGATTGCCGCAGCAAAAACCCGGAGGAGCGGGAAATCTTTATTGTGGAGGGCGACTCTGCATTGGGCGCCTGTAAGCAGGCTCGAAACCCGGATTTTCAGGCCATTATGCCCATCCGCGGTAAGATTTTGAACTGCCTCAAGGCCAGCTATGATAAGATCTTTAAAAGTGAGATCATTACCGACCTTATCAAGGTGCTGGGCTGCGGCGTACAGGTAAAATCCAAGGCCAACAAGGAGCTTTCCTCCTTTGATATCAACGCCCTACGGTGGAATAAGGTCATCCTCTGCACCGATGCCGATGTGGATGGTTTCCAGATCCGCACTTTGCTTTTGACCATGCTCTATCGGCTGACCCCTGATTTAATTCAGGCGGGAAAGGTGTTTATTGCCGAATCCCCCCTGTATGAGATCACCTGTAAGGATGACACCTACTTTGCCTACAACGAGCGGGAAAAGGATGAATTTCTCAAAAAGCTGGAAGGGAAGAAGTTCACCATCCAGCGCTCCAAGGGATTGGGTGAAAACGAACCGGATATGATGAACCTGACCACCATGAACCCCGAGACCCGTCGGCTCATTAAGGTAATGCCCACCGATGCGGAGAAAATGGCGGCCATGTTTGATCTATTGGAAGGCGATAACCTGGTAGGCCGCCGGAACCACATTGCAGAGACCGGTCATCTGTATCTGGATGATCTGGATATTTCATAAGGAAGGAGGAAGGAAACATGGCGAGAAAAAGAAGCGACAGTCAGCCTGCCAAGAGGGCTCCCAAGGCCAAGGGTTATATTGCCGGCGCTGGTGAGATCGTAGAGCAGCTGATTACCGATACCCTGGAAAAAAACTTTATGCCCTATGCTATGAGTGTCATCATGTCCCGAGCCATCCCGGAGATTGACGGCTTTAAGCCTTCTCACCGGAAGCTGCTTTATACCATGCATAAAATGGGGCTTTTAAATTCCGGACGGGTCAAAAGCGCCAATATTGTGGGCCAGACCATGAAACTGAATCCCCATGGTGATGCTGCCATTTACGACACCATGGTGCGGCTCTCCCGGGGTTATGAAGCGCTGCTGCACCCCTATGTGGACTCCAAGGGAAACTTTGGTAAATATTATTCCCGCGATATGGCCTGGGCTGCTTCTCGATATACAGAAGCCCGCCTGGACCCTCTCTGCCAGGAACTGTTCCGGGATATTGACAAGGATACCGTGGACTTTGTGGACAACTACGACAATACCATGAAGGAGCCCACCCTGTTGCCTGCCACCTTCCCGTCGGTATTGGTAAACGCCAACACCGGCATTGCTGTTGGCATGGCCAGCTCTATTTGTCCCTTTAATCTGGCAGAAGTATGTCAAACCACCATTGCCCGGATGCGGGACCCGGAGCACGATCTACTTTCTACCCTCCTTGCGCCGGATTTCCCCGGCGGCGGCCAGATCATTTTTGACCGCAAGGCTATGGAAGAGGTGTACCGCACCGGCAGAGGCGGTATCCGAGTGCGTTCCCGGTATACCTACGACAAATCCGCCAACTGCATTGATGTGACCCAGATTCCGCCTACCACCACCATCGAGGCCATTGTGGAAAAGATTATAGAGCTGGTGAAGCAGAGTAAGGTCAAGGAAATTGCCGATGTCCGGGATGAAAGCGGTCTGGACGGTTTGAAAATTACCATTGACCTGAAGCGGGGTGTGGACCCGGACAAATTGATGCAGCGGCTCTTTAAGATGACCCCTCTGGAGGATACCTTCTCCTGCAACTTTAATGTGCTCATTGCCGGCACTCCCAAAGTGTTGGGTGTAGGCGAGCTGCTGGATGAGTGGACGGCTTTCCGCATTGAATGTGTGCGCCGCCGCACTTATTATGATTTACAGCAGAAGCAGCAAAAGCTGCACCTGCTTCGTGGCTTGCAGGCTATATTGTTGGACATTGACAAGGCTATTGCCATTGTGCGGAATACCGAGGAAGAACAAGAAGTGATCCCCAACCTGATGATCGGCTTTGGTATTGACGAGACTCAGGCCGAATATGTAGCGGAGATCAAGCTGCGCCATTTGAACCGGGAATATATCTTAAAGCGCACAGAAGAGATCGAGCAGCTGGAAAAGGATATTGCCGACCTAAAAGCGATTCTGGAATCCAAAGCTCGGGTAAAGTCCATTATTATCCGGGAGCTGGAAGCCGTAGTGAAAAAATACGGTCAGCCGCGAAAGAGCCAGCTTCTCTATGCCGACGAAATCGAGGAGTATTCCCCCGAGGAGGACGTGCCGGATTACGCGGTGAATCTCTTCTTTACTGCCGAGGGATACTTTAAGAAGATCACGCCCCTTTCTCTGCGGATGAGCGGCGAGCAGAAATTAAAAGAGAACGATCAGATCATCCAGCAGATAGAGGCCACCAACAATACCGAGCTTCTTTTCTTTACGGATCAATGCCAGGTATATAAGACCCGAGCCAGTGAGTTCTCTGACACCAAAGCCAGCGTACTGGGGGATTATATTCCAGCTAAGCTGGGGATGGATGAAGGGGAGAATGCTGTATATATGGCGGTGACCGGAGACTATGCTGGGTTTATGCTATTTGTGTTTGAAAATGGTAAAATGGCCAAGGTGGAGATGAGCTCCTATGCCACCAAGACCAACCGGAAAAAGCTCATCGGTGCCTACAGTGATAAATCCCCTCTGGCGGCAGCATTATATGTACCGGAAGACTGCGAGCTGCTGCTCACCTCTTCTGCGGGACGGCTTCTGCTGTTCCACACTGGTTCTGTTCAAAGTAAGAGCAGCCGCAGTACTCAAGGTGTAGCTGTCATGACTTTAAAACGTGGGCAGAAAGTGGTAAAAGTGCAGGTATATGAAGAAGGGATGCTGAAAAAGCCGGACCGCTACCGCAAGGCAGTGCCTGCACTGGGAGCTATGCCTACCCCAGAAGAAACTTTGGGAGAACAGATGACCCTGTAAAATAAGAAAGCCCCTCCCGGCAAACCGGAAGGGGCGGGAATCTTCTTCGGCAAACGCGTTTCAAAGAAGATTCTGAGGATATTTTGGCTCGTTTTTCGGCAAATATGCAGAGATTTCAAAAGAAATCCACCAGATGAAAAGGAAATGCTTGCGTATTTGCTGGCTTTGTGGTATGATACGAAGAGTAGTCTGATACAGGAGGCAGCATAGTTATGGGCGCACTTCAAATCGTTTTCGGCGCTGTTTTGCTTTTGTTCTCCATTGGCATTATCATTATTGTTCTGCTGCAGGAAGGCCATCAGAAGAACGTCGGTGTGGTTACCGGCGGCGCGGATACGTTCTTCTCTAAGAACAAAGCCCGTTCTATCGATTCTTTCCTGGCAAGATGGACAAAGGTGATCGCCATTGGGTTCTTTGCGCTGGTGATTATCATCAATATCATCATGTATTTCAGCGCCTGATCACAGGTGAAGACAAAAGCCCCGCTTCTCAAAAAGCGGGGCCTTTTTCTGCCCGTGTTTTAACGCGGGTGTTCATGCCGGAAACGGCTTTTCGATATAGTTGGTTTGTGTGTACCGTGTGTACGGTAGGAAGAGGAAAGAGAGAATATGGGAAAAAAAGATACGATTGCAAGAGAACTAGAAAACACCCTGCTGCGCTTTCATGGAAAGCTGACATCCAAGGAACTCCGGAAATATTCAGGAGTCAAGGATAAAACGAAATTTCGCAAGGTGTTAGGCGAATTGGAACGAGATGGAAAAGTCACGGTGAGCCGCGACCATGTGGTCGAGCTCATCCGAGAAGAAAACCGAAAAACAGCGGTAATCGTTTCTCTAAGCAAGGGCTTTGCTTTTGCCCGCATGGAGGGGGACGAACCGGACCTGTTTATCCATAGCAGCGGTCTCAACGGCGCTTTGCTGGGAGACAAGGTAGAAGTACTGCCGATTATGAACGACCCTAAGGGGCCCAGTGGACGAGTGCTGAAAATTCTGGAAAAGAAAGAACAGCGTACTACTGGTACCATTGTGCGAGAGGGATTCTATTTCGCTCTTCGGGCTGACTGCGCTATCCGATACGATATTTCCATTATGGATCGGGATTTGCTGGGAGCCAAGGAAGGCGACAAAGTTATGGCAGAGCTGTATACCCGCCCAGGCGGAGACCGCTTGTTTGCCCGTGTGGTAAAAATTTACGGCGAGGGCTCTAGCGCCCGGGTATGCGCCGATGCTATTTTGGAGCAGAATGATATTCCAGCCGTATTCCCCGAAGAGGTGCTGAAAGAGGCGGAGGCCGTCAGCAGCCGAGGCGTAACAGACGAAGACCGCAAAGGCCGGCTGGATTTGCGGCGGTTTGCCATTTTTACCATTGACAGCGCTTCTGCCAAGGACTTGGACGACGCCATTTCTGTGACCCGTACCCGTACTGGCGGCTTTAAGCTGGGCGTGCATATCGCGGATGTTTCCCACTATGTCCGGGAGGGTTCCCGGCTGGATGCGGAAGCCATTACCCGGGGTACTTCGGTATATTTTGCCGACAGGGTGGTGCCTATGTTGCCCGAAGCCCTTTCCAACGGCGTGTGTTCCCTGAATGCTGGGGAAGATAAGCTCACCTTCTCCGCCATCATTCACCTGGATGGGGAAGGTAACATGGAAAAGTATGAGTTCCGCAAGAGCGTGATCTGCTCTAAGGTGCGGGGCGTATACAGCGAGGTCAACGAGATCTTTGCCAAGACTGCCTCTAAGGAGCTAAAGCAGAAATATGCCCCGGTAATCCGCGGCTTGAATGCTGCCCGAGAGCTGGCCAATATTTTAAAGCGCCGGGCCAAAGAGCGGGGGTATATGGAGCTGGAAAGCGTGGAGCCCCAGTTTACTTTGGATGAAAACGGTGTCTGTGTGGATGTAAAACCCCGCCGCAGCGGTGAGGCTGAGGAAATGATCGAACAGCTGATGATTTGCGCTAACCAGGCGGCGGCAAAATTGGCCAAGGAAAAGGGACTGCCCTTTGTCTATCGCGTTCATGGTCATCCGGAGCAGCGGCGTATTGATACTCTTATTGAGCTGCTGGATGCTTTGGGGGTCAGTGCCAAGGAGATTCGCCAGGGCGAGCCAAAAACCAAAGATTTTGCCGCTATTTTGGAGCGAGTGCGGGATACCCCGGCTCAGCGAGTGATCTCTCACCAGTTGTTGCGAACCATGGATAAGGCTCGGTATTCCACAGAGCCTATCGGCCATTTTGGTTTGGCGCTGGCAGATTACAGCCACTTTACTTCCCCGATCCGCCGGTATCCCGATACCGCTATTCACCGCATTCTCTCTGCTCTGTGCGTGGGAAAGAGCCCCGCGGAGATCGGCAGGATGTACGGCGGTTTTGCTCAAAACGCCGCCGAGGAATCCTCCCGGCTGGAAGTGCGGGCCATGGCGGCAGAGCGTTCTGCTGAGGATTGCTACATGGCGGAATATATCCGTCAGCACATTGGTGAGGAATTTACCGGCATTATCAGCGGCGTGACTGCCCGTGGTGTGTTTGTGCAGCTGCCCAGCAGCGTAGAGGGCTTTGTGCCAGTGGATAGCTTTGAGGGTTGCCAATTCACCTATGACGGCCTGATTACCCAGTACGACGCGCTGAGCCATAAAAAGCTCACCATTGGACAGGAGCTGCGGATTCAGGTAATAGCAGCAGATGTAGCCACAGGCCGTATCGATTTTCTGCCTGCGGAAAAACTGTAACTTAAATTTGATTTTCAAAGTCCTTCCGGAAAATTCCGGGAGGACTTTTCCTTTTGCTTAAACAACCACTGGCTGTGCCAGTGGATAAAGAGCTTATAGCTATGGACAAAAAAAGAACTCCCCAATAGAGTAAAGGAAAAGGTCTGCCAACCTAACCAAAAACTATCGAGGAGGTCTTT
>CALWVH010000140.1 GCA_944384915.1 uncultured Clostridia bacterium | reverse complement strand
GGTCAATCTCCGGCCGAAGGTGGGACATGACCGTCATGTTATACTTCCACAGCCTGCGGTCGTGAGGAAGCTGCCGGAAGATTTTCCGGTACTGGCGCTCCAGCTTCCGGTCTTTGTGGATCTGCGGGATCGCGCCGGAAATCATGTTCTCCCGGATAATCTGGTTGATCTGGTTCAGCTGCAAGGACTGATCCGCAACGCGGTTTACCACACAGGATTTGGCGGCGTCAATGGTGGAGAGCTTGATCTTTCCCCGGTATTCACCATTGGGCATTTTGGGGCGGGACGGATACGGCTCCACCACGGCAATATGTACGTGGAGATTGTCGGTGTTGTAGTGAACGGCGGCGCTCCAGATGGCCCCCTGCATCTTCTCTTTTTTGAGGAAAGTATCCATGGAAGCCCGGGTGATTTCCCGCAGCCGGTTAATGTCTACATTGCCGGTTTTGGAATCATAGATCCCGTATTCCTGTAGGAACCGGTTGTCAAAAGAAATGACGTTTTGCCACATGGGGCTTTGGTTTTTTTGTGCCAGCCGGAACCGGCCTTTGAGCGCCTGCTTCTGCTCCGGTGACAGGGAATCCAGCGTGGAAGTAAAGAGGGCGCTGGTGCGTTCCGGCTGCAAGGAGACAGGCTGCTTTTCCGGGTTGTCCATGTAAAAATCGGTGTAGGCGGAGTACTGCATCCAGTTGTCATTCCGCACCGCTTCCTCCCGGTCAATATAATCCATATACTTTTGGAAAACGGAGGAACGGGGAATCACAAACCGGGACATAAAGGTCACGCCTACCAGCTCCTGTTCCATCAGCTTTCACCTCCTTCCTGTTTCTTTTTACTGCGGTCAATGGCTTTCTGCCGAAGCTCTTCTTTACGCAGCTTCCACAATTCTTCTGCCCGTGTGAGCTGAGGGGAATCCGCTTCATACAGCGTCCTGAAATCACTGTAGCCGGACAGGGAATTTAAGAGCATCTGGTTGATAGTGGTCACCTTGTCGATACGGTTGGAAGCTGCCAGAATGCGGGTAAGAGCAGGTGAAATTTCTGCCGTGATCTGTGCAGCCAGCATATGGATCATCTGCTTTTGCGTCTCCCCGGGGCGCCTGTCTCGGCTCTCCTGGATGAGCCGAGACAAGGCAGCGGACAGGTTGGAAAGCTGGTTTTCTTTCCGGTAAGATTCCAGCCATTCTAAATCTTCTTCTGGTAAATAAAATCGTCGTTTTGTCTTCTCCAATTCCGTTCATCTCCAATCATTTGGGGCCTGATTTTCTTCTCCGGCAGAGATTTTTTGGAGCGCCAGGGTAATGGTACGCCCTCCGCTTCCAAATTCTCGGCTGATAGTAATAACTCTGTTTTTCATTCACCATACCTCCTTCGATTTGTATCTCATCAAGCATTAGATGATTGGAGACGATGTTCCCTCTTCAGGTGGTTTCTTTCATATATCAGCAGCACCAAAGAAAGGAGAAACGCCAACCCATCTGCAACGGGACCTGTCCACAGAACACCGGTCACCCCCATAAACAAAGGCAGGATCAATGCTGCGGGCACAAAGAAAATAATCTGGCGCGCCAGCGAAAGGATAGCAGACTTCACAGGTTTTCCAACCACCTGTAGATATACTGCCGTAATGGTCTGGAACCCTGTCAAAGGACACAGCAGCAGAAAAATGCGGAATGCCATCACTGCAAATTCGTTATACAAACCTTCTTCAGAGCCGAACAGAGAGACAACGCTCATAGGCGCAAACTGGAAAATCAGAAATGCAATAACAGATACCACTTCGGACGCAATCAAAGAGATTTCTAGAGCTTGCTTTACCCGCTTATAATTTTTAGCACCATAGTTAAACCCTATAATGGGTTGTGCGCCGGTGGCAATTCCCAAAAGGATTGCGATCATAATCTGGTTAACCTTCATTACGATGCCGGTAGCGGTCAAGGGGATCTCCGCGCCATAAATAGAGCTTGCGCCATACACAGCCAGCAAATTGTTTGTGAGAGCCATGACGATGGTAATGGCAAACTGGGTAATAAAGCTGCTGAGTCCAAAGGTCACGATATTTCCGCAGGTTCTACCCTTTAAGCGAAACGCGGAAGCATCAAGATGAATCGTTTTAAACCGAGGCAGATACACTACCGACACTACAAAAGAAGCCACCTGCCCAATCACCGTGGCAATAGCTGCCCCTTGAACGCCCATATGGAATACAAAAATGAAAATCGGGTCTAGGATTACATTGAGGATGGCGCCTATCACCATGGAAAACATGGCGTATTTGGGACTGCCATCGGCACGCACCATAGAGTTAATCGCGGCAGAAATCATCATAAACGGCAGGCCGACGCCTATGATATAGCCATAATCCAAGGCAAAGGGACGCAGGATCTCTGTGGCTCCAAACAATGTCAGGATGGGATTGATAAACACCAAGAAAATCGCCGTCAACACTATGCTTACAACCGTTACCAGTGTAACAGCGTTTCCCACACCTTTTTTGGCAACTGCAACCTCGCCTTCTCCAAGTTTCAGGCTTAGATATGCTGCACCGCCATTACCAATCATCATAGACAATGCTAATGCAATAATGGTAATGGGAAATACAATGTTGGTGGCTCCGTTCCCCAAATATCCGACGCCCCACCCGATAAATATCTGGTCTACTATGTTGTAAAGGGAGTTGACAAGCAGGGCAATTACACTGGGGACGGCAAACTTGATAATCAGTTTGCCTATAGGTTCTGTTGCGAAAAGATTTTGTTTTTCAGAGATTGTGCTTTCCATTGTATCAATTGGCCTCTTTATTATAGGTAATCAGTTACTTATTTAGCCAGAAAAATAGGCAGTGTGCAACTATACTCCTCGACACACTGCCCGGGGAATGCAAATTTTATTTTGAATCGATATCTTTGAGAATCAAATCGGCTAAATATATTAAATCCTGCCGCTGCTCCTCTGTCAAGTTCCGGCACAGCTCCTCAAAGGCTTCTTCATCCTGTGCCAGAATCATTTTATGAATCCCGGCCGACTTCTCCGTACACGTTATCTTTTTGTATCTCCGGTCTTTGGTGCTGGGGGCGCATCGAATGAACCCCTTACTCTCCAGCCGCTGCAAAAGCTTAGTCATAGCTGGATGGGTAACGTGCTCTATTCGTTCCAGATCGTTTTGATGGATCTCTGTCTCACCTGCCGCCTCCAAACGACTCACTGATCCCAATACACGAAGCTGTACAGACGTTAATCCCATAGAGTCCGCCTTTTCATCCATTCTTTTTCGAAAAGCCCGGTTGATAATTGCTATTTTCAGACCGAAAGGCATTATACCCGGCATTATCCCACTCCTTTTAAAACAAGTAACCAATTACATATTATATCTAGCACCAGAATTTGTCAAGAGCAATCTTTGGAAGTATCCCCTTTCATAAGAAAGTCTCTCTCCTCAAGCCTATCACTGTGCTGTAGGAGTTATAACCGTGAGGATCTGTTCTTCTAAAAGAGAAAGCTGGTTCAAATATTCATTTAAAAGCTTTTTTTCATTTTTCTCTTTTTCAGTCTTTTGGTAAGCTTTCATAGCTGGGTAAAGCACAATTGCTGGAACTGCCGCCGAAAGTAGTAGTCCCACTGTTCCAAGATGGAACCCATAGAATCCAATCCCCACTCCTGCTGCTGCACTGGCGGCACTAATTCCCCAAACTCCTGCCTCGGGAAATCCTTTTTTAATCGGCACCCCCTCTACTACCCACTCTTGCAAAATGGAATAAATTCTTTTGGCAGCCTGGAAATCCTCTTTTTCCAGGTCCTTCAACCATTTGCCACAGGTATCATAGGGATCGAACCATACCGTCATAGCATCTTGAATCGACATTTGTGCTGCGGATGCGGTCAAAGTGCATTGTCTGCTTTTCTCCATCAATTTAGCACGGCACAAGGTAAGAAATTTTTTCCATATGCTTTCAAATTCCCGATAGTGATCCATTGAGCACACTCCTCTCCAATCGGTTTATAATCGGCTGATCCTTGCTTTAGCTAGCTGGATCTGTTCCATCTGCCATTGTGTGTGGTCTAGGTCATACTGGATGTTCTGTAACTCCTGAAACACCCGCTCCTGTTCTTGCTGATCCCTTCGCTGCATTTCCTGCACAGCAAAGAGATATCGGTCCAGATACTGGTTCATGATTTGATCGACCTGTATCCAGCAGCTGTTTAACCCTTGATTAAACGCCTGCATCATACTATCCTGCAAGCTGCCGAAATACTGCTCCACCATGACCCTTACATCCCCTGTTACCTGACTGCGGAAGCTATCGCCTCTTGTAGTATCTTCCGACTTTTTGTAAGAGCGCACAAAACCAGCGATAGCACCAATCACGGCGCCAGCCCCTGTACCGATCACCGGGACTACAGAACCAATAGCGGCTCCCGCCGCAGCTCCGGCCCCTGCCCCGCCAAGAATACGCCGGTCCTCCCTCTTCCCGTTGGCCAGCACCTTTTGTTGCAGAGAAATATTGGCCTGCACATTAATCATTAGAGATTCATCTAAATGAACGGTCATATCGATATCATTTACCAGATCATGGGCAAGCAGCGCAAGCTGCTGATACTCCCTTTTGAAGTTTTCCTCAAAACAGGCGCAATATTTCCGCCCAAGCTCCTGCACCACATTTTGAAAATACTGAGAGCCACCCTGTTTCATACCGGATTCCTGTAAAACCAGCTGTTTCTTTTCTTCCAACAGCTGTTTGAGCTTTCCATTTAGAAAAATTCGGATTTCACTCTCGGTTTTGGGCTTGTAAAATTCCTCATAGACCTGCGCTTTTTCCTTACTCACCCATCCGTTCAGTGCATCCCAAAATTCCCCCATCTTTACAGGGGCATCTTCCTGAAAAAGATGGTTGATTTCCGTCTTTTGTCCCAGGACAAACCCCTGTAAATCTGTAGTGACTGCCTGCACCAGCTGCTCGTGCTTTTCTTTTTGTTCCTTGGAGATTTGCTCCATGCTTTCCCGCAAATGCTCCATGGTATGTTCCAAAAGAGTTACGCACCGCTGTAGCTGAATCTTAATCCGCTGCTCCCGAAGAAACCGCAGAAGCTCCCCCTCTGTCTCCCCATTGACGGAGAGATACTCCTGCCCTTGCCCATTCATTACCGGCAGCGCGGAATAGGGAAGCACCAGGGGATTGGCGATGTCCAGTTCTTCTTGAATTTTCCTGCGGATATACTCCATCTGACGCGCTTGTTGTTTTGTCGGTATCAAATCGATCTTTGTTACTACAAAAATACAGCTAGGCAAGACATCCTGGAGATTCTCCTCTAAAAAACGGCTAAAGGTTTGAGGCAAGGGCTTTTCCCCACTGGTAAGGATGATGCAGGCATCTGCCTGCTCTCGGATAGTCCTTTTTGTCACCTCTTCGTGCCACTGCTCCAAAGAATTGGTTCCAGGGGTATCAATAATGCAAATCCCCTGCTGTAAAAAATCAGAGGGATATCCTACCTCTAGATACTGTACCCCCTCTTCCTGCCGTTCTCCGGAGGTATAGGACTGTAAAAGAGCTCCCAGTCCCCCCTGCTGTTCCACATTTTCTACTGGGACCTGTACCCCCGAAGAAGTGTGCAGGCACAGAGAAGGGGTTTCCCCATATGTGAGGAGGGTAGAAGCTACGGTGGTTCCCTGAATCACATCTGTTTCCAACAGGTTTTCCCGCAGCAGCGCATTGATAAAACTACTTTTCCCCGAAGAAAACTCCCCCACTACCGCCATATGGAGGCGGCGCTCCTGCTGCTTTTCTAGAATTCTCTGAACTTCCCTGTGGATTTGTTGTCTTTCCTCCTCTGGAAACCGATATTTCCCCACAAGCTCCTGAATAAACTGAATGTGGTTGTCAATATCCGCTGTCTCTATCATTTGCTGTGTCCGGAAATCCACCGCCGATTCCGGTACATCTTGCAATGGATGGATGGTATACGATTCCATATTTACCCCTTCTGACTCGTCCTTCTCTACTAACAGAATTTTATTTTAACAGCTCAAAAATAAAAGTATCCAAGCTATCCGCACTGCTCTTCAACCTGTTTTCCTGCTCGTCAAGCTGGGCGGCCTTCTGCTCTACCACTTCTTTTCCCTGTTCCATATCGTGAATCACGCCTTCTAGCTGACGCTGCATTTCCTCGATTTCCGTATCCATGGAGGCGGAAATAATTTCCTTCACCTTAGCAAAATTCTCCATGGCGCCTTCCAGCACTTTTTCCACCAGCTGCATACTGTTTTGGCTGATACCCTCACAATAAGAATCACTGATCTGTGCCTTTGCCTTTTCCGTGGCTTTCTCGGCCACCTTTAGCCCGCCTCGGACAACAGAGGCCACGATAACTGCAATAATTGTGATGGGATTCAACATTCCCAATACAGCCAGGACAATATAGGAGCCCAACTGCAAGGCGATCCCCTTGGCAAATTCAGAAGAAAGGCCCGTTGTGGCGCCCAGCGCTGCCACGCCGATATCCCCGATCAAAAGGCCGCCGCCTGCGGCTACCACGCGCTTCCACACCGGGATTTCTTCCACCTGAAGATTTTGAGACTGAGAACCGGTAATCCCCACTTTGATCTGATCCACAGAGACAAAGAAGTCATTGAGGCGCCCTTCCAGTGAATCCTTCAGAGATTCCACCTTATCGTTTACCAGCTGGCTGAAGGGTCCGGAAAGCCATTCCCGGGTCTCACTGTCAATTTGGTTGGAAACAAAGGTGTTTAATTCATCCGCAAGGGCTTCTGCATCCCGCTTGGGATGCAGGGCGGAAACCTTTACTTTCGGTTCATACTCCTCTACCCAGGCCCGGATCTTTCCGGGAAGATTGTTAAAATAGCTTATGGCACATCTTCGGATATCCGGCTCCATGTTGGAGATCAACGCCTCGGTACGGCTGGTAATCAGTTCTTTCTGTTGTTTCAGCTTTTCAATTTCCGGTTTTGCCTCATCATATCGCTTTTTTAACACATCCAGGTCGGTGGAGAGGGCATTTCTTCTTTGGGGAATGGTGCGCTCCAATACATCCTGACGGATCATCCTGATGAGTTCCCGGGCAGGAGTGGCCAGCTTGATCTTTCCTCTCTCATTGGCCAGATAATCTGCCAACGCGTTTTCCACGGCAGGGATCATGGATTCCTGCAATAAAGCGCTGTTGTTCTGCATCTGCCCCATGAGTCCCTTATAAGCGGAAGTATAATAGATGTGCTTGGTATAGGGTGCCAGCAGGTTGTTGGAGAACTTGCGCACCCGCTGCTGTTCCCGCTCATTGGTAAGCTGGTCGTACCGGTTCACTACACAGAAGAGGCTCTGCTCACCAAATCCGTTTTTCCGCAGGGTGTCGTCAATATAGGCGATCTCTCCGGCAGACCCCATAGCCAACGCACTAAACACAAAGATAATGGCGTCCGCCTTGCTTAAATACTCCATGGTGACCTGCGTGCGCACCGGATTTTCGTTAAGCCCGGGAGAATCTACGATTTCCACCCCGTCCTTTAAAAGATCCAAGGGCCAGAAAAGCTCCACCTTTTCAAAGGGGCTCTGCTTCAATGCTTCCTTGTGTTCCATCCCCATAGGAATGACCACATAATCCTCAATTTCATCTACCGGCATCTCAATGGGCGGAATATCCTTCATCTGAAACTGGCGCATATGAGCCAATGCCGGCTCTGGAATACCATCGTACATCTTTTCTGGAAGAGGATTTAGAAAATGCAGCACGGCTTTGGGCTTTTCCCCATACTTGATCTCATTGATAATGGCTGTGGTGGGAACCGCATAGGCCGGGAGGATTTCCTCTCCCAAAAGAGCATTGATAAACGTGCTTTTGCCATTTTTAAAATTTCCCATCACCATAATCTTAAAGGTATCTGACGCGATCTTATTTTTCAGTTCCTGAAGTGCCTGGGAAAAATGCACCATATCCAACTCCTCGATGGTGCTGGACACCTCCTGGATAATACCTGTGAGCCGCTTTTGCCTTGCCAAAAATTCCTTTAATTGGTCGTTGGTCATTTCATTTCCTCCTCAAATCTCTATAACTTCCCTTATCTTATACCTGGTTCAGTTCCCGATCTTTTTCACTTCTTCTAATTTCCGACCCAGCGCCTCTTCCTGCTGAAGGCCACTTTCCTGGTTTTGTGCGGTATCAATGGCGTCACACTGAATCTTAGCCCACTCTTCACAGGCCCCCTTCATATCCTCAATGGCTGCCAGATACACTTCGCGGATATTCTGTTCTACAGTTTGAATACTAGCACTAAATGCGGCGGGAATATTTTCCTGGATCAATTTGGACAGCTTCTGCTTTTGTGCATCCACCCGCTGGTTCATAAAGATCTCCGATATAATACCGCCGCCGATACCTACCGCGATCCCCAAAGGAGAAAGGCCCAATACGCCGCCTATCAGGTAGCCTCCCACCGTTATGACTCCGGTTCCCACTCGGGAGATCATCCGGGAACGCTTCATATCCTCCAACTCTAGGTTTTCTTGTACTTGAGAGTTGCGGAAAATGTTTCGATCCGCTATATGTTTGCTTTTAGGAGGTACCATCGCTCCATATTTCTCTTTTAATACATGGTTCAGCCAGTTGATATCCCTGGTATAAAAATTTTGCAGATTTCCTTCCAGCGCATTTCCCAAAGCAATCATTTCCATTTTCATGCGGTAGGGATAATCATTTTCCCACCAATCCTTGGGGCTACTTACATGAGAAAGCTCCAACAATAGCTTTTCCACTACATCCTGCTGGCGCTCCTCTGTCATATTCCGAATCCACTCAAAATTCTCATTGCACCGGTTGAGCAGATCAATCTGAAGGGAATCCCATGCAATTTCGGAGCTTCTGCGCAGGCTTTGCTTTTTTTGCTCTGCGGCTATTTTCCGCTCCTCCTCTTTCTTCGACAAAATTTCCAGCTGACAAGTATATACTGCCGCAAGGTCCTCGGCTATCCCTTTAAGCTCTCGCAGGGCGCGCTGCTTTTTTAGAAGGACATGGGAGGATTCTTCCAGCCATATACACAGCTGCTGCTGGATAGCCTCTGTACCGGAACGGTCCTCCCAATCCGGCGCCATCCCCTTGGAAGAAAGATACAGGGGGATGTCCGGATTGATGGAATGCAGCTTATTTTGCACAGACTGGATAACGCTCATCCGGTATTTTTCTTCCACCAGGTCCAGCTTTGTGAGGATCACCATAATACGGGGGATTTTTTTCATCAACAGCCGCTCTTCCAAAAACATTTTTTCCGACTGGCTCAGAGGTGTTACCGCTGCTATGGGAAGAATGGCGCAGTCACAGTTTCCCAGCGCCCATTCCGCCATGGTCAAATCCCCCTTGATCTGGGAATTCACCCCCGGTGTATCGATGATCTCCAGATCATACTCCATGAGCAGAGGGCAATTTCTATACAGAATCACTTCCCCTGGCTGGCTGGCATCTTGCGGCAAAAGCATATCCCAGCTTTTCTCTGCCAATGGCAGCTTCCGGTTTCCTCCCGGCTTTGCCAGCAGGCCCTCCTGTTTGGAGCCTACCACGCGAATGGGGACAGAGGTGGTGGGAATATCGCTGGTGGGGATAATATCCAGGCCGATCAACCGGTTGACCAGGGTGCTTTTTCCCCGATTAAACTCCCCCACCACAGCCACAGTAAACCGGCTAGAGGAAAGATGCTGCTCCAAATTGGAGAGTTGATGGAGAAGATCCTTTCTCCCTGCCTCGTCACAGAGTTCCTTTAACCGCTGGATCTTTCTCTCCAGCTCTGCATCCTGGACTCTGCGGTCGGCTTCCAATAGGCCTCTCTCTACCCCCTCCGGCTCAGAAATGGGTTTCTCCTTTTCCACTGGCGTGCTGGGAGAAACCGTTGACATGGGAGAATCAAAAAAAGCCTTATTTTTCAGAAACATGTCTATCCTCCTTCTTCTCAATATACCTTGCATAGAACTGAGGAGATAACGCTCTATAGAAGGGATGCAGACATGGCTCTGTCATCATACCGTACAGCTCTGCCAGCTCCTTTTCGTCCTGGCTATGGAATTCTCCCTCCCCGCCCAAATGAGCAATGAGCCTATCCACAGCGGCAAAAAGCTGTTCCTTTTTATCTCTATATTCAGTTTTATTGAGATGCCGAATGGCTTCATGCCGGAAGGTCCCCACCGGTTTGTCAAAATTCACGCTGCTGTACTGGGAATGGAGACGAAGATTCTCAAAAGACACCAGCTTGCCGGAAGGATAATCAAAAGTCAACATATATTCCGGGGGCATCAGCAAAGTTTTATCCTCTGGATGTAAAATGGAACGATAGTAAAAAACGGAAATCAGAAGCCTTTCCCCCACGATTTTCAGAACAGGATACCCCATTCCCCGTCCCATAGGGATATTGCGTCTAACCACATCATTGGTATTGATTCCTTTTAGAAATTCCTGAATTGGCATCATGATGACTCCTCCTTTTGGTTTAGCTGATATTTATGCATAGGCTTCTACATACGAATAGCCGCTGTCCTCCCAGGCATCCATAAACTGGGACTCCGGAACCATAATGGCATGTCCATCCATTGTACCTGAATCGTTTAGGATCACCATCGGCTCTTCACCGGAATAATCTATACCGATCACGGTTACCGCATGGTTGGGATTATTGGGGGCGTATACATCCTGGTTGCCCTCCCAGATCTCGTTGCCGTCCACCGCCACCACGATTCTGCCGCCGTTTTCCAAACATTCATGGAGATCCTCCATGTCTCCATTTACGCCAAACTCTGTCTCAGCTCCCAAATAGTTGAGGATTTTATCCATATCTGTAATAGCGGTGCCATCTTGATACCAGCCCTGCTCGGTAGCTACCTCAATCATCTCATCAGGATCGATATCCTGCCCAGTCATCGCCTCATAGGCCATTACCTGTGCATAAATGGCGCAGGGACCGTTTTCTTCCTGATAATCCCAACACTGTGCATCCCCAGCGGGATCTCCCACTACCTGATCCATGTTGGTACTGTCTGGATCAAACTGCTCATATCCTGCACTAAAGCCTTCTTCTGAGGGTTCCAGCATGGGGTCTTGATATCCGCTATACCAGGCCCACTCCTCTGCATCCATGATCTGTGTAGTTTCAAACACACTGTCGCCGTCTGCATCCTCCGCCAAAATGACTCCGTCCACAATACCATCACCGTTGATATCCAACTCCATGGCAGCAGCAGAGTAATCCATTACCCCGTCAAAATTCTGGTCCATGTAAACAGAGGTGAAATCCGTGATTCCATCGCCATTGGTGTCTACTGTAGCCATAATGCTGTCAAACATTCCATCACCGTTGACATCTTCATAAGTGGCAACGCCATCGGGTATCCCATCCCCATCAATATCCACCGGTGTTGCGATGGCATCGGGAATCCCATCTCCGTCATAGTCGATTGGCTGCATCATGGAATTTGCACCAGAAAGGTACGTCTGGCTGCCATCTTCAAATTCATTGCCAAAATCAAAAAATGCCTTCATGAAACTTCCTCCCTTTTTCATTTGGTTTGTCTGGCTTCATTATAACAAGCCAATGGAAGAAAGGAAGTTTTTTGCCGTTTTGGACCTTCAAACCGCATTTTTGGACATTTTCGAAGAAAAAACTACAAGATCGATTCCCTGCTAAAGAAATCATTGATTTTTTTATAGTATCGTTTACTAACATCAATTCTGTCCCCGCTGTTGAGGACCAGCTTCCGATTCGAACGGTCCAACTCCTCTGCCGCGGACAGATTCACCAGAAAACTCTGATGGCACCGCAGAAAATCCTCCTGTGACAATACCTGCTCTACTGCATCCAGAGTAGCGGCAAAGGCGCAAAACTCCTTCTGGTCTACTGTATGGACTACCACCTGATGCTGCCGGCTTTCCAGAAAAAGAATCTTCCGATACGGAATGCGCAAACTCTTCATTTTGGTTTGGATACAAAACCACCGCTCCTTCCGGCTTAGATAGCGCAGGCAGACCTTGAGAGCTTCTCTAGCCTTTTCCGGACTTTTTTCTTCGGTTCGAATCCGGGCTGCCGGTTTATACTGCATATACTCTGCCAGCATATTGTCGGGGGTATCCAAAAGGATATATTCGCAGCCGGCCTCCTCCCGCTCCAAAATTTTCTGGGCACAACCTGCCTCAGCCGTATCCAGACAGATGACATCAAAATGATACTGCTCCTGTTGAAGCGCCTCTACAAATTCCTCTGTGTTTCGGATAGAATACAACCGGCATTGCAATCGGGTATTTTTCAGCCCCATCATGATGGTTTCAGTGACAGACTGCCGCTGTGCTTTATCATGATGGCACACCGCAACTTTGAGCAAATTCATAATTTTCCTCCTCATTCCATTCAGAAAACAAAAAAACAGGCGCGCTCTGTCTGTGAAAAAAAAGACAAGCGCACCTGTAAAACTGAATATTTTTTACAAGATTCCATGTAAACGCAAAATTCCCGTAATCTTGTTTGTTTAATCGTACCACAAAAATACATATGCGTTCACACTCCTATATAAAAATTATTATATCACCCCTTTTGTTTTTTGTCTATGATATTCTTTAATGAAATTCGTTTTGCATTGTGATTTTTTAGCACGTTGTATGTTTTTTCATTTAAAATACATAGTTTTCATTCACAACCAATTGACCGGAAAAAAAAACGCCTCCCCCTGCAAAGCAGGGACAGGCGCTATAAAAATACAAGAATTGTAAAATCACAAAGATTGAAGCAGATGGAAAAACTCCTCCCGGGTCATAGTGGCATTGAGAATCTGAAGCAGCCCATTGGGAGAAAGACGCTCTGGAAGCTCCAGTTTTTTTTGCAGAAGACGTCTTTTCTCTGCGCTCCCTTCTCCGCCGGAAAGGCCAGCCTCCATCAGATCCGCTTTGGTGATAGGAGGGCCTTTTTCTTCCGGTTCCCCATCCTCAAAACACACGCCTGCACGCTCCAATGCTTGCCGAATCACAGAAGCCGGCACTCCTTCTACCCCCAGCTTTCCCTCTTTGGAGGGCTTTTCCTTCCGTTTTTCCTTGCCAAAAAGATCTGGAATGTAGGCGTGCTTGATCTGGTTTTTGGGGATGCAACCAGAAAGATAATTGCGGATGACAAAACCGGCACCATCGCTGTCCGTCAGGATCAGAAGCCCTCGAGTAGCCGCCAGTCTCCGCAATAACGCCATCTGCTCTTTATCTTTAAAAATCCCAAAACCTCGAGTCTCCACAATCAGTCCGTCGATCATGGAGGACAGCTTGATCTTATCATATTTTCCCTCTACAATTACCGCTTCCCGTATCCGTATCAATTCCGACTCCCCTTTGCAGTAAGTACCATAATCTGTGCAATGAGTTTCTCTAAAAGCATCTGATCCGAGGCTTTGGAACTTTTCAATGCCAGATCAGTTGCCAGAAGCTGGGACAAAATCCCCCGGAGTTGTTCGGTAGACAAGCGCTTTACATCGCGCTCTGCATTGCGCAAACGGAACTCCCGACCCTTATATTCCCCGGGAAAAACAGCTGCCAGAGACGCCACCGGTTTACCGCTCTGCATGGCAGTACGCACTCGGTACATATCGACAAAAGCGGAAGAGAGCACCGCCAAAATCGATGCAGCCTCCTCATTTTGATAAAACATCTGATCCAACAGGCTGTACGCCCGATTATATTCCCCTGCTACCAGCGCCCGGGACAGCATATACACGGTAGCTTCTGTCTGGCGGGCTGTCATGGTTTCGATCAATTCCCCGGTAATAGTCCCCTGCCCCAAATAAGCACACAGCTTTTCCATTTCGTTGTGGAGGGTCTGCATATCGCTGCCGCAAAGCTCGATCATCTTTCTGGCTTCCCGGCGGGAAAGCTCACAATGCCCTTTGGCCGCTTCGGCACAAAGCCATTTTTCCAACTCTAAGCCTTCTCTGCGGTCAAAATTGACGGTGATTCCATACTTTGCAGCAACTTTTAAAAAGGCATTCCATTTTGCCGCCTTTTTCTCCTGCACAGCACTGGGTTGATAGATCACCAAAACCGTGGTCTCCGGCACTTGCGCCGCCAACTCCTGCCATTTGCTGTTATCTGCCCCACGGAGAGAGTCCGGCAAAAGGTCGGTAACGGTTACACATTTTCGCTCGCTCATAAACGGCAGCGCCTCTACCGCTGCTGCAATGTCATCCACCGAGGCCCCGCCGTCAAAGCGCTGAAAATTAAACGCCGGAAAAGGATCATCCCCACACGCCTTGCGGATGAGCTTTTTGGCAGTTTTCCGGATCAAATATTTTTCTTCCCCATATAGCACATACAGGCCGGACAGCCGGCCGCCTTCGATATGCTTTTTAAAATCTGCTTCTGACATCTGTCCCATTGTTATTTCCTCCCAGCCTGCACGACTCCATCTGGACCGCACAAAAGCTGTATTTCATCTTCTGTATAGATCACCTGAGAATAAGGGGCTGTCCGGGATTCTCTGGTAAGGGCCACTGTAAATTCTGGAGATAACCGCTTCCAATCCTTTGGAATTCCTTCCAACCAGAGAAACTCCGGACATTCCCATTCCTGCTCTAGAGATGACAAGTCACTCTCTTCCCCACAGATCAGCATAGAGTTCCCATATACGCTAAAAATACAGAAATCCTCTGTTTTTTCTTCCACATGCAGTTTTCCATCCCAAAAGCTTGCCCCTTCCAAAGTGCTGTCATCTAATTCTAATAGGGAGATCCCATACTGGGCCAGAGTATAGGTGTCCGGACACTCTCCCCACAGGAGCACACCCCTACCGTTTTGCTTGGCTGCCGCATGATATTCCCCATCACTGTAAAAACCAAATACGGTGACAGTATCCTTCCGAAGGAAAAAGTTGGTTACTGTGCCCACCACCAACAGCAACAGGGAAAGCAGGGCTACCAGCGGAAGCAATTGGCGGCGGCGTGACATCATCAAGGAAATCCCTATCAAAATCAGGACACAGGCTACCCAAAAATAAAGGTAAGGCTCTGACGCATCGACGACTACAAAAGGGATACTGCTGAAAAGACGGCTGATCGTCTCCTCATAATGCGCCAAAAGACCGGTAACAAATCCCAAAGGCAATGCTGCTCCCAAAGAAAGACATCCCACCAGTACCGTCAACGCTCCAAAAACCAGCAGCAGACTGCCGGGAAATACCATCAGCAGGTTTGCCAGGGGAGAAATCAGAGAGATCGTCCCAAAAGAAAAAATACTGACAGGGATGGTGAGTATGGAGGAAGACAAGGTGACAGCCACCGAATCCACCACCCATAAAACCGGCTTTCTCCATAGAGAAACTTCCCAACGTACCGGAAAATGGCTAGTCACACCATCTGTGATAGGTTTACTGAAAAGCAAGATCCCTAAAGTGGAAGAAAACGATAGCAAAAGGCCTATGTCTCCTGCCGAAAAGGGATTGAGGATGCAAATCACCAGTACGGCAATTCCCAGGGAATTCAACCCTTCTGATTTCCTTCCGATCAGCTCTGCTATCAGATATAACAGATACATAATCCCGCTGCGAAGAATCGAGTAGGAGAACCCTGTCAACGCCATAAAGCCCAAAACAATAGGCAAAAGGAGCAGGTAAATGGCCTTTTTAGGAAGCCGCAGCAACGCAAGAAATCCCATAAGAAACTGGGAAAGAATCGTAAGGTGCAGACCGGATACGGAAAGGAGATGGGATACCCCTGCCATACGGAAATGATCGGTAAGCTCCTCTGAAATTCCCGCTTCATCCCCCAGCGCAATTCCAGCGGTAAGCCCCGCCTCCTCTTCGGGGAGAAGGGTATACAGTCCGTCTTCCAAACGCTCCCGAAAAGAAAGGAACCATCCCTTCCAGTCCATCCCCTCTGCCCTTTTGATCTCCACGTCGTCATACTCATACAGGAAGGCGGAAAGATAGATGCCTCTTGCCGCATAATAAGGGCGCATATTCTCTCCGGGCAGATATGCGTAAACTTTTCCGATCACGCTGTCGCCCTGTTCCGCAGGCAGCGCATTGGTAGTGGTAACACGGAGCTTTCCAGAAAAGGCAGCATCTTTTCCATCCGGACCCTGGGCAGACTCCACCTGAAGGATATAAACGAATTTCTCCCCGGATTTTTCGGGGGCCTCGGTGATCCTTCCTGCAATCTGATAGTCGAAACCGGCAAGCTGAGCATCCTGCTCACACCCTGGCAGCCAGCACCCGAACCACAAAAGGGAAAGGGTGACCGTCAGCAAGGCCACCGGAAACACCCGGGCTTCTCGTGTGGCTGGAAAAAGAAAAGCGGCCGCTGTCAGTATTCCGGTGACCCCAGCCCAAACAAAAGCCCACTCCCTAAGAAGAAAAACTGCGGCCGCAAGCGTGAAAAGGCAAGTATATCCTATGCACGCAAACGGCCGCTTCATAGCTTATGCTCCTATCTGTTGAGAACTCCAAATTGCCCTTTACTTAAAAAACAGAGGCAGTGGCTCCAGGAAAATAATGTCGTCCCGATCTGCAGCGTCACCCTCTGCCAAAACAGTGGCTCTGCCTACAATATTTCCGCCGAATTTCTCCACCAGTGCTTCCATGGCTTCCAGAGATTCGCCGGTGCTGATTACATCATCCACAATCAGCACGCGCTTGCCTTCAATCGCTTCCCGGTCCTCATCGGAAAGGAAAAGCTTTTGCACATGGTCGGTGGTGATGGATTTCACCTCAACATGGATGGGATTGCGCATATAAGCCTTGATCCCCTTGCGGGCTACCACATAACGGCGGCCGCCCTGCCGTGCCATTTCGTAACAAAGAGGAATCCCCTTGCTTTCTGCCGTTACCACCACATCATGCTCCGGGCAGCGCTTGAGCAGCTCTTCCGCAGCACGCTCGGTGATCTCCACATCGCCAAACATCACAAAACCAGCAATATCTACGGTATCGCTGATCGGACAAATGGGTAAATCGCGGACACAGCCTGCGATCTCCATCCGGTAATACTGTCTTCCGTCTTCTTTAGTAATCAATTCTGCCATGATTATCGTTCACTCCCTGCGGATTCATTGGAATCAAACTGCTTCAAAATACCATCAGCCGGGAGGCCACTTCATGGAACGTCCGCCCAGCAAATGGAAATGGAGATGCTGTACGGTCTGTCCGCCATCTTCGCCACAGTTGTTGACGATACGGTATCCCTTTTCCAAACCCAGTTCTTTTGCCAGCTTGGCAGCCGTTACAAAAATATGGGAAACCACCTGGCTGTTTTCCTCTGTCAATTCATTTGCGGAAGAAATGTGAGTCTTGGGAATCAGCAGGATATGGACCGGTGCCTGGGGGTCCAGGTCATAAAAAGCCAAGATCTGGTCATCCTCATAGGCCTTTTTGCTGGGAATTTCCCCATTTGCAATCTTGCAGAAAATGCAATCCATGGAAACGCCTCCTTTGCATAGTAATTCGCCACCAGATATTGTATCATATTCCGAAAAAAATCTCAACTGGCGAAATATTGAATGAGAAAAGCGGTTTACATCATGCTTCCGATAATTCCATCCGCAGCTTGCAGAGCATCATCCAGCTTGGTTACATCCTTGGTGCCTGCCATAGCGAAATCGGGCTTGCCGCCGCCGTTGCCGCCGGCCACCTTGGCCACCTCGCGGACGATCTTACCGGCATTGAGTCCCTTGCCCTGTGCCTCTTTACCCACGCTGACGGCAATGTTGGCCTTCTCATCCTGGGCGGAAATCAGCACAGCCACCATGTTGGGCTTGGAATCCCGCAGCTTATCGCACATGGTACGCAGAGCGCCTGCATCCACATTGCGGAAGATGGCGGAGATCACCTGCACGCCCTTCACGTCACGGGCAGAGTTCAACAGGTTGTTTGCCTGATGGGAAGCCAGCTTGGCATTCAGGTTCTCGATGATGCGGTCTTTTTCCTTCAGTTCAGCGCTGATCTGCTGTGCCTTATTGGCCAAGTCAGCGGTGTTGTTCACCTTGAGGGCAGCTGCTGTCTCGTGGATACTGTGGATAGCGTTCTGGATGAGAGCCAGGGTACCCACACCGGTCACGCCCTCGATACGGCGGACACCAGCAGCCACAGAGGACTCGCTGACGATCTTAAACAGGCCCAGACGGGCAGTGTTGCTCACATGGGTACCGCCGCAGAACTCGCGGGAGAAGCCGTCTTCCACACTGACAACGCGAACGATATCGCCGTATTTCTCTCCAAACAGAGCCATAGCGCCCAGCTTCTTGGCCTCTTCGATGGGCATCTCTTTCATCTCTACCGGCACAGCCTTGAGGATTTCCTCGTTGACCTTGGCTTCCACCTTGGCCAGCTCCTCGGTGGTGAGGGCGGAGAAGTGAGTGAAGTCAAAGCGCACGTGCTCGCCGTTGACCAACTGACCAGCCTGCTCTACATGGGTGCCCAGCACTTCACGCAGGGCAGCCTGCAACAGGTGAGCTGCGGTGTGGTTCCGCATGATGGAAGCGCGGCGGTCTACATTGACCTTTACCTCTACCTCGTCGCCTACTTCTACAGCGCCGGCTGCTGCCATAATCTCGTGGAGATACACACCGCCGTGGTTCTTGGTGGTGTTCAGCACATGGAGGTCAGCGTCTGCATCGGAAATCACGCCGGTATCGCCAACCTGTCCGCCGCTCTCGGCATAGAAAGCGGTACGATCCAGCACCAGCACGGCCTCTTCGCCGCCCACAACACTATCTGCACGCTGGCCATCCTTCACGATTGCCAGCACCTTTGCCTTGCAGCTCATGGTCTCATAGCCCACAAACTCGGTGGCGGGCAGACCTTCCAGCACATTGCTCTCGCCTTCCCAGGCGTCGGCACCGGCGTTCTTACGGGCGTCACGAGCGCGCTCGCGCTGCTCTTTCATCAGCTGCTGGAACCGCTCTTCGTCCACGCTGGTGTTTTTTTCTGCCAGAATCTCGCGGGTCAAATCCAGGGGGAATCCAAAGGTGTCATACAGCTTGAAGGCGTCCTCGCCGGAAAGCACACGGGCAACCGCTTTGTCGGAAAGGTCGCCGGCAAAGTTCTGATCCATCAGGTCATTGAGCATTTGCAGGCCCTTGTCGATGGTCTTGGCAAAGCTCTCCTCTTCCACGCGGATAAGCTTCAGGATCATGTCGCGCTTTTCTTCCAGCTCCGGATAGGCATTGCGGTTCTCGGCAATCACGGTCTCAGCCACTTCGGAGAGGAAGGTGCGGTTGATACCCAACAGACGGCCATGACGGGCAGCACGGCGGAGCAGACGGCGAAGCACATAGCCTCTGCCCTCGTTGCTGGGCATAACGCCGTCGCCAATCATAAAGGTGGTGCTGCGGATGTGGTCGGTGATCACGCGCAGGGAGATGTCCTTTTTCTTATCCTCACCATAGGTGATGCCGGCGATCTGGCAGATGTGCTTCATGATATTCTGGACGGTATCCACCAGGAACAGGTTGTCCACGTTCTGCATGATGCAGGCCAGACGCTCCAGACCCATACCGGTATCGATGTTGGGGTGCTCCATGGGCGGGTAGTTGCCCTGTCCGTCGCTGTCGAACTGGCTGAACACTACGTTCCAGAACTCCACATAGCGGTCGCACTCACAGCCGGGGCCGCAGTCGGGAGAGCCGCAGCCGTGTTCAATGCCGCGGTCAAAATAGATTTCGGAGCAGGGGCCGCAGGGGCCGGAGCCGTGCTCCCAGAAGTTATCCTCTTTGCCCAGACGGACGATATGAGAGGGGTCTACGCCCACATCCTTGGTCCAGATGTCATATGCCTCATCGTCGTCCAGATAGATGGTGACCCACAGGCGGTCAACGGGCATTTCCATGACCTTGGTACAGAACTCCCAAGCCCACGGAATGGCTTCCTTCTTAAAATAGTCACCAAAGGAGAAGTTGCCCAGCATCTCAAAGAAGGTGCCGTGACGGTCGGTGATACCCACGTTCTCGATATCACCGGTACGGATGCACTTCTGGCAGGTGGTGACGCGCTTGCGGGGCGGGGTCACTTCGCCGGTGAAGAATTTCTTCATGGGGGCCATGCCGGAGTTGATGAGCAGCAGGCTGTTGTCGTCTTTCGGAATCAGCGAATAGCTGGGCAGACGCAAATGGCCTTTGCTCTCAAAGAAGGAAAGATATTTTTCCCGAAGTTCATTTAATCCTGTCCACTGCATAATTTTGTTACGCTCCTTGTTGTTAGTATGATAATTTATTAAGAAGGGTTATATCTGAAAAATTATCAGGAAAAGGGCATACAACTACTTTTCCATCATCCGATATACGCTTTCAGCAGCTTCAGCGTATTTTCTGCGCCATCCACATGGGAACGCTCATATCCGTGGGAGGCGTAAACACCTGCACCGATGAGCCCATGGCGCACATCATAGCCTGCACACAGGGCGGCTTCGGCATCGGAGCCGTAATGGGGATACACATCCACTGCATAGTCGATCTCATTGTCCCGGGCAGCCTTTACCAAAGCGGTGGTGACGGAATCGTCATAAGGCCCGCCGGAATCCTTGGCACAGATGGAGACCTGCCGCTCGGTACACCGCAGGCCGTCGCCTACACAGCCCATATCCACGCTGAGGACTTCCGTCACATCCTGAGGCACAGAGCCTGCTGCGCCGTGGCCTACCTCTTCATATGCGGTAAAGTGGAGGTATACCTTGCGCCCCGGCATTTTGCCGGATTCCTTGAGAGACTTAGCATAGGTGAGCAAAATTGCCGCGCTGAGCTTATCATCCAGAAAACGGCTCTTGATATACCCGCTCTTGGTAATCACGGTGCGGGGGTCAAAACACACGAAATCACCGATCTCGATGCCCAGCTTCCGGGTTTCCTCTTCGCTGGAGGTATCCTCGTCGATGACCACTTCCATCTCCTCAAACTTCCGGGCCTTGCTGCCGTAATCGCCGTTCACATGGATGGAGGCGTTATTCAGCTGGAGAGTACCGGAATACTCTCCGTCGAACCGGGTAAGGATGACGCAGTTCTCCGCCTCGCAGTTCTCCGGCCGCAGTCCGCCCACTGGAGAAAGCACCAGCCGGCCGTTCCCCTTAATGGAGGCAACCACGGCACCCAGGGTATCCACGTGGGCCATAGCCAGCAAGGGGTTCCCCTCGCCGCCCAGGCACACCACAACGCCGCCTTTACGGGTCTTTTGAGGCTCATAGCCCAGGGCGGTCAGCTCTTTTATGAGATAGTCCGCCGCTGCATCGGTTTTTCCGGAAGGGCTGTGAATGGCACAGAGGGCTTTCAGCTGTTCCATGCAATATGTCATTTCCTGATTCAAACCTGTTCCTTCCTTTCCAGGGCGTTTCTGAAAACAAAGAAATTGACGAATTTTTCGCAAGCAACAGACAGATACAAGGCAAAAAACGCAGGAATCCTTTGTGGATTCCGAGTATTTTTAACGCAGTAGCTGGCGTTGATTGTCGGAAAAGGCTATAATTTCGACTTTTCAGATAGCCCTTACAAAATAAATAAGGGCCCCCGTCCGCATGGGACGGGAAACCCCGTGGTACCACCCAAATTGCGATTTTACAATCGCCACTTTTTTGCCTGTAACGAAGGCCTACGCCTTTACTCCTCGCAAAGGGGCGCTCCATAACGGAACATGAAGGGCCGGCATCGCTGCGTTTTACCAGCGGCCTTTCAGCCGGATTTCACCCGGGCCGCCTCTCTGTGGGAACGCTGCGCGCCTCTTTTCAGCGCCATATACATTTAGAATTATACTGCCCGATTTTCCCGTTGTCAAGGGCATCGTCCCGCTTTGTTAGAACCTCCGAAAAGGCAGGAGGAAAACTCGGTGGAAACACAGCAGGATTTCCCTTTTCCTTGCAAAATCCCCCTGCAGCGTGTATAATTCGGGAAGAAGTATTACGGCTGATCTTGGAGGGATGGATATGAAATTTACGGGAAATATGCTCCGTCTGTATGCGGTGACAGACCGTTCCTGGCTAAAACCGGGAGAATCATTGGTACAGCAGGTGGTACAGGCGCTTTTGGGTGGCGTGACCATGGTACAGCTGCGGGAAAAGGAGCTTTCCCGAGAGCGCTTTCTGGAAGAAGCCAGAGAATTGCTTCCCCTCTGCCACCGGTTCGGCGTGCCCCTGATTATCAACGACGACGCACAGCTGGCCCTGGAAGCCGGAGCGGACGGGGTACATATCGGCCAGGACGACATGGCCTATGAGCAGGCTCGGGCGCTGCTGGGGCCGGAAAAGATTATCGGCGTCAGTGCCCACAATCCCCGGGAAGCTCTGGCGGCACAGGAGGCCGGAGCGGATTATCTGGGCTGCGGGGCAGTCTTTGGTTCCACCACCAAAGATGGGGTACAGACTCTGACCCCAGCATGGCTAAAGGCGATCTGCTCCACGGTGCGGGTGCCGGTGGTGGCTATTGGCGGCATCAACGAGGGAAATCTTTCCCAGCTAAAGGGCTGCGGGGCTTATGGAGCAGCGGTGATCTCCGCTATCTTTGCCAAAGAGGATAAACAAGCCGCCGCCCGGGAACTGGCGGCACTAGCCAAGGAAGGATTCCTCCCCCGCTCCCACGGTATGAAATCCGCCCTCACCATTGCCGGTTCCGATTCCAGCGGCGGCGCAGGTATTCAGGCAGACATCAAAACCATGATGGCCCACGGGGTATACGCCATGAGCGCCATTACCGCCCTCACTGCCCAAAACACCACCGGCGTTTCCGGTATTTTGGAGTCCACTCCCGAATTTTTGGAACAGCAGCTTGGCTGTGTGTTCACCGATATTTTCCCTGACGCGGTAAAAATCGGTATGGTGAGCAATGGGGGTTTAATCCGAACCATTGCCCGCTGCCTGAAAGAATACGGCGCACGGAACATTGTCCTTGACCCGGTGATGGTATCCACCAGTGGAAGCCGCCTACTGGCAGAGGATGCCGCAACTGCCCTCCTTACTGAGCTGGCGCCGCTAGCGGACATCCTCACCCCCAACATTCCCGAAGCGGAAGTGCTCAGCGGCCTTACCATACGCAGTAAAACGGACATGGAACAGGCGGCAAAAGCCATTGCCGGACAGTACGGCGGGGCAATCCTCCTAAAGGGTGGGCATCTGGCAGAGACTGCCGACGACCTACTGTATGCAAGCGGGCAGGCCCACTGGTTCTCCGGGCAGCGCATTGATAACCCCAATACCCACGGCACCGGCTGCACCCTTTCCAGCGCCATTGCCAGCAATCTGGCTTTGGGCTTTTCGCTGGAAGAAAGCGTGGAGCGGGCCAAAGCCTATGTGGCGGGGGCTTTGGAGGACGGCCTAAATCTGGGCCACGGTAGCGGCCCCTTAAATCACGGATATCGAATTGGATAAAAAATGGCTCCTGCCTGGGATTTTCCCTTTGCAGGAGCCTGTTTTTTATTCATGACCAGAGGAGGAATGTTTGCCCCACTGGTAGCCGTCTCCATTTCCTGTCCCGTTACCATGTCCGTTCTCTTCCCCGTGATGAGAAGAGCCCGACATAGTGGAAGAAGAAGCCGTAGAATCCGAGGAAGAAGCGGCGCTTTCCCCATTGCTGGACGAAGGCGTTTCTTCCAGCAAATCCATCAATTCCCGCATGGTAAGGTTCTGACATTCTTCCGGGGTAATCTCTACCCCAGCCTGCTGTAATTCCAGATAAACCCGGTACCTTCCCATGGAAAGCCCCAGCTCGTGGGCCTCGTGCACTTCCTCTGTTCCAGCTGAGGTACAGGTACCGTGATGGAGGATATACCCCTGACAGCTCTCGATACCAGCCGTCAGCTCCTCTTCTTTATCAGAGGAAACCGTAAACACCAGCTGTGCTCCCTCCTTAGCCAAACACTGTTCCATTTGGCTATCCTGCAAAAGGGTATCCACCGCCTGGGTGTAAGGCATATTATACAGGTCCAGCCCTTGGGCAATGGCCTCACCGTCATCGTTATAGCCGTTCCAGGCAATCACCCGGTCAAAAAGATTGAGTTCCAGTTCAACAGAGGGATTTACGTCAATGCTGATATAGGAAACCGGTGTGGTATAAACACCATAGAAAATAATCCCCGCTACCAGCACCACCAGAGCGGCACAGGCCGCGGCATACACCCGGAAGCGTTTGGCGGCGCCGGATTTACGGGCTGCCTGGATGTGAAGGAATTCCACCGTTTTCTCTTTTAATTCTGTTTCGGCCTGAACCGGCGAAAAGGCCTTCTGGATACGGTTCATTCCCAATCACCTCCCAAGCGCTGGCGAAGAATCTCCCGTCCTCTGGCCAGCCAGGTATACACCGTATTTTCCTTTTTTTGCAGGATTTTTCCGATCTCTGCCGCCGAATATCCTTCATAATAGTGGAGGTAGACGGCGTCTTTGTATTTTGGGGGCAGTTCCAGGACAGCGCGAAGCACCTCCCGGTCCTCTTCTTCTGCGGAAAGCTCCTCCGCCAATTCCAGGGATACAGAGGACTTGCGGAAAAAGCTCCGCAGTACATCCCGGCAGGCGTTGACCGTTACTCGCACCAGCCATGCTTTTTCGTGCTCCTTACTGGCAAAAGGGGCGTCGTGGAGCAGATATTTGAGAAAAACGGTTTGGAAAACGTCCTCGGTATCCTGCCTATTTTTCAGGTGAAGGACGCAGAGCCGGCGCACCATATCTCCATATATTTCCACCGCCCGGGTCGCTTCCTCTTCTGTCTTCATACATTCTTGCCCTTACTTTCCTATTGGATTTACATCTCCTATTAACCGGGATATTCACCCGCGGCAATGCCCACCGCCATGGTTTCCACCGTGGTATTGGGCTCCTGTTCCGTCACAGTTTGGGGTGCCGTCCTCATTTTGGGAGCCGGAAGTACTCACCGCTGTACCTCGATACGGATTTCCAGTACCATCCAAAGCGGGGATTCCATCGCATTCCTGTAGGGCTGCGCTACTCACTGCCGATGTGGCTTGAGGTGAAACCGTTTGGCGGGTGGTATCGGACGCCGCGGAAACGGAAACCGCTCCTGCCGCTAAAATTACCAGCGCCAATACGGCGATGCTCCATTTTTTCATATTGATTACCTCCTGTGTATCGTTGTTTTGGGCTTCTATTAGTCCATACGATTCAGGAGGCCCAATCCTTTCAGCCTTTGAAAAAATTTTTGGATTTATTTTTGGCCGCTCATCCAGTTTCCAAGTTCCTCCAGCCATTCCAGCACCAGAAACTTGACCTCATACCCATCCCCCTGTACGATCTCCAACTCTCCTTCGGTGAGCACGTCCTCCAGTTCTGCCGGGTCTTCCGCCGCAGGAAGGCAAAGGGAGGGGAACAGCACACACCACCAGTTGTGCCCCTCTGCTTTTCCGATCTTCACTTGCAAAGCCTGGTAGGTTCCTGCCGGAAGGGTCACATCCCCGTACACTCGAGTGTTAAAAGGCACCTGTGCCAGCTCCATAGTTACCGCATAGGCATACCCCTGCTTTTCCACCTCGTTCTGGGCGGCTTTGGTCAAAGCGGGGATAGCTTCCTTTACCCTTTTTTCCGCTTCCTCCAGTGTCTGCACACCGTCCAGCAGGCCGGCGCTCTCCTGCAAAATACGGTCCCGCACCTGTAATTTAAGGGTTTGATCTTCCTCCGAATCGGAATTAGCGAGCACATGCAGCCGGAGTACCCGGTGGGAAAGATCCTCGCACTGGGCGGCAAAGCCGGTAAAGCTGAACAGGAGCGCCAGCAGAAGGCCGGTAGCCAGTGCTTTTTCCCAGAGATGCCAGCGGAATGTATCCGCATTTTGGTGGCGTACTTTTATTTTGAACCAATCGCTTACTTTTTTCATAGGTGACAGCTTCCTTTCCAAAATAGCCGGTCTTTTTCGTCTGGCTGATGATGGAAAGAGTATGGCACCAAAAAAGGGAATTTATTCCATTTCTTCTATTTTTTGTTCTTCTACCGGATGCACCACAAATACCTGCCCCAAACCGGAAACCGCCTTTGCAGCCTGCTGTGCCTCTTCTTCGCTGGGAAACAGCCCGAACACTACAGAACCGCTGCCAGTCATACAGGCGCCCAGGGCATTTCCCTTTTTCATAGCGTCAACAATGTCCGTGATCTGGGGAATCTGCAAGATCTCTTGAAAACGGTTATAGAGGCACCCGGCGATGGTGGAAAGGGTACCGGTTTCTAATGCTTGGACCATAGCCGGGGTGCGGGGCGGTACTGCCGGCGCGCTGTCGGAAAGCCGGAAAGCCTCCGGAGTGCTCACCCCTACCGGGGGTTTACACAGCAAAATCCCGCAGGAAGGCAGGGACATTACCGGGGTGAGCACCTCCCCGATGCCCTCTGCCTGCATGGTGCCGCCGGTGATGCAAAAAGGTACGTCCGCCCCTACTCCTGCGCCGATGGTGCGCAGCTCCTGTGCGGTCAAGCCTGCGCGAAAAGCGCGGTTCAGCAGACGCAAGGCTGCGGCGGCGTCACTGCTGCCGCCCCCCATCCCCGCCTGAGAGGGGGTATGCTTTTCGATATGGAAACACACATCCTCCGGCTTTCTGCCCCAATACCGGAAAAAGGCGTCTGCGGCTTTCCAGACGATATTGTCCTTTCCGGAGGGTGCGCCCTCCCCGCACTCCACCTGGATACCGGTACCCGGTTCGCCCAGAGTAAGGGTGACGGTATCGTGCAGGGAGACCGACTGCATCACCATAGCCAGACTGTGGTAGCCGTTGGGAAGCCGGCCCAAAATATCCAGCGTCAGGTTCAGTTTGGCATAGGCGGGTTCTGTCCATTTCATATAATCTGGCTCCTTTACA
Organism: uncultured Clostridia bacterium; assembly: GCA_944384915.1. Taxonomy (GTDB): domain Bacteria; phylum Bacillota; class Clostridia; order Oscillospirales; family Acutalibacteraceae; genus Heritagella_A. The sequence continues at coordinate 147 of CALWVH010000140.1, read as the reverse complement.
AAACGGGACAGGAACCGCTAGGTTCTGTCCCGCAGTTAAAATGAAAAACAAAAGAGAAAGGGCCCCTTTTTTCTTGCAAAAGGGGCCCTCTGGAAAAATATTTCCCCGAAATATTTTTCCATTCACCTCCGAAAATGCGCCCTGCGG
>CALWVH010000139.1 GCA_944384915.1 uncultured Clostridia bacterium | reverse complement strand
GTATTTTTATCCAGCGGATGGCCCAACAGGAATGCTTTTCCCGCCATGCGCTTGCTGTTTTCCGGCTGCACAGTGATGAGTCGGACGGCTCCGCTTCCGCAATAAACGAAAAATTCGCCATGTTCAGAAAAGGCCTTACCCGGCTCCCCGTTCTTCTCCGGGAAAACCTCTGTCTCCAGCACCTTCATCCGCTTGCCGTGATACAGGGTATGAGCGGTAGGCCACGGAGACAGGCCCCGCACCTTATTGTGCACCTCCCACGCCGAAGCCGTCCAGTCAATGGTGGAAAGCTCCTTGGAAAGCATGGGCGCATGGGTGGCCTCTGCTTCGTTTTGCGGGATGGGGGTCAGTTCCCCTTTTTCCAGCCCGTGGATGGTTTTTACCAGCAGCTCCGCGCCCATATCCTTGAGCCGGTCAAACAACTCCCCGGAGGTCTCATTCTCCGGGATAGCGGTTTCTGCGGTAAGCAGGATATCGCCGGTATCCATGCCCTCGGCCATGAACATAGTGGTAACGCCCGTTACCTTATCCCCGTTGAGCACTGCCCACTGGATAGGCGCCGCTCCCCGATACTTGGGCAGCAAGGAACCGTGAACATTCACGCAGCCCATAGGCGGCAGATCCAGAATCTCCTTGGGCAGCAGTTTACCGTAAGCCACTACTGCAATAAGGTCGGGAGAAAGCTCCTTTAAAATCTCATAGGCTTCCCCGGTGCGCAGGGTGCTGGGTTGGTACACCGGCAGATGATATTGCAGCGCCAGCTCCTTCACCGGCGGCGGCGTAAGGGTATAGCCTCTTCCTTTGGGCTTATCCGGCTGGGTGAACACCCCGCACACCTCATGGCCGTCATCCAGAATAGCCTGTAAGCAGGGAACGGCAAAATCCGGCGTTCCCATAAACACGATTTTCATTGGGCGGCCTCCTTTCAGCCTTCCAGTTCCTCAGGGGAAAGCATCCGGCTCACACGGGAGGTAAACAGCACGCCCTCCAGATGATCCAGCTCATGGCAGAAGGCACGGGCCAGCAGCTCTTCGCCCTCTTTCTCAAACCACTTGCCGTGACGATCCTGAGCACGCACCTTCACCCGCATGGGACGCTTGACCAGGCCATATTGTCCGGGATTGGAAAGGCAGCCCTCTGCTCCGTCCTGCATTTCCTCGCTGGTCTCGATGATTTCCGGGTTAATAAGCTCGATCAGGCCATCGCCCACATCGATAATCACCACACGGCGCAGAATGCCCACCTGGGGAGCAGCCAGCCCGACGCCGTCTGCCTCATACAGGGTATCGGCCATATCCTTGAGGAGCACTGCCAGCTTGTGGTCGAATTTTTCCACGGGACGGCACTTTTTATTCAGTACCTCATCCCCAAACTTTACAATATTACGGATTGCCATTGGGTATCATTCCTTTCTGTCAATAAAGTATAGTAAATGTTTTCTTTGGTTATTTTCCGCCGCGATTTATAAAATACTATCCGGGTTACAGTCGGCAAAGGCTGTTACCCGAGAGAAATTTTTCTGTTTGGCAAAGTCCAGCAGCAGCCGGGAAACCATCTCCCGCAAACGGCGGGTACTCCGGCATTTGATAATGAGCTTATATCGGTATTTATTGCTCATCCTGGCAATGGACGCCGGCGAAGGACGCAGCACCCGAAGGGGTAAATCAGGGTATTCCTGGGCGGCAAGCTGCTGAAGCCGGGAAAGCATCCATCGGCTGCCCTCCTGCACGGCTCCTTCTTGCTCCCCTACAAAGCCGAACACCAGAATGTCGGAAAACGGAGGGTACAGCATAGCCCGCCGAAACCCAATTTCGTTTTTGTAAAAGGCATCATAATCCTGTTGGGCAGCCATCCGGAAAGTGGGATTCTCCGGGGTATAGGTCTGAATCATGGCCGTGCCCGGATATTTTCCCCGGCCGGAACGCCCCACCACTTGTGTGAGCAGGTCAAAGGCTCGTTCGTTGCTGCGGAAATCATCGTTATATAGCATCTGGTCGGCGTTGAGCACGCCCACCAGCGTCACGTTTTCAAAGTCAAGTCCCTTGGCCACCATCTGAGTGCCCACAATGAGATCATATTCCCCCCGGGCAAAGGCGCTGAGCTTTTTTTCATAGGCGTCCCTTGCCAATGTGCTGTCAGCGTCCAGCCGCAGGATAGAGGCGTTGGGCAGCAACTCCTGCAACTCCTCCTCGGCCCGCTGGGTGCCGGAACCGGAATACCGCACCTCGTCCTGATGGCAGGAGGGGCACTGAGTGGTAAAGGGCACCGAATAGCCGCAGTAGTGGCACACCAGCCGCCGGTTGGCAGCGTGGTAGGTCATGGAAATACTGCAATGGGGGCAGGTAACTACCTCGCCGCAAGCCTTACAGGAAGCGAAGGTGTGGTAGCCCCTTCGGTTCAGCAGCAAAATGGACTGCCGCCCCTCTGCCAGATTCCGCTGGAGAGCATTCATCAAAGGCGTGCTGAGGATGGAGGGATTCCCCTGTTCCAACTCGTGGTTCATATCGATGACCTGTACCTCTGGAAGCTGGGCTGTACCGTATCGGGCTGTCAGGCCATGAAGGGTATAACGCCCGCTCTGGGCCAGGAAAAAGCTCTCCACCGAAGGGGTGGCCGAAGCCAACACGCACAGCCCTTTGTGCCAGGCACACCGGAATTTTGCCACGTCCCGGGCATGATACCGGGGGGAGGATTCGGATTTATAGGTGTACTCCTGCTCCTCGTCCAGGATCACCAGTCCCAGATCGCGAAAAGGAGCGAACACCGCCGACCGGGTACCCACTGCAATGGCGGCCTTACCGTCCCGGATGCGCTTCCACTCGTCCAGCCGCTCCCCCAAAGAAAGGCCGCTGTGGAATACAGCCACCCCTTTGCCATACCGCCGTTGGAACAGGGAAATGGTCTGGGGGGTGAGGGAAATTTCCGGCACCATGACGATAACGCCCCGGCCCTGCCGGTGGACTTCATCGATGAGGCGCATAAACACCTGGGTTTTTCCGCTGCCGGTCACGCCATAGAGAAGGGATACGCCCCCCTCCCCCTTTTCGTATTGGGCCAGCAGCCCCTCATAGGCCTGCTGCTGCTCCGGCGTTAGGCAAATGGGGGTTTCCGGTTCTGCCTGGGCATTTTGGGCCGTGCTTCGGTACACCTTTTGTTCAAAGAGCACCGCGCCGCCCTTTTTCACCAAGGCGGTCACCACCGCCGGGGTCACGCCGGTAAAGTAGCATACCTCT
>CALWVH010000138.1 GCA_944384915.1 uncultured Clostridia bacterium | reverse complement strand
CGTCCTTCCTTCCGGTGTCCCGGGATTTTCACGTTTATGATATCGAAGGAAAGAAAATGGTTCTCCCTAAATTTGGCAGTAAAAAAGCCCTTCCTGAGTGGAAGGGCAGCATATTTAGGATTGTTTGAATGATTTTTCCTCTGAAAATCGGTTTTTTAGGGCACGATAGGCGGAAGGGGAACAGCCGCTACGTTTTTTGAAAAAGGCAGAAAAATAATTCTGGTTAGAAAACCCTAGGGAAAGTCCAATCTCCTTTACGCTTAGGGAAGAACATTCCAACAGGCGTCGGGCCTCCTCCTCCCGCTGGCGCAGAACAAAGTGCATGGGCGTCTCGTGGAAAAAGTGCTGGAACACCCGAATAAAGTAATGAGGGTTCAGTCCTACTCGGGCCGCCAGCAGTTCCACTGAAAGCTCCTTGTCCAGGTTTTCCCGGATATATTCCGCTGTGCGACGCATTTCCTCAAAGCGTTCTGTGGGGCGTAACCGCAAACTTTCCTGCCCCAGTGTGAGGAACAGGGCGGCAAGCTGGCCCATAAGTCCATTACGTAATAGCGCACCTCCGGGAGAATTGTCCTCTCGGGCTACTAACAACTCTTCAAACAAAGATTCCACTTCCTGAGGGCGGGATAACTTCACACTTACCGGGAATTCCAGCCGGTGGGAGAGTTTTAGATCCTCCGGTCCTAGGACAAAGTGAGTCCAGTATACCCGGGCTAGACCCTGGGTGGCATAGTGGGAAAAGGGGTTCATGGCAGGAATATAATATAGGGCTCCTGGCTGCATCACCGAGACCTGTCCATTAACGGTCAAAGATACTTCCCCTTCCCGGATATAGCCGATGCTGTCATAGGGAAAACGGTTGTTGAGCTGGGTCCAGCTTTCATCGCACTGCTTGTCCCCAGCATCCACCAGGCGTACGCGGGCGTTTTGCAGGATTTGGTACAGCAGGACGCCATCCTCCGCCATGAATATCCTTCCTGATTCTTATAGAATAAAGTGCATTTTTTGTATATACGCGGTTTGAAAATTATTATATAGTAAAGAAAAAGCAAAAGCAAGAAATACAGAGGGGGAAGTAAACTGATGATGACTGAAAGAGAGCGTGTGCTGGCCATCCTGCGCCGTCAGCGGCCCGACCAGCTTCCTTGGATGGCAGATTTTGCCTATCTGGTAGATTCTATGAAGCGTTCTGGTACTTATCCAGCAGAATATACCGATACCTATCTGGACAATGGCCTGCAAAAAATGCACCGGGATTATGGCACCGGCTTCTATTTGCAGGGCTTCCAGCCCTACCGCACCATTGCCCACGGCTGGGAAATACGCACTAAGACAAACGGTGATATTTTGCGCCGAACCCTGGAAACACCGGTAGGCACCCTTCATGAAGAACAGCACTATAGTTGGTCTAGTTTTAGCTATGGTATTACCGAGCATATGGTGAAGGATATCGAAGATCTTAAGGTGTATGCTTGGATGGTGGAGCACAGTGAATATGTGCCGGATTATGAGTTTGCCCAAAAGAGGTATGAGACCATTGGTGATAATGGGGTAGTGTTGTGCTATACCCCAAAAAGTCCCCTAATGGATCAGGTAGCCATTTTTGCTGGGGTGGAGAACGTTACCTATATGACTATGGATGATGAAGAGGAATTTGCTGCCCTGATGGCTCAGATGGAGGAAAAATACGACGAAGCCTGCCGTCTGACGGTGGAAAGCCCTGCGGAGTGTATCATGATACCGGAGAACATTTCTTCCGAGTGCGTAGTGCCATTTTATCAGGACTATATGAAAGCCTATCACCTGAAATGGACGTCCCGTATCCGAGAAGCAGGAAAATTTTCCTTTGTTCATCAAGATGGAACCGTGCGAGGGCTGGTTTCTCAGCTTTCACGGGAGTCTGGATTTGACGTTATTGAAGCAGTGACCCCCCGTCCAGTAGGAGATGTGGATATCGAAGAGCTGGAAGCCTTAACAGACCCCTCCACTATTATTTGGGGCGGCATTCTCGGCGGAATGTTCAACGAGCTGAGTTGTTCCGATGAAGAATTTGAAGCCCATGTGCGTCGGGTTATCAAGGTGATGACCTCCCGCCCCCGATATGTACTGGGAGTAGCGGACCAGGTGGTTCCTGGGTCCTCTCCCCGCAGAATTCGTCGAGTACGAGAACTGGTCGATCAATACGGACAGTACAAATAAAATATACATATTGTTTAAAAACCCGTTTTCAGATCAATTAGTATAGTCTGAAAGCGGGTTTTGTCTGTTCTATAAAATTTTTGATGATTCCCCCGCTGAACAGAGGTCCTTCTGCACGGCAATGGTGGCCAGAGTGTCGCCCAACTGCACCAGAATGGCAGCTAACAGGGCGGCTTCCTTGTCATCCAGTTTTTCTGCCAGAAGATTAGCCAGTGCTGTAACGGAGGCGGTAAGTTCACAGGCATTCAAAAAAATCCCTCCCATGCCAGCATATGCCGCAGGGGAGGGAGAGGTGAGTTATAGATAGAGTTAAGGTGCTACTTAGAATCATTTTAAGTCCCTTATGCAGGACGGGTGAGGTTCTTCATCCAGCGGAACCGGTTGATTTTAATGGCAGCTACAATGCACTTTAGAATTTGGTCACACTTGAGGCAGGCCATGACCACCCATACCGGCGCCCCCAACTGCAAGGCGATAAATGCGCTGGGCAGCACCACTAAAAACACAAAACAGGTATCGTTTTTGAATACAAAGGAAGTATCGCCCCCGGCTTTTACCAGTCCGGCCAGACCCGTCATCTGGTAACAGGTGCCTACAATGGTCACAGCCAGCAAAATCAGCAGCTGATCCGCGTACCCCTGTGCTGTGGAACTGATATCATATAGGGAAATGAATGGCCCTCGAATAGCAAATACCAACAGGCCGCTCACTACCCCTACGCAGAGAAACGTTTTTTGCACCATACGGGCATAGGGCCGGATGCGCTCTGTATCCCCAGCGCCCACCAGTTTTCCGGTAAGGATACCCACTGCTGAACACAGGCCGGTGATCCATACGTATACTAGGTTGCTCATCATGCTCATAATACTAGCTGCGGCAATAGCCTCTTCTGGCAAACGGCCTACAATCATACTCTGGCAGAATAGATTCACGCCCCAGACTATATCCCCGGCAATGACCGGCGCACCGTAACGGGCAAAATCCCGGGCCAGAGGTCCCACGGAGCGGAATAGATCAGAAAGCCGCCAACGGAGGCGTTTTTCTATCCGCAGTGCATAAAACAGGGCGGCGCCAGCTTCAAAAATACGGGAGATCAGGGTGGCTACTGCCGCGCCCTGGATACCCATGGCGGGAAAACCCAGGTGTCCGAAAATGAGCACCCAGTTGAGCACCACATTGATGGCTAGAGAACCAAAGGAAACATACATCCCAATGCGGGCATTTTCTACTCCGCGGAGCATGGCGATCAGTACTTGAGCAATTGCAAAAAATAAAAAGGAAGCTCCTGTGATCTGTAAATAAGGAACCGCCGCTGCCGCTACGTTTTTCTCCGGAGTGAGTAGGGAGAGAATCTGCCAAGGAAAGAAGATTCCCAGCACAGTAGCAGCCGCTCCCACTACCAAGGCTACTCGTAGGGCAATGGATGCTGCTTGTCGAATGCGCCCGGTATCCTGCTTGCCCCAATATTGGGCTACCAGCACCAGCATAGCAGTGGTAATACCGTTCATGGCCATTTGCAGAAAGGTCTGCACCTGGGTGCCCATGTATACGGCAGAAATAGCGGTATCCCCCAAAGAGCCGATCATCAGGTTATCGGCAAAGCTCACCGCAAAGGTGATGAGGTTTTGTAGGGAAATGGGGATAGCCAGCGTGAGCATGGCCCGCAGCGCCGTGCGGCCATCACTGAGTTTTAGCATACAAATTCCTCCCGCCGGTTATCTCTCGATATGTTCTTCTAGCCAACGTACAGCTTCCCAAATTTCAGCTCCATTATTAGGCTGGGGCTTGCCGGGAGTACTGCGTCCGTTGAGTACATACTGGGTAAGAAGCTGGCGTAGAGGTTCGGTAATTTCAGGGTGATCCAAAGCTAGGTTTTGGGTCTCGCCGGGGTCAGCTTCCAGGTCATAGAGTTGGATGGCAGGCAATCCTGCTTCATCGGGAGAACCGGGTACAGGAAAGCTCCAGCCACCGGAGCCGGGACACATTTCCAGCTTGTACTTCCCCTTACGGATAGAAAGGGAGCCGTTTTCGCTGTGGTGCACCGTGGCTTCCCGGATGGCGCCGTGCTTACCTTGCCACAAAGGCAGATTGCTTACGCTGTCCTCCGCCATGTCGTCGGGAAGAGACACGCCAAGAATTTCCGCCATGGTGGCGGCAAGGTCGCATAGACACACTGTCTCGTCCACCTTAGTGCCGGGACGGATTCCCTGAGGCCAGCGCACAATGAGGGGGATACGGTGGCCACCCTCGTAAATGTCGGCCTTATGACCCCGGAACCACGCGCTGGGGTTGTGGCCGTGGGCGATAAGCTCAGGAATATTGGCAATAGGAGCACAGCCGTTGTCAGAGGTGTAAATCAGGATGGTGTTTTCGTCCAGCCCTTCGGCTTTCAAATGTTCCATAATCTGCCCAGCCACGTCGTCGCACATCAGGCAGAAATCGCCGTAGGCATTGGTGCCGGACTTGCCTTGGAATTTTTCCGAGGGCAGAATGGGGGCATGAGGAGCGGGCAGGGCGAAGTATAGGAAGAAAGGCTCGTCTCGGTGGGCGGAAATAAACTCCTTGGCTTTTTGGGTCATGGTGGGCAGCACTTCTTCATGGCGAAAGTCCGGGGCACAGGGGCCGGGACGGGCAAAGGCCGGGGCTTCGCCGCCTTCAAATTCATGGTCGGGCAGAGCGGTGGGGCGGTCGTTTTCCAGATATACATAGGGCGGAATATCCAGGGAAGAGCTGATACCGAAAAAGCTGTCGAATCCACAAGCAGTGGGGCCGTTTTTCACAGGCACAGAGAAATCCACCCGGCTACCTGGGAAAAAGAAATCGGAGCGTTCCTCTTCTGTGGCGTCGTCCCGAAGAGTCCAGTCCATTCCCAAATGCCATTTACCCACACAGCCAGTAGCATATCCGTTTTCCCGCAAAAAATGGGCTACGGTTTTCCGGTCTGTCTCGATCAGGTGAGAGGAGTAGCCTCCCAATACACCGCGCTTTAATCGGCTGCGCCAGTTATAGCGTCCGGTGAGAATACCGTACCGAGAGGGAGTACACAGAGCGGAGGTGGCGTGGGCGTCAGTAAAGAGGGCGCCTTCCCGGGCAAGGCGATCAAGGCAGGGGGTCTGGAAAGCAGCCTGAGGATTTAGACAGGAAACATCCCCCCAGCCCATATCATCGGCAAGGATATAAACCAGATTGGGTCGGTTCATGAGCAAGCGCTCCTTTATAAAAAAATTTGGAATAAGGGTCCCGTTTGTGGAGATGTCGCCTTTTTGCAGCGATTTCTTCCACTATAAATTTTATTGTACTGTTCTCTCCTGAAAAAGCAATCCCTTATTTCTTTTCTAAGGAAATTTTTTGCATTAGCTGACGATACAAAAGAATACTCACCACCGAAGCTACTGCTTCCGCAATGGGAAAGGTAATCCATACACCTGTAAGTCCCAGTACCGGAGCCAGCAGGAAGGAAAGAGGTGGAATAATAAGCAGTTGCCGCAGTACCGTTACCAATAGGGAGCGACCGCCCCGTCCCAGCGCCTCAAAGGCTCCTGCAATAATCACTGCCGGGCTGGAAAGGAAAAACGAAATGCCAATGATGCGCAAAGCTGGAATCCCGATTTCCAACAGCGCCGCATCTGCTGCAAATAGGGAAAGAATAGGTCCTGGAATCGCTAAGAATACCAACATTCCAAATGTCATGATAACGAATACCAGCTGTAAGCTCCGCACAAAGGTTTCGTGCATCCGCTCCTTGCTACCCGCCCCATAGTTAAAACTCATAATAGGGCGCATCCCCTGAATCAGCCCGTTGGAAGGCATATAGGTAAAGGACTGGATTTTAAAATAGATGCCCAGCACATTCACCGCCGTTTCGCTAAAACCCGCCAGGACTTTATTTAATAAACTGACCATAAATGAGGGCATTGCCATCACCAATGTGGAGGGAATAGCAATAGAATACAACCGCACCAGCATTTTCCCTTGTAAGCGAAAACCCTTGAGAGAAATGGGAATTTCCCGATTGGTGCGGATAAACAGGATAATAGCGGCGGCGCAGGCGCACATCTGGCCAATGATAGTGGCAATAGCGGCTCCGGCTACACCCATAGCGGGAATGCCCAGCCAGCCAAAGATAAAGATAGGGTCAAGAATCAGGTTAACCACTGCCCCCAACCCCTGCAAAAACATGGGAATCACCATGTCGCCCGTAGCCTGGAACATTTTCTCTACGCAGATGTGAAACAAGCTGCCAAAGGAAAGGCAGATCACAATAGTGGAATATTGGCATCCCAGTTCTAGAACCGTTGGGTCCTGAGTAAAAAGCTGCAAAAATGGACGGGAAGCGAATAAACCTACCAACAGAAAAAGGAGGGAATGCACACCAGTACACAGCAGACCATGTATCGCCGCAGTACCAGCCTCCTGCCGGTTGCCAGATCCAAGACTGCGGGCAATACAGGCATTGAGACCCACTCCAAGACCCACAGCAAGAGAAAGGGTGAGATTTTGCAGAGGGTAGACCAGAGAGACGGCTGTGAGGGCCTCTTGACTCACATGGGCTACAAAGATGCTGTCAACAATATTGTATAATCCCTGGATCATCATGGAGATCATGGGTGGGATGGACATGGACACCAATAGGGGGAAGATTTTTCGGGTACCCATAGGGTTCTGGGTGGTAGTCATAGGGTTCTCCTTTCTTTTTGACACAAAAAAAGGCTATACATCCCTCTGTTTGATCTCAGAAACAGAAAAATGTATAGCCTATCTTGGCGAAATATCGAATTTATTGTAGCACAGTGGGGGGAACCCGTCAAGGTTCCGGCTTATTTCTGATACCGGGGCTCGCAGGTAATATTGACGCCCAACCGGCGGAATACCTTTTCATCCACAGGAGAAAGAATCACGGAAGAATGGACCTCGCAACCGCGGAGAGAACTGAGCTGCTCCATAGCCAGTTCGGCGGTGGGGTTGGTGGCGGCGCAGATAGACAGAGCAATCAAAACCTCATCGGTGTGAAGGCGAGGGTTGCGGTTGCCCAGATGATCTACTTTTAAATGTTGGATAGGCTCAATGATAACAGGGGAAATCAAATGAATTTCATCGCTGATACCAGCCAAAGCCTTTAGAGCATTGAGTAGCAGAGCAGCACTAGCTCCTAGTAAGTCAGAGGTACGGCCAGTAACAATCTCTCCGTTGGGTAACTCCATAGCAGCGGCAGGAGCGCCAGTCAAAGCAGCACGCTGCAAAGCCGGAGCAATGACAGAGCGATCGTGGGTGGTGACGCCGGCTTTCTTCATGAGCAGCTCCAGCTTATAAACCACTTCTTCACCTACTGTACCCTGACGCTGGCCGCACAAAGCGGTGTAATACCGGCGGACGATTTCTTGGCGAGAGGCTTCCCGGCAAGCTTCGTCATCAATGATGCAGTTGCCAGCCATATTCACGCCCATATCGGTGGGGGATTTATAGGGGCATTCCCCTACAATTTTCTCAAACATGGCGGTAAGCACCGGGAAAATCTCCACATCTCGGTTATAGTTGACAGTGGTCTTGCCATAGGCTTCCAGATGGAAGGGATCGATCATATTTACATCGTTGAGGTCAGCAGTGGCAGCCTCATAAGCTAGATTGACAGGATGGTTTAAGGGCAGATTCCAGATGGGGAAGGTCTCAAATTTGGCATAGCCAGCCTGGATTCCACGCTTATGCTCATGATAGAGCTGAGAAAGGCAAGTGGCCATTTTACCGCTGCCAGGGCCGGGTGCAGTAACGACGACAAGTTCACGGCTAGTCTCAATATATTCATTGCGACCATATCCCTCGTCACTGACAATATGGGAAATGTTAGAAGGATACCCTTCAATGGGATAGTGGCGGTATACTCGGATACCCAAGGCTTCCAGCCGCTTCTGGAAAGCTTCGGCGGTAGGCTGCCCCTGGAAGCAGGTAAGCACTACACTGCCCACATAAAGGCCGAAGTTTCGAAATACATCTATGAGCCGCAGCACATCCATATCGTAGGTAATGCCCAGATCTCCCCGAAGCTTGTTTTTTTCGATATCTTCGGTATTGATAGCAATGACTACTTCTACTTGCTCCTTGAGTTGAAGCAGCATCCGCAGTTTGCTATCCGGCTGGAATCCCGGAAGTACCCGAGAGGCATGATAATCATCAAAGAGTTTTCCTCCAAATTCCAGATACAGTTTGCCGCCGAATTTGGAGATGCGTTCCCGGATATGCTCCGACTGCATCCGCAAATATTTTTCATTATCAAACCCTACCGCTTTCATGTACTGACCATTCCTTTCTTCCGATCCTTTCCCCGACCATAATCCCAATCCCACGGGGAATTGTTTTTCAGTATCATACATTCATAACTAATTTATTATACAGGAATACTGCCGGGTTTTCAAGAAAAGGAGAGGCAAAAACTCTCCCTCAAAGGGAAAGAAAAACTGTATGATTTCCCGTGATTAGATGCGGGCGAGAGCGGCCTCTTCCGCAGCACGGCGCAGAGAAGCTCGTACATTTCCCTGTACGGTGATGTCGATATAGTGGAGAATCTTATCACATTCTGCCGGATCGGCGCCTCGACGTACCCAGTCCAGTAAGGTAGAAATGAGGGCGTGCAGATAAAAATCTGTGACAAACAGTAAATAATCCTCCGGGGTACCCATACCCGAAGCAGTATCTCGCACCACATCCAGAATAATATCATGCAAGTCTTGGTAGAAAAAGCGCTTGAGATAGGAGGTGCCTAAACTATCTACGGCACAACTACAGATATGCGGATTTTCCTGTATGTACCGGAAGGTAAAGCGGATGGCTTCGTCATAAGTGGAAAGGGTATTGCATTGATGTAGAAAATCCAGCGCTTCCCGATTGAACATCCATTCTACTAGATCGTAGATGTCCCGAAAATGATAGTAAAAGGTCTTACGGTTGATACCACATCCCTCGATGATTTCCCGAATCGTAATATGGTTCAGATCTTTTTTCTGCATCAGTCCTTTGAGGGATTCCGCAATGGCTTTCTTGGTGCGCTCACTGGAAGCATATTGTTTCATAGTGGATCATCCTTTCCGGTAAATTCCGGTCTGTTTTATCTTTATATATTATACCCCGAATTCCAAGATGCTTCAACATGGATTCTTTAACTGTTACAAATGTTTTAGTGATTAAAAGCGAAAAAGCGATAAAACATCTTGACAATTCTCAGGGAATGGGGTATCATAAAAAACGAAAATCAGAAGGCAGTATTAGCCTTTCATGAGGAGCATACACATGAACGCTGCGATTTGCACAACACGATTTACCAGCTTTGGTACCCCCCGCTATTTTATGGCGTGGGCTTTTTCTGCGTGCAGATCTTTACACTGTGATGCTTCCGAAGTAGTATCGGCGGCAGGGTAAGCCTGTCAGCCGGTTTCCAAAAGAATTTTTGGGTATTATCAGCGGAGCCAGCAGTGGCTCCGCTTTTTTGTTCTGCGGAACTGTTGGTGTTGGTTGTACTCTACTTGAAAACAGGAGGGATTTTTCATGATCATCGTATTAAAACCGGAATGCAGCAAGGAACAGTTGGAACATTTCACTCAATCTATCACCCGTAACCACAATGTAAAGGTAAATACCTGGGTAGGTACCCAAAGCACGGTGTTGGGTCTTATTGGGGATACTTCCACCATTGATATTGATTATGTAGCCGCCCAGAGCTTTGTAGAGAGTGTCAAACGAGTACAGGAGCCGTATAAAAAGGCCAACCGTAAATTCCATCCCGACGATACTGTCATCACCCTGCCGGGTGGTCAGCAGATCGGCGGCGGCTCTTTGGCTCTTATCGCGGGTCCCTGCTCGGTGGAGAGCGAGGAGCAAATCTGTGAGGTAGCGCGCCGGGTCAAGGCTGCCGGAGCCCAGTTCCTCCGGGGCGGCGCGTTTAAGCCCCGTACCAGCCCGTATGCCTTCCAGGGGATGAAGGCTCAGGGGCTGGAGCTTCTGCGGGAAGCCAGGGAAAAGACCGGCTTACCCATTGTCACCGAGATTATGAGCGCCGAGCACATTCCTCTGTTTGAAGATGTGGACATCATTCAGGTAGGCGCCCGGAATATGCAGAATTTTGAGCTTTTGAAAGAACTGGGCAAGCTGCGTAAGCCAATTTTGCTCAAGCGGGGCCTTTCCAGCACCATCGAGGAGTTGCTCATGAGCGCCGAGTACATCATGGCTGGGGGCAACGAGCAGGTCATCCTCTGCGAGCGGGGCATCCGTACCTACGAGACCTTCACCCGGAACACGCTGGATATTTCCGCCGTGCCGATTCTGAAAAAACTGTCTCACCTGCCGGTAGTGGTGGACCCCAGCCATGCTTCCGGTATTGCTTGGCTGGTGGAGCCTTTAGCCATGGCGGCAGTGGCGGCAGGCGCCGACGGCCTGATTATTGAGGTGCATAACGACCCCAGCCACGCCCTTTCCGATGGTGCCCAGTCCCTTACCCCCGACCAGTTCGACAAGGTGGCGGCCCATGTGCAGAAAGCGGCTCAGCTGCTGCGGTAAGGAGAAGGAATGGAACAGAAAACCATTATGATCGTGGGACTGGGACTGATTGGCGGCTCTATTGCCAAAGCCCTTTCCGCTTTTACGCCCCACCGGGTACTGGGAATGGATGTTGACCCGGAGGTTCTGGACGAAGCCGTTGCCTGCGGCGCTATCGAGCGTCAGGGTTATGAGGAGGATTTGCCGAAAATCGATATCCTCTGGCTGTGTTTGTATCCCCAGGCGGCGGTGGAGTTTGCCCGGAAGCACGGGGCGGCGCTCAAGCGGTCGTGTATTGTGACGGACGCCTGCGGCATTAAAAACGCGGTATGCCCACAGTTAAAAGAACTCTCCAAAGAATTAGGCTTTGTGTTTGTGGGCGGACACCCCATGGCGGGCAAGGAGCGCAACGGTTTTGCGGTGAGCGAGGCCACGCTGTTTCGAGGAGCCAGCTATCTGCTGGTGCCCTGCGGCGCGCCTCAATGGGCAGAGAGCACCATGGAAGAGCTGGCGCTGCAAATGGGATTTGGCCGTGTGGTAAAGACTACCCCGGAGCACCACGACGAGATGATCGCCTACACCTCCCAGCTGCCCCACGCGCTGGCCTGCGCCTATGTGCTTAGCCCCCGGTGTCCGGGGCACAGGGGATATTCGGCAGGCAGTTACCGGGACGTTTCCCGGGTAGCGCGAATCAACGAGACATTATGGACGGAGCTGTTTTTGGAAAACCGGGAAGCGCTGTCCCGAGAGCTTTCCACGCTAATGGAAAATTTAAGCGCCATTCAGACAGCCATTGACACAGAAGATGCAGAAACACTGAAAGGGCTTTTGCGTCAGGGCCGAGAAGTGAAAGAAGCGCTGGGAGAATAAAAACGATTCCGCAGTATACGAAAGGAGCCTTTTTATGGAACTGACCGTACAAACCACGAAACCTTATTCCATCTTACTGGAACGGGGGCTGCTGGCTCAAACCGGTAAACACTGCCTGCCGTTATTCCCTGCTGGGACCCGGGCGATGGTTATCAGCGACAGTAATGTGTTTCCTCTCTATGGAAAAACGGTGGTGGATTCCCTCCGGCAGGCGGGATATGAGGTGTATTCCTGCCAGTTCCCCGCCGGAGAACAGAGCAAGCTCCTTTCTACCGTGGAGACTTTTTACCGGGCGCTGGCGGAAAACGGCTTTACCCGCAGCGATTTTATTGTAGCCCTGGGCGGCGGTGTCACCGGTGATATGGCGGGCTTTGCGGCGGCCACCTTCCTGCGGGGCATGGATTTCGTCCAGATTCCTACCACTCTGCTGGCGCAGGTGGATTCCAGTGTAGGCGGCAAAACCGGGGTAGACCTGCCTTTCGGCAAAAATCTGGTAGGCGCTTTTCATCAGCCCCGGCTGGTGCTCATCGACCCGGACACCCTCTCTACCCTGCCGCCCCATTTCTTCGCCGACGGCATGGGCGAGGTCATCAAGTACGGCTGCATCCGCCGCCCGGCTCTTTTCAAGTACCTGATGGAAGAAGATGCACGGGAGCATCTGGAAGAGGTCATCTATGAGTGTGTGGACTGCAAGCGGCAAATCGTAGAGGCCGACGCGCTGGACAAAGGCGAGCGGATGATTTTGAATTTCGGCCATACGCTGGGCCATGCTCTGGAAAAGCTCCACGGGTTTTCCGGGCTGAGCCATGGAGAAGCGGTGGGCATCGGCATGGTGCTTATCGCCAAAGCCGGGGAGCGGGCCGGTTTGACTGCACTGGGAACCAGCGAGAAAATCGCCGCCCTTCTGGAAAAGTATCATTTGCCTACAAAAACTGACCGGAACATGGACGAACTGGCAGGGGCTACGGCGCTGGATAAAAAGAGCGCGGGAAAAGACCTGCGGCTGATTTTGCTCCATGAGATCGGGGACGCGTATATTTACACTTTGCCTCAGAAAGAACTGGGGGATTTTTTGAAATAAGTTTCCCGTTTGCCCATACATGAAAATTTTTTCCTTTGAAAGGAGCCCGTCTATGAGCACCGTCACCTATATTCCCGCCGAAATTTCCGGCACGCTGGCTATGCCGCCCTCTAAAAGTGCCGCCCACCGGGCGATCCTTTGCGCGGCGCTGGCAAAGGGCGTGAGCACTCTTTTTCCTATTGACCCCAGCGAGGATATGTTCGCAACTATGGACGCGGTGCAGGCTATGGGCGCGGTGATTTCCTATGACAAAATCACCCGCACCCTCACGGTGGACGGCTCCTGCACCGGCACCATTCCCGCCGGGGAGATTCACTGCCGGGAATCCGGATCTACCCTGCGATTCTGTATTCCCATCGCCGCCGCTTTGGGTATGGAAGCCACCTTTACCGGCAGTGGACGGCTTCCCCAGCGCCCCATCGGCTGTTATCTGGACTGCTTGCCCGGTCACGGCGTTTCCTGCCGCACAGAAGGGGGATTGCCCTTCTCCATTTCCGGAAAGCTCACCGCTGGGGAATTTATCCTTCCCGGGAACATCAGCTCCCAGTTTATCACCGGCCTGCTGTATGCGCTGCCTCTGCTGGAAGGTGACAGCCGCCTGACCCTCTCCACTTCCTTGGAATCCGCCGGGTATGTGGATATGACCCTTTCCGCTCTCCGGGATTTCGGCGTGGAGGTACAGCCTATTGAAAACGGCTGGTTTATTCCCGGCGGGCAGTGCTACTGTCCCGGACAGGTACAGGTGGAGGGCGACTGGTCACAGGCAGCGTTTTATCTGGCCATGGGCGCTCTTTCCGGCGGCCCCCTGACCCTTACTGGTCTGCGGAAAGATTCCGTACAGGGCGATCGAGTCTGCGCAGAGCTGTTCCGAAAATTTGGCGCGGAAATTGCTTGGCACGAAGAATCCCTCACCGTTTCCAACTCAAAGGCAAAAGAGCCTTTTGCCGGCCTTTCCGGGCAGGAGATCGACGCTTCCCAGGCCCCGGACCTGGTGCCGGTTTTGGCGGCGGCGGTAGCCTGTGTGCAGGGCGAAACCCGCATTTACAACGCCCAGCGGCTCAAATTAAAGGAGAGCGACCGCCTTGCCGCCATGACCCAGTGCCTTTCCGCTTTGGGTGCGGACATCCGCGAAACCGAAGACGGCCTGCTGATTCACGGCAAACCCATTCTTACCGGCGGGGAGGCTCCCGGATTTAACGACCATCGGGTACTCATGGCACTTTCGGCGGCAGCGCTCCGCTGTGAAAGGCCTGTCACCGTCACCGACGCGGAGAGCGTCAACAAATCCTATCCGGCCTTTTACCGGGATTATCAGTCCATAGGAGGGAACTGTCAATGTCATCCACTTGGGGAAACCATATAAAGCTGTCCATTTTCGGCGGGAGCCATACCGAAGCCATCGGCGTGGTGATTGACGGACTTCCCGCCGGGGAAACCATTGATTTTGACGCGGTTTTGAGCCAGATGGCCCGCCGCGCGCCGGGGCGGGACAAAAGCTCCACACCACGCAAAGAGAGCGATACTCCGCACATTCTCTCGGGCCTGCTGGACGGAGTGCTTACTGGTGCACCGCTGGCAGCGGTCATTGAGAACAGCAACACGCGCTCCAAGGATTACAGCGAGCTGAAGGTCCACCCCCGGCCGGGTCATGCCGACTACACGGCTTCGGTGCGGTACAAAAACGCCAACGATATCCGGGGAGGCGGCCATTTTTCCGGGCGGCTTACCGCCTGCATGGTGTTTGCCGGGGCGGTGTGCCGCCAGCTGCTAGAAAAGCGGGGGGTGGTCATCGGCGGCCATGTGCTGTCCGTGGGAAATGTACAAGACCAGCGCTTTGATCCGGTGAATGTCTCGAAAGAAGAACTTTCCGCTCTTTCCCGGCGGTATTTCCCGGTGGTGGGAGAAGGCGTGGAAGAGGCCATGCGGGAAGAGATTGAAAGCGCGCGTATGGCACAGGACAGCATCGGCGGCGTGGTGGAGTGCGCCGTGGTGGGGATGCCTGCCGGTATCGGTTCGCCCATGTTCGGCGGAGTGGAGAATGTGCTGGCTTCCATTATCTACGGGGTTCCCGCGGTAAAAGGCGTGGAATTTGGCGACGGATTCGGGGTTGCCACTCTGCACGGCAGCGAGAATAACGACCCGTATTATTACGATGAGGCGGGGAAGGTAAAGACCCGCACCAACCATGCCGGGGGCATTTTAGGCGGCATTACCACCGGGATGCCCATTGTGTTCCGGGCAGCGGTGAAGCCCACGCCCTCCATCTCCCGGGAACAGGATACAGTGGATTTGGTGACAGGGGAAAACGCCAAATTGTCCGTGCATGGAAGACATGACCCGTGTATCGTGCCCCGGGCAGTGCCGGTGATTGAGAGTGCGGCTGCGGTTGCGCTGCTGGATATGATGATGGACTAAAAATTTGGCGCGGAGCGGTTTGCAGAGTCCAGAGAGACTCAGTCTCTCTGGCGGGAGTATGAGGGCAGCGCCCTCATGAAAGCGAAGCGCCAGCGAGCCAGTAAAAAAGCCAGTCATTTGCACAAGCAGCAAGAGTTGCCGAAGGCAACGCGAGCCCTGTGAGGCAGAAAGCCCGCTGCTCCCTCAAGGAGGGAGCCAAAAAAATCCCCTCACAGAGGTACCGTGTGCCAGTGGCACACAATAGGGCACCAACCGAGCCGGCAGGCGAGAAGAGTGGCACGAAATGCCGGGGGGAGTTTCACAAAGGGGACTATAAAAACATTTTCCGGTTCTGATTTTCCCGTTGGGAAAACAGAGACAGGTCGGCAGGAGGAACGAAGCAGGGCCCCTTTTTTCTTGCAAAAGGGGCCCTCTTGCCAAACATTCCACCGGAATGTTTGGTAATTCACCCCCGAAAATGCGCCCTGCGGCAAAAGAATTTCGCCGCCTGCGGGCGGCGACCAAAGGGTACCGTGTGCCAGTGGCACACAATAGGGCACCGACCGAGCCGGCAGGCGAGAATCTGCCTTTGGAATCCGCGATTTTTTGAAAAAAATCGAGTAAAACTTTTACTTCGCGGGGGAGCAGGTGCAAATTTTGCAGCGGCCTTCCCGCGAACTTGGGCACGGGAAAACGGTGTAAAAATTTAAGGTGCGTTTCCACGAACCTATCATTCCCAAGAACATCTTAAAAAGGGGAAGTAAGAATGAATCCGTCGCTGCTGATACGAAAAGCAAAGGAAGAGGACCTTCACGGCGTGTTAACGCTGTATACCCAGCTGGGAAATAATCCGTTCCCTCAAAATCTGGAAGAGGTGCTGCCTGTTTGGCGCCAGATTCTGGCCCAACCCGGTCATTTTGTGGTAGTGGCAGAAATAGAGGGAAAACTGGTGGGCTCTTGTGTGTGCCAAATCATTCCCAATTTGACACACGGAATGCGCCCCTATGCGGTGATTGAAAATGTAGTCACCGATGAAGCTTTCCGCAGGCAGGGAATCGCAACGGCATGCCTGTATTTTGCACGGGAAGAAGCCCGTGCCGCAGGCTGTTACAAGCTCATGCTGTTGACCGGCAGCAAAAAGGAAGGGACTTTGCGGTTTTATGAAAAAGCTGGGTATAATCGCCAGGATAAAACCGCGTTTGTTCAGTGGCTGGAGCCTCATGCAAAGGGATAATGTAAAAATGAGCGGTTGTTGGCCGCTTCTGCATAGATTTATATAATATTCATAGTGATTTGCTCATTTTATCATAGAAAGGCGGTTCCATCATGGAATTAGCGGATATTCGAAAAGAAATCGACGAAATAGACAGCCAGCTTTTGCCCCTCTTCCTGCGCCGTATGAAATGCGCCGAACAGGTAGCGGCTGCAAAAAAAGAGAAAAACCTGCCGGTTTTTAACGCCCAGCGGGAACAGGAAATCCTTGACCGGGCAGCCGAAAAAGCTGGGGAATACGGACAGGCCGTGCGCGGAATTTACAGCGCCATGATGAGCGTCAGCCGGGAAAGGCAGTACCAGCTGCTGGAAAGCGGCGGTACATTGCGGGAGCTGGCAGCTTCCAGTATGGAGAATCTTCCCACAGATAGCGTAAAAGTAGCCTGCCCCGGCGTGGCGGGAGCTTTTACCCATCGGGCCGCCTGCACGGTATTTCCCAGCGGGGAGATGGCCTTTTTCCCTCGCTTTGAGCAGGTGTTTGAAGCGGTAGAGCAGGGAGCGGCGGATTTCGGTGTAATTCCCGTGGAAAATTCCTCCGCCGGCTCGGTGGTGGACGTATATGACCTGATCCTTCGCTATAGGTTTTATATTGTCCGGGCGGTAACGCTGCCGGTACGGCATTTCCTCTGCGGCACTGAAAATTCCGGTAAGATTCAGATCGTCTTTTCCCACCCGCAGGCGCTGGCTCAATGCTCAGATTTTCTGAGTGAAAAGGGCTGGAAAAAACAAGAATACAGCAACACCGCTGCCGCCGCCAAAATGCTCTCTCTGGAACGGCTGCACCATGCAGCGGTGATCTGCTCCAAGGAAGCCGCCGGAAAATACGGCCTGACGGTGCTGGAAGAAAATATCCAGAACGCCCGTGACAACTGCACCCGGTTTATCGTCATCAGCCGCACCCCCTGCCTGCCCCAAAATGCAGACAAAATCAGCCTGTGCTTTTCCCTGCCCAACATTCCCGGCGCGCTGCATCAGGTGCTGGGGCGCTTTGCCCTCAATGGCCTGAACCTGACAAAAATCGAGTCCCGTCCCATTCCCGGCAAGGCTTTTGAATACGATTTCTATCTGGATTTTACTGGGAATCTACATGAATCCCATACATTAGAGCTGCTATGCTCCTTAAGTGAAGAACTGCCGCGATTCACTTTTCTTGGAAACTATTGTGAAACAAAGCAGCTATAAAAATAATAGAAAGAAGGCATTTTGATGCAAGTTTCTTTTGAACCCGTTCAAACACCGGAAGAAATCAGCGCTATGTGTGCCCTTGCCGCTGAAATTTGGGAGGAGCATTTTACTCCTATCCTGGAACCGGGACAGGTACCCTATATGGTGGAAAAATTCCAGTCCGTTCCCGCTGTCACCAAACAGATTCAGGAAGGGTATGAGTACCGCCTGATTACGGTGGACGGCAAAGCAGCAGGCTACACCGGCTTCCATCCCGACGAAAACGGCAAGTTGTTTTTGAGCAAGCTTTATGTGCACAAGGATTTCCGCGGCACGGGTCTTGCCCGCAAAGCGTTCACCTATTTGCAGGAACGCTGCCGTAAAGAAGGGCTTTCCGCTATCTGGCTTACTGTGAATCGCTTTAACACCCATACCATTGAAGTGTACCGTCATTTTGGCTTTACCGTTATTCGGGAGGAAAAGAACGATATTGGCGGCGGATACTATATGGATGATTATATTATGGAGGTACCAGTAAAGGGCTGACAATTTTTTGCGGCGGTTTTTGGGCAAAACATGGGAAACCATTCTATGCTATCCAGTTCCCTTGACTTTGTATCCTTCGGTATGCTATATTTGAAAAGCTGACACAAAATTATAGTGACAAACGAAGTTTGCAGGAAAAGCAGGGCATCTGCTGCCGAAGGAGCAAAACTCTCAGGCGTCCGGTTTCGGATGAGGACTGCAAATGGATGTGGCTCTGGAGAACGTCCAAACGTGGGCTGCCGAAGGTGCAACGCGGAAATTTTTCGCGAAATCTCTCAGGCAAAAGGACAGAGTGGGAAAACTGCCGCTAAAAGGCGCACTTTTTTGATACCGTTTTTCCATCAATTTTATTTTTCAGAGCCAGAACCTTTTGTGGGTCTGGCTTTTTTCTTTGTTTGCACGAAAGAGAAGGGATTGGAAGGAAATGAATATGGATCAGTTGGCCGCAATGGTCAGTACAATCAGCGATTTTGTCTGGAATAACCTATTGCTGTGGCTTCTGGTGGGAACAGGCATCCTGTTTACAATTAGAACTCGGTTTGTACAGGTGCGAAAGTTCGGGGAGGGGTTACGCAGGCTGTTCAGCGGCTTTTCCCTTAGGGGCAAAAAGGCCGGCAAAGATGGTATGTCCTCTTTTCAGGCTTTAACCACTGCCATCGCGGCACAGGTGGGTACCGGCAACATCACCGGCTGTGCTACTGCCCTGTATTCCGGTGGTCCTGGTGCTATTTTCTGGATGTGGCTGTCTGCCTTTTTTGGTATGGCTACCATTTATGGCGAGGCCGTTCTGGCACAGAAATATAAATCCACTGATAGTTCCGGCGAGGTGAGAGGCGGCCCCATCTATTATATTAAGGCTCGTTTCCAGGGAAAATTCGGCAAGATCCTGGCTGGATTTTTCTCCATCGCTATTATTTTTGCTCTCGGCTTTACCGGAAATATGGTACAGGCCAACTCCATTAGTTCTGCCTTTAAAACTGCCTTCAATATTCCCACTATTGCAGTGGGCATAGTGATTGCCATTATTGCCGCATTTATTTTCCTGGGTGGTGTGCGGCGCATCGCTTCCATTACCGAAAAAATGGTTCCCATAATGTCCGTTTTTTATATCGTGGGCTGCCTCGTGATCTTGGTTATCAATCGGGAAGCACTTTTAGGTGCTATTCAGTCCATCTTTGTGGCGGCTTTCGATCCCCAGGCAGTATTGGGCGGCGTGGCCGGTATCTCTGTGCGGGAAGCCATGCGTTATGGCGTAGCCCGCGGCCTGTTCTCTAACGAAGCCGGTATGGGCTCTACCCCTCACGCCCACGCTTTGGCAAAAGTAGAGAAGCCTCAGGATCAGGGCATTGTCGCCATGATCGGTGTGTTTATCGATACTTTTGTGGTTCTGACCCTGACTGCTCTGGTGATTCTCACCTCCGGAAAGCTACAGGCCGGTATGCCCAATGGATTGCAGGGCACTGAACTGGCACAGGCGGCTTTTAACCACGCCCTTGGTAGCTTCGGAAACGCGTTTGTAGCTATTTGTATGCTGTTCTTTGCCTTCTCCACCATTATCGGCTGGTACTTCTTTGGCGAAACCAACGTCAAGGCCCTTTTTGGCAACAAAGCCGTTAAAATTTATGCCGCCATTGTGGTGGTGTGTGTGGTCATCGGTTCCACCTTGAAAGTAGACCTAGTATGGAACCTCTCTGATTTGTTTAACGGCCTGATGGTATTCCCGAACCTGGTAGCACTGCTGGCCTTATCTGGGGTGGTTGCACGAGCTGCAAAAGAGAAAGATCCCTTAAAACGATAAAGATGGAATCATGTTATAAAAGCCGCTTCCCTAATAGAGGGAGGCGGCTTTTTGTCAGTTAGGTATAAAAATTTTAGCAGACAAAATAAAGTAAAAAAGATCGTATATTCCAGTTATCAGTACAAAAATATCAGAAAAATATTTTATAAGAAAAAAAGAAATATTGAGAATACTATGGGAGTGGAAAACGGGGAACTAATTTTGACAGCACAGAGCGGAGATATGAGAGATTAAGGGGAGATGACGGTTAAACAAGTTGACGATCTTTCCTACCAATAGGGCAGAAACAATCGTTCCCACACCTAAACCCTTGAGTTGAGAGAAGAAGAGAAAAGAAAGGGATACCGCAATCGCTACCAAAGTAACGTCAAAAGCGATTTTCACAGAGCCAAACCGTTTATGGCTCACAGTGGAGATGGCTTTGACAATTCCTTCTCCGGGGACTACTAATACATTAGGAGCTACCTCGATGCTAATGCCCAAAGCCAACACTGTGCATCCCAACAATAAGGACAAAAGCTGTTCCCACCAGATGGTTGGTTCAAACCAGGACATGAGATTCATGCTAATATCAATGCAGCTGCTGAAAATCAGGTTGACCCCCATCTGCAATAGTTGAATCCACTGAAAGTTACGCCGCAAAAGTAGGATCTGGCCCAAGACAAATAGCGTATTCATAATAAAGGTAAAGCCCCCCAATGTAATGGGAAACTCAAAGCTAAGGACATAGGGAAGGCTGGAAATCGGGGAAGTCCCCAACGCGGCCTTCGTTATGAGAGCAATCCCAAAAGAGTTGAGAATTACACCAAAGAGAAAATATGCATATCGATAGCACCACGACTTCACAGAAATTCCTCCAATGTTTCCAAGTTGTTCAGGATCTTTTGAAACGTGGTCAAAAAATTCTGCAACTCCTCTGGGGAGAGGCCCTCTGTAGCTTTTCGATCTACCTGTGCACAAATCTCTATCGTGCGCGTTGCCCAATGAGCCCCTGATTCTGTAAGGAATACCTGAACATGGCGCCGATCTCCTTCTGCAGGGCAACGGGTAAGAAGGCCTTTTGCCTCCATGCGGGAAAGTAAGCTAGTAACCGTGGACTTATCTAACGCACATCCTCGGCTAATTTCTTTTTGGGTGCAGCCATTATGTTCTAACAAAAATTCTAAAATTTTGGGCTGACCGGGCAAAAGCTCCCATTTTCCTGTTTGACTGGTAATAGCATGGTTGCTTCGATTGAATCCTAGCATAAGTAAATAATGCAGGTTGTTTTGGCTCATATTTCGTCTCCTGTGTAAAATAGTTTGCATTCAAACCGTTTAGAAGTATACACCCTCATACTTTTTTTGTCAACAGACGAAAAAGATAAAAAATTCCCGACTGTCAAAATACAGTCGGGAGAGAACGGACAAGAGATTTAGTTTTTCTTTTTTCTATTCCGACGCCTTTGCCATTCTTGTTGAAGCCATTGGAAGGTTTCGGTATTCCGCAGGGGCTTCATGGTGGGAAAAGCCCGGAGCAAACGACGTTGAGAAGGGGTAAAGCGTTCTAGTTTCCAAATACGTTCCCGCACAGATTGAATAGCAGGGCTATCGGTAAGATAATCGGAAAGAGCAGCATGGGCGGCCTTTAAAGGTGCTCCCGTGGCCCGGAATTCCTCCAAAAGCTGGTGAAGCTGCTGAAGCTTTCCGTTAAGTGTGAGAATGGTATGGAGGGTAAGAAGAGTATCCGTAAGAAAATAGAGCAGGATAGCCAAAAGCAACCAAGGACGCACAAACCAGGGAATTAAATGTAAAAGATGAATCAGCAAGGGGTGGAGCAGTAACATAGCTACCAGACAAAGAAGGCCAAAAAGAATGGAGTTAAACAGGCAGATACGGCCTTTGTAGTTGAACCGGTTTTGGGAATAATCCCACCAGGTAGTATGAAACAGAGTTTCCAACAGCCATCCTGTCATATATTCCAGTACAGTGGTAAGAATTGTGCCTGCCACGAATACTAGAGGAATCTCAATATAAATGGGATAGCCAGTAAAGGGATGAAGAACGCTGGTAATCAGCAGTCCGCCCACACCATAAATGGGGCAGAAGGGACCATTGAGGAACCCTCGATTAGTCCACTTTTTAAATAGGAAGGAGCAAAAGATACTCTCACAAAGCCATCCTAAAAAACTATATATAGTAAACAGAAAACAGAGTTGTTCCAGCGGATGCATAATGCCAGTCCTTTCTTTTTTCTCTGTTTCAAGTGTAAACCAAGTTTAGGGTACTGTCAATGAAAATCGACAAAATTATCCCTTTCGTTTTTGTAAGAATGGCCGGAAAAGCTGCAAAAGTACCCCGTATCCGCTTGTGCAGAGTGCCAGAACAATTGATAAGCCCCACCAGGTAGAAGTTTCCGGCAGGGGAAGAAATTTTCCCAGGACAGTGCATCCAGCAGAGAGAAAAAAGGGGAATATTAGCCATTGGAACAGCCGAAACCGCACTTGGGCTGTTTTTAGTAGCCGTGAAAGGCTTAATGTTACATTTAAAATCCCACAGGAATACAGGATGATAAAGTACCCCTTCATTCCTAAAACAGGCAGGAGTACCGCCATCATGGAAACCCGAAGGGAAGCGTCTAGGGTATTATATAGCAGGGAATGAGTCTGCTGGTCCAGACCTTTTAAAAGGCCGTCGGTTACCATGTCCAGATAGAGAAGAGGTACCAGAGGCGCCAGTATCTGAAGAAGCTGTCCCGCCTCGCGACTGCGGTAAAATAGTACGCCCAGTTCTTCCCCAAAGGCAAAAAAGAAGCACGCTGTAAAAATGGAAAATAGCAGTGTCATCCGCAAAGAGCGCTCCGTACCAGAAGAGATGGAGCGGTTTTTTCCGGCAGCTAAGGATTCCGACATTTCGGGGATGAGCAGGGAGGCAAAGGCCCCCAAAAAGCAAGAGGGGAAAAACAGCATAGGCATCACCATGCCCTGAAGCATTCCGTATTGAGCAAGGGCCGCCTTGGCGGTGGCCCCGCATTTTCGCAGGCCCAGGGGAATCAGTAGGTTTTCGGCGGCAGAGAGAACACTCCGGGCGGCATGGCTCAGGGTGCTGGGAAGAGTAATGTGGAGAATGGCTTTTCCCGCGCCGGTACAGGGCCGGTTTTTGGGGCTCTTGAATCGCCGGACATGGAGCCGATACAGTACAAAGGAGCATCCGCAGGAGACAGCTTCCCCCACGGTTGCCCCCAGCATGGACAACAGGCAGGCGTCGGCAATGGTCTGGGGGGAAAAGGCCAAAAAGGCGAATACCGTTAAAGAGATGGTGGCAAGCTGTTCGGCAAATTCACTGGCCGCCGAACGGAGCACGCCCCGCACCGCCAGAAAATACCCCCGCATACAGGAGCTGAGAGCCATAAAGGGTAGACCGGGGAGAAGCATCCGCAAAGCATCGGCAGAATTGCCGCCCAAAAATTTATCGGAGAGGAAGTCGGCACTGCACCATAGAGCCGTACAGGCTATCAGACTCATGAGCAGGCTGAACCCAAAGCATCGTGCCACTGCCGAGGGGATAGTTTCTGACTGTTGCTTTCCCATGGCGTTGGTGACCAGCCGGGTGACGGTAAGACTTACCCCGGCAGTGGAAATAGCTACTGCTGGCAGGAATACCGATAAAATCAGTTGGTAGGCACCCATACCTTCCGCACCGATCATTTGAGAAAGCCATACCCGAAAGCCCATATAGAGAAACCTTCCCGCCAGAGACGAGAGGGTGAGAATAATACCATTGATAAGAAACGCCTTTTTTTTCAAGCTGGTCCCCTCCTTTTCCGCTGTTATCACTATATGAAGAGGCAGCAGGAAAACATTCCGGGGGCTGGTATTTTCCCTGGGATTCCTGTATAATACGGGTAAAGATAACGAACGGAGGAACCAACATGGACTGGACAGAAGTGACCATCACCGTCAACGCCAAGGACGTGGACAAGGCAGGGGACATTGCCAATATGGTGGTGCCCTACGGCATTTATATTGAGGACTACTCCAATTTGGAGGAAGAGGCATGGGAGATCGCCCATATCGACCTGATTGATGAAGACCTTTTGCAGAAGGACCGCACTAAAGCTCTGGTACATATTTATATCAGCCCCGAGGAAAGCCCAGCCGAGGCAGTGGCGTTTTTGCGGGAGCGCTATACAGCCGAGGGGATCGAAAACGAGATCTCTCTGGACTCCTGTGTGGAGGAGGACTGGATCAACAACTGGAAGCAGTATTTTAAGCCTATCCCGGTAGGGGAAAAGCTGCTTATCCGTCCTACCTGGGAAGAAGTACAGGACAGCGGCGGACGTATTGTGCTGGATTTGGACCCGGGTCTGGCTTTTGGCACCGGTACCCATGAAACTACCCGTCTGTGCATGGAGCTGCTGGAAAAGTATGTACAGCCCGGTATGGATGTGCTGGATGTAGGATGCGGCAGCGGTATTTTGTCGGTGGCGGCGCTTCTGTTGGGAGCAGAAAAGGCCGTAGGCGTAGATATTGATGAACTGGCGGTAAAGACTGCTGATGAAAATGCGGAGATCAACCATGTGGCGGACCGGTTTACCGGCATCTGCGGCAACTTGACCGATAAAGTTACAGGGAAATATGACATCGTAGTGGCCAACATTGTGGCAGACGTCATCATCATGCTGACCAAAGATGTGGAACAGTTCATGAAGCCGGACACCGTGTATCTGATGAGCGGGATTATCGACACCCGGGAGCAAGATGTGCTGGCAGCAGTGGAGCAGCATTTTACCATTATCAACCGCAAAGAGGAAAAGGGCTGGGTGGCCCTGAGCGCTAAGCGCAAATAAATTGTACACTCCTATTTTCTTGAAAATCAATTTGACAGGCGCTGTCCTCTATCGGGCGGCGCCTTTTTGTATAAAGAAAACCACGCGATAGTCGCGTGGTTCGAAAGAAGGCGAAAGCCGATGATGAAGAAAGAAAAACTCCTTTTGTTGTAAAATAAGCCTGCGGTCTGGCAACTGCAAGAAACAACA
>CALWVH010000137.1 GCA_944384915.1 uncultured Clostridia bacterium | reverse complement strand
TAGGCGATTATCTGTTCCAAAAGAAAATGGAGGCCGCCAAGGAAATGCTTACTGACCCCCACTGTCGTATCTATGAGGTTTCCGACCGGCTGGGCTATGTGAGCAAGTCTTATTTCAGCGCAGTTTTCAAGGAATATACGGGGTTATCTCCCAAAGAGTACCGGGACCGGCATTGTGTAAAGGCGGGTGGATAAAAAATGTCCACGCCAAAATTTTTTGCAAAGAGCCTGAAAAAAAGAATGTTGTTTCTTACGATGCTGGTATCGATTCTTCCGGTAATTATTTTATTCGCTTTTTTGGCAGTCAATACCGAAAAAGATATCGAAAGGCAGATCAACCAGCAGTACCAAGATCAGCTGGACAACTTCTCCAATTATCTAAATCGCCTTTTTCAAACCTATACGGAAAATGCAGACCAGATCACCCGAGACTCCCAGATTTGCACTGGGCTTTCTCAAATTTATAATGGTGATCTCATATCAAAATCCCAGTTTTATATTGATACTGCCCGGGCTTTTCTAAATATCAATATTCCCAGTGGGGAATATATCGTGTATTATGATAGTCAGGAGCTGTTCAATTACCGTAATTTCCTTCATATCACCTGTATGCCTGATGATATTTTAGAGGAAATCAAAAATTCTCCCAGCGCCGTATGGAAAATCATGGATACAGGGGGAGAACCTGGAGCTGATACCCTTTCACTATTCATGAAATTCAATCTCACTACAGATAAGCTGGCAGTTCTCCAAATCGATATTGCTTTTGATACTCTTTGCCAAACCTATCAGGAAAGTTTTGTGATGGAAAACGTTCGGACCTTTTATGAGGATGAGAGTCATGCCCCTCATCTTCTTTCCGGTGAAGATCAGCTTTCTGATAAAGAGCCCTATTCTGCGATCACCCGTGAACTGGATAACGGCCACTATCTGCGCATGGATCTGTACCCTTCCCCCCTACCGCAACAGTTTGTACTCCAATATTTTTATATGATGGCAATATTCCTGATTTCGGTAGGCGGTATCTGTTTCTTGGATTACATCACCATACGCAAATTGACCCGTTCTCTCGAGAGTTTTATCGGACAGCTGAACCACATCGAGACGGAAAAGGTGGAAAATATTGAGATTACGGAGCAGGACGAAATCGGCATTATCAAGCAAAAATTTGTAGAGCTGCTGAAACAGAATCAGGAGTTATACCGCCAAAAGCTTTTGGCTGAAAAAAATAAAAAGCTGGCAGAGATCGATCTGATGCACTCCAAGCTGAACCCTCACCTGCTCTATAATTCCCTTTCCGTTATCAAGTGGAAATCCCTTGCTTCTCAGGATCAGGATACTTACCAGCTCATCGAATATATGACCAAATACTATCGCGCCGCGCTTTCTAAAGGAAATCCCATTTTTACCTTTGGGCAGGAACTGGAGCTGATTAAAAACTATGTAGCCATCAACCAGTTTGCTCATGGCGAGGACTATCAACTGGAAATAGACGTGGACCCGGAAATCTATCAAAACTATACCATTAAGCTGCTGTTACAGCCCTTTGTGGAAAATTCCATCCTGCATGGCCTGCATGGGATAGAACGGGAAAAGCTGCTGAAAATTACGGGAAAATACGATGGGGACGATATTGTATTTACCGTAGAAGATAATGGATATGGGATTCCGGAAGAAAAGCTGGAAACTCTCAACCACCAGGTATGGAATACCGGAGGGTTGGGATATGGGGTCCGCAATATTGCCGAACGGATTCAGATCTATTTTGGCCCCGGATATGGAATCCGGTATGAAAGCCGTATGGATGTCTTTACACGGGTAACCATTCGTGTACCGCGGCTTTCAGAGGAACAGTTGATCCAAAAAATGTAGATAGATTAAAGGAGGAAACACCTTATGAGAAAAGGATTTAAAATGAAATTATTCCAGGGAATGGAAGAAGAATACCAGAAAAGACATAATGCGTTATGGCCTGAGATGAAAGAAATGATTCGCGAACATGGCGGAAGCAACTATACCATCTTTTTTGATCCAGATACCCTCACTCTGTTTGGATATATTGAAATCCAGGACGAAGCCCTGTGGGACGCCGGAGCCGATACGGAAATCAATCGTAAATGGTGGGACTTTATGGCGGATATTATGGAATGTAACCCCGACAATAGCCCGGTTACCACTCCTCTCCACGAGGTTTTCCATTTAGATTGATAAGGAGGAAATCATAATGGACACAAAAACCCAAGACGTACGTACCAAACTGGATCTTTCCCCAGCCAAATGGATCTGGTATCCTTCGGAAAGGACCCTTTCTAATACCTTCGTCCTGTTCCGGCAAGAATTTACCATGGAAGAAGAAGTGGCATGGGCCAAGGGATGGGTGGCTGCCGACAGCCGGTATTTGCTATATGTCAATGGAGAGCGGATACAATGGGGACCTGCTCCCGCCGATCCCCGGTATATGGAGGCCGATCCTGTAGACCTGACGCATAAGCTGAAACCGGGAAAAAATGTCCTGGCGTTTCAAGTACTATATTACGGCTTTGGAGAGGGCACTTGGGCAGCCGGTACCCCCGGGCTGCTTTTTTCCCTGAAAGTAGAGCTAAAAAACGGAAAAAGTTTTTCTCTCCACTCCGATAGCTCCTGCCTGTGTACCATTGACTGGTCCCATCAGCCTGGAGGATTCCAGCGCTGGTATCTTCGCTCTTTGCAGGAAATCTGTGATGGAAGAAAACAAATATCAGGCTGGAATCAGGCTGGTTATACGCCGGACAGCCGTTGGGTTTCTGCTATAGAAATCGGGGAAGGAGATATCCCTTCTATCTGCACCCGATATACCGATTACGCCAACGATGGGTTTCCCGTCACTTCCCCGGATACAGCGCTGTTCCAGCGGGAAATTCCTTTGCTAAAGGAATTTGAATATCAGCAGGTATCCCTGGCAGAGGCCGGTACCATTGTGTGGAAAAAGAACAAGGATCACTGGTTCTTCTTCCGAGAGCCGGAGGTTTTTTCCTCTAGTCTAGGGCTTGATTTACAGCAGCAAAATGACTGCATTGTGTTTGATCTCCAAAAGGCATCTGATACTATCACCGGTAGTTTCCTGACCTTTGAATTAAAAGAGCAGATCGTGGGATTTCCCTTCTTTTCTATCAACGCCCCGGAAGGCACTGAAATTGAGCTGATGACTGCCGAAGGACATGCTTTAGGAGAACATTTGCTTTTAGACAACAGCTTTTATTGCTGGAGCCGCTATATCTGCCATGAGGGGGATAATGTATTTGAAGCTTTTGATTTTGAATCTGTAAAATGGGTACAGTTACATATTACCAACCCCAAAGGCGGAAGGGTTTGCATCAAAAAGGTAGGAATCCGCAGAAGAGCGTACCCCTTTATGCCTTATAGCTTCCAGACAGAAGACCCCGCCATTCAGCGGTTATTTGAGGCTGGCATCAACACCATCTATAATGCGGCTCAGGAAACTATTGTAGACGGCATGGGACGGGAACGCCAGCAGTATTCGGGAGACTGCGGGCATATGCAGGCCGCTATCCGGTATGCCTTGGGGGATGAATTGCTCTCACGGCGATTCATCCAGACCTATGCAGACGGAATGACAAAGGACGGGCTTTTCATGGATTCCTGGCCTGGGATGGACCGGGTAAAAAGGCTGGCCTACCGGCAGATCGGTCTGTCCGTGTGGGGAAATATTGTCGACCACTCCATCCAGTTTGTTTTTGACTGCTATAAGTATTACCTGGCTTCGGGAGACCTGGACTGCCTGCAAAAGCCTATGAAAGCCTTTAAAAAGCTCATTGCATTCCTCATGGAAACCTGCAAAGGCGGCCTTTATCCTACCGACGACCGCAATTCTGGGTTTGTCTGGCTGGATCACGAAGCCTATGAGCCAGGAAACTCCCCCTCTAAGGAATGCGGGATCAACCTGTATATTGCCGGTATGATCCAAAAGGCATACCTTCCCTTATGCAAGATTTTTGGGTATCCCTATGAGGAAATGCAGCCCATACAAGCGTTCGCAGAAAGCCTCCTCCAACAGGTAACCGAAAAATATTGGTGTGATGCAGACGGCGTTTTTTATGACAATCTTCCCTATGTCTCCGATCCAAAAGAAAGAAAAATTGCCGACCGGACTTTAGCAATGGCCGTTCTGTTTGATTTTTGTAAGGGGAATGATACTGCCAAGTCCATAGAGCTTCTCAAAGGCGGCAACCCTGCCATGAAGTTATCCTATCCCGCCAATGCTGTTTGGCGGATGTGGGCCCTGGCAAAAGCAGAAGCCTTGGAGCCCTTTGTGGAGGAGCTATGGTCTGTTTGGGCCAAGATGCCTTCTGTTCTGCAAAACAACACCTATCAGGAATTCTGGACCGCATATCCCGACAGTTGCTCCGAATGGAGCCACATTCCCGCCGCCCCCCTCCTGTGCATCTATGAGGGAGTGCTGGGGCTGCGCTGCAACAATGTGGAGGGGAACCGCTTGTCTTTCAAGCCACAGCTAAAAGGCTTCTGTTCCTTTGAAACGAAGATTTATAATCACGGCCAGGAGGTTGCTGTGCGAGTCGTAAAACAAGACCGTAACCGGTTCCTGTTGTCAGTTCGTGGGGAAAATACGGAAATTTCCATTACTCCTCCTCGAGGATGCCATATGGTCACTCTTTCCTCCCAGGAATTCCAGCTGGAGTACCAGTGATCCTTTGAACCCGTTTATTCTTACAAAAACAGCCCCTGCGCAAAGATTTTGCACAGGGGCTGTCATGATTTTGGGAATTAGGAAACACGGTCAAACTGGCTGTTATAGAGGTGGCTGTAGAACCCGCCGGCAGCCATCAGTTCCTGATGATTGCCCTGCTCCACGATGCGGCCGTCCTTCATCACCAGTATCACATCGGCGTTGCGGATGGTGGAGAGACGGTGGGCTACGATAAAGCTGGTTCTGCCCTGCATCAGCTTTTCAAACCCCTCCTGGATTTGCAGCTCGGTACGGGTATCGATGCTGGAGGTGGCTTCGTCCAAGATCAGCATAGGCGGCAGGCAAAGCATTACTCGGGTGATGCACAACAGCTGTTTTTGTCCCTGGCTCAGACTATCCTCGTTGAGTACCGTATCCAGCCCCTTGGGCAGGCGGCGGATAAATTCCCAGCTATGGGCCTCCACACAGGCCTTTTTGATCTCCTCCTCGGTAGCGTCCGGCTTGCCAAAGCAGACGTTCTCCCGGACAGTGCCGTTTTTGATCCAGGTATCCTGCAACACCATGCCGTAATTTCTCCGCAAAGAGTGGCGGGAAACCTGTTGGATAGGCTGGCCGTCCACCAAAATCCGCCCGCCGTCCACATCATAGAAGCGCATAAGTAGGTTGATAAAGGTGGTTTTGCCGCATCCAGTGGGGCCTACAATGGCTACTCGCATACCGGGCTTGGTTTTGAGAGAGAAATGCTCGATGAGCTTTTTCTTTTTGTCATAGCTGAAGCTGACGTCCTGTACCTCTACGGCACCCTGCACCTGGGAGAGGGCTTCCGCCGGGTCCGGGGATTCTGCCGGCTCTTCCAACAGCTCAAAGATACGGGAAGCGCAGGCCAGGGCGTTTTGCAGTTCGGTGATCACGGAGCTGATGTCGTTAAAGGGCTTCATATATTGATTGGCGTAGGCCAACAGAACCGACAGGCCGCCTACGGTGAGGTTTCCTGCCAAAATCAGCAGAGCGCCTGCCAGGGCCACCGCCGCATAGATCACATTATTGACGAACCGCGTGCAGGGATTGGTGAGGCTGCTGTAAAATACCGCCTTCTGGCTGCATTCCTTTAATTCCTCATTGACCTCTGCAAACCGTGCGGAGGCCTTCTCCTCATAGCCAAAGGCCTTGACCACCTTCTGGTTGCCGATCATCTCTTCAATAATAGCGGTCTGTCGGCCCCGGGTTTCGCTCTGCTTGTGGAACATCCGGAAAGAACGGGTGGCGATGAACCGGGCTACCACAAAACTCAAGGGTGTAAGCAAAATCACCAGCCCGGTGATGATGAGACTTTTGGAGAGCATAAATGCCAATGTCACCCCAATGGTGATGACGCCGGAAAACAGCTGGGTAAAGCCCAGCAGCAAACCGTCGGAAAGCAGGGCCACATCGGCGATGACCCGGCTGACGATGTCGCCGGTACTGTGGCCATCTAGATACGAAAGGGGCAGCTTTTGGATATGGCGGATTGCCTTTTCCCGGATATCCTGCACCACCCGGTAGGTCATCCGGTTATTGATAACGCTCATCACCCAGGTAGCCGCCGCCGACACCAGCACCAGCACCAGGATACGGCTGAGATAATAGGCTACTAGTTCAAAATCTACCTGTCCCTTGTCCACAATGCCGTCAATGGCGTCGCCGAACAGGATAGGGATATACAACTGAAGCACCACCGAAACCGCTGCCAGCAGGATGCTGAACACCAGATGCACCCGGTAGCGTCCGATAAACTTCATGACCTTTTGAAAGGCATGGAGGCTGCTGCCCTCCTTGAGGGAAAGTTTGCCCTTTGCTTGCGGATTGCGACTCATGCCAGCACCTCCTTTCCTGCTGCTTTGGTGGGACGTTCCTCTGGAAACTGGGAATAATAGATTTCCTGATAAGTAGGACAGTTCTGCATCAGTTCTTCGTGGGTGCCCTTTCCGGCCAGATGGCCATCCTCCAGCACCAAAATCAAATCCGCTTGGCGGATACTGGAGGTACGCTGGGACACGATGAACGTGGTGAGCTTGCCTTCCATAGAAGCAATAGCTCGGCGCAGGGCCGCGTCAGTGGCAAAATCCAAGGCACTGGCGCTGTCGTCCAAAATCAGGATCTCCGGCTCTTTGACCAGCGCACGGGCAATGGTCAAACGCTGCCGCTGGCCGCCGGAGAGGTTCTTGCCGTTTTGGCTGATGGCAAAGTCCAGCATGCCGGGCTTGCCCTCCACCACTTCTCGGGCTTGGGCGGTATCAATGGCTTTCCACAAAAGCTGGTCGGAAGCGTTTTCGTTGCCCCATTTCAGGTTATCCCGAATACTGCCCTTAAATAGCACGGCCCGCTGAGGAACCACGCCCACCTTTTGACAAATCCCCTCTTTGGAGTATTCCTCTACTGGCAGGCCGTTAATCCGCACCTGCCCTTCCCCGGCATCGTAAAACCGGGGGATCAGGTTTACCAGGCTGGTTTTGCCGCTGCCAGTACCGCCGATAATGCCCACGGTCTGGCCTTTTTTCACAGAAAAGCTGATATCAGAAAGGCTAGGAGCGCCTGCTCCTGCATAGGTAAAGGAAACATGGGAGAACTCCACCGCGTTCTGGGCAGCGGCGTCAGCGGTTTTGCCGGCAGTGGGATACTGCATCCCAGGTTCTACCTCCAGCACCTTCACCACACGGCCGGCACAGGCCAAGGATTTATTCAGGGTGATGACCAGAGAAGCCAGCTTGATGAGTTCGATAATCATCTGGGCCATGTAGTTATAAAGGGCCACCACCTGTCCCTGCTGCATATCTCCCAGATTGACCTGCACACCGGCCCGCTGGATAAGGATAATCGTAGCGATATTGATGAGCACATAGGTGAGGGGGTTGAGCAGGGCGGAAATTTTGCCCACAAACTCACTGAAATGGGTCAGGGCGCGGTTCTCCCGCTCAAACTCTTCCACAGAGCCTTGCTCCCGGCAAAAGGCGCGGATCACCCGCACGCCGGTAAGGTTCTCCCGTGTCAAGCCGGTGACGGTATCCAGCTTGCCCTGCACCTTGCGGAACAGAGGAATGCTGACGAACATGATGCAAAAGGTCACGGCAAACAGCAGAGGGATCGAGACGGCAAAAGTTAAAGCACACTGCACGTTAATGGTAAAGGCCATAATCATGGAGCCAATGACCACCAGAGGGCTGCGAAGCAGCAGCCGCAGTCCCATATTGAGTCCGTTCTGCACCTGGTTGATATCGTCGGTAAGACGGGTGATAAGGGTGCTGGTACCAATGGTGTCCAGCTCCGTATAGGAAAACCGCTGCACATGGTCAAATACGCTCTGCCGCAGCTTGGTGGCAAAGCCCACGCTGGCCTTGGCGGCAAAATATTGGGCGGTAACACTGCTGCACAATCCCAACAAAGCCAATAGAATCAATAAAAGCACCCGGCGGATAATGTAGCCGGTATCCCCTTGGGCTACGCCCACATCGATGATCTGGGCCACCACAATGGGCACCAACAGGTCGAACACCACTTCCAGCGCTTTAAAAAGCGGCGCCAGGATGCTCTCCATTTTGTAATTTTTCAGATAGACCGCAAGCCTTCGCATCATGCGTTCCCCTTTCCTCTCTTTTCTTTGACAAATCTATTATAACCCGTTATCATGTATATGTATAATATTGTTTTTAACGCTTTGCTATATGATTTTTATATAGGAGAAAGAGCATGGAGCTGAAACAACTGGAATACTTCCGGGCCATTGCCGATACCGGAAGCATCAACGAAGCCGCCAAACGGCTACATATGTCCCAGCCCCCTTTAAGCTATCAGATGAAGCAGCTGGAGGAGGAACTGGGGGTACAGCTTTTGGAACGCACCCGAAAAGGGGTAACTCTTACCGAAGCGGGAGAGCTTCTCTATGCCCGGGCGGAAAACATCCTGCAATATGCCCAGTCGGCCTCCATTGAAGTGGCCAACACCGGTAAAAGCCGGGTGCTGCGTGTTGGTATGACCCCCACTAGCGTGACCATTATGATGCCCTACCTTTCCCGGTTCTCCAAGGCCTTTCCTCATGTTCGCTTTGAAGTGCGGGATGGCAGCACCTTTACCCTTTCCAATCTACTGGCCGACGGTATCATTGAGGTTTCCGCCATGCGTACACCGGTAAAGCTGGAAAACATGGAATCTCTTCCCTTACTCCATGACCACATGGTAGCGGCCTCTGTCTGTCCACTGCCCCAAACACAAAATGGTGCCATCCTCCCCCAGCACCTCACCCGCCTTCCGCTGATCCTGTACCGTCGGTATGAGAGTTTTATTCTGGACGCCTTTCATGCCAAGGGGCTTTCTCCCCAGGTATTCTGTGTGTGTGACGACGCTCGGGATGCCCTGCTTTGGGTGAAGAATGGACTGGCAACAGCTATTTTCCCCAACTCCATGCAGGAACTTTGCGATGGCCTACATTTATACGATATTGATGACCCTTGCCTAAACACCGACATTCTTCTGGTATGGGCCAAAAACCGCCGTCCCTCCCAAACGCTGCGGGAATTTCTGCGGATCTGCCGGATGGAGCCATAAAGGCTAAAACAGCCGGAGTCCTTTTCCTACAGGCTCCGGCTGTTTGCTTATTCCTTACATACGAAGGCAATCCAGGGTTTGGGCGCACAAAAGGGTATCTTCCAAACTCCTGTACCGGCTCTCGGTCTTTCCTTCTGCCAACAGCTGACAGAACTCCCGAAGTTCATACACAAATCCGTTTTCTTCCGGGTCTTCAAACCGATCTATTTCGCGTCCCTCGCTGTCATAGCATACCGCTTTGCGGCAGCCCCAAAAGCTCTCCATCAGGATTTTTCCCTCTGTACCGAATACCCACGCCTCCGGGCTGGTTTGAGCGCGAATGCCAAAGTCGCCATGAGCCACCATTCCATTGGGAAAACGCATGGTAAGACATCCCAGCTCATCTACGCCGGTAGAGCCGATTTTCAGGACGCCTGCCACCTGCTCTGGCTGTTCCCCTGCTAGGTTCAACATGAGATCCGCACAGTAACAGCCTACATCCAGCAAAGCGCCGCCGCCCATCTCTGGATGATACCGATGCTCCTCCAGGTCTACCGAAGAATAAAAGCTAAAGGATGCGCTGAGCACGGAAGGCATCCCGATTTTTCCCTCTGCCATCCACTCTTTTACCTTGGCAATGGCGGGGAGCCAACGGGTCCACATGGCCTCCACCAACAAAACACCATGGTCCCGGGCATATTCCACTGCCGGTAGGGCTTCTTCCCGAGTGGGAGCAAAGGGCTTCTCGCACAATACCGCTTTGCCCTGTGCCATAGCCTGCATAGCCAGCGGAACATGCAGGCTGTTGGGCACCGCCAGATACACCGCGTCGATATCGGGGTCCTGGAACATTTCCTCATAGGAGCCATAGGCTTTGACTGCCCCATATTCCTGCTGGAAAGCCTGTGCCCGTTCCAGACTTCTAGAAGCCACTCCATATAGCTCTGCTTCCTCATAACTTGCCATAGCAGACACCATTCGGCGGGCTATGCGGCCCAAGCCTGCAATTCCAAATCGAATTTTCATTTTGCCTTCTCCTCTTTGGGTATTTTTGGGGTGTTTTGACTGTTTGTTTTTTCTATCATACCACAAAACCATCCCATTTGGATATCCAATTCCTATAGATTTCTTTAGGCAAAAGATGCAGCGTTTTCACAAATTCATGGTATGATAGAAATGACAAAGACTGTGTAAAAAGAGGTGAAGGTATGGAGCATACGATTTTAATTGCAGAGGATGACACGGATATCGCTGGGCTGCTGCGGATATATCTGGAAAACAGCGGATATGGCGTGCTCATTGCGGAAAACGGCGTGGAAGCTTTGGAGATTTTGCAGCAGCATCAGGAGGTATCCCTGGCTATCCTCGATGTGATGATGCCCAAAATGGACGGTTTTACACTGACGGGGGAAATCCGAAAAATCAGCAATATTCCCCTGATTATCCTTTCTGCAAAAGCCAAGGAGGAAGATCGAGTCCATGGACTGGAGATCGGCGCGGACATCTATATGACAAAGCCCTTCCAGCCCGGGGAGCTGGTAGCGCAGGTGCAGGCCAGCCTGCGCCGGTTTTGTAAACTTGGCGGCAATGTGTCGGCAGAAGGAAAACCAGTAAAACGGCTATGCATTGGGGACCTGTGTGCAGATCTGGAGCACTTTACCCTGAGTCAAAACGGAATGCCGATCCCGGTAACTGCCACGGAATTAAAAATCCTTTTAAAAATGATGAAATCACCTGGGAGGGTCTTTACCAAAGCGCAGCTATATCAGGCTATTAACGGGGAGGATGGAGTGAGAAGCGATGATAATACCATGATGGTACATATCTCCAATCTCCGGGAAAAAATCGAGGAAGACCCCAAGCATCCCAAATATATTAAAACCATTAGAGGAATCGGGTACAAATTTGATGGGAAAGAAAGAAATGAAACCTAATCGCAACCGGCTGATCTTTGTGTGCTTGAAATGGCTGTTTTTGTTTTCCATGACACTTTTGCTGGTGATCGCCGCTGTTTATGCCAGTGTTACCAGCTGGCTTTCTCAGATGCTGTATCGTCCCACCCTCAGCGATTTCCTTCAGTACGAGGAAATGATTTTTCGAGATAACTATCAGGAAATCCCTATGGGCCGATTTCAGGATTGTCAGTTTGTCGTTTTGGATCGGGACGGGGAAGTGATCTACCAAAGCAATTCTGATGTCCGCTCCCATTTCAGCAGTGTCGAATTGCAGTGTATTGAGGATTATAACACCAACAGCTATCTGGCCATTTCTCGGCTAAAGGGAAAAAAAGGCCAGTATGACGGATATTATATTATTACTGAACGCAACTTCGAAAACGGTTATGAAACTGTCAGTGCCTATTGTGTCCTGGATGAGGAATATAACATTATAGAAGGAAACCTTTTTTCCGGAGTGGATTCCCTGACAGAGACAGAGATCAACTTTATCCACGGGATCTATTCCAAAAAATATTTTGTCTCCAAGTATACTTACCAAAATGTAAAAGGGGAAGACCGCACTCTGATCTTTTATTCCCCCCGCACTACTTTGCGGGCATTGGGGGCTGCGGTGGATAACGGTTATCGGGTATGGTTCTTTTTTATCCCCGCCTGTTTAATTGTACTGGCAGTCTTTGGTCTTTTTATTGGACATCAGGTAAAACGGTATCTCCGTCCGCTAAATGCCGCTATATTGGGAATGCCTCAAAAGCAGCAGATTGATCTGGAAAACTATACCGGTCCCCGGGAGTTTGCAGAAATCGTACAAAACTTTAATTTGATGGCGGAAAAGCTGGAAGAAACGGAAAAACAAAAGGAAAAATTGGAGGAAGACCGGCGGCGGATGCTCATGGATATCTCTCATGACTTAAAAACCCCCATTACCGTCATCCAGGGCTATGCCAAAGCGATTCATGACGGCATCGTCCCCGCAGAGACGGTACCACAGTATATTGAACTTATTTGCCGTAAAGCGGCGGATGTTTCTTCTCTGACCAACTCTTTCTTTGAATACTGCTCCATGACGCACCCGGATTTTCGGGTAGAACCCATTCCCTGTGACCTGTGCGAGTACCTAAAGGAGTATTTGGGGGAAAAATA
This sequence comes from uncultured Clostridia bacterium, assembly GCA_944384915.1. Taxonomy (GTDB): domain Bacteria; phylum Bacillota; class Clostridia; order Oscillospirales; family Acutalibacteraceae; genus Heritagella_A. The sequence continues at coordinate 9,214 of CALWVH010000137.1, read as the reverse complement.
CGAAGAGCTGGAAATGGCAGGATGTGATCTTACGGTTGAATTTCCGGAACAAGAAATCCTGTGCTCTATCGATCCCAAAATGTTCCGGCGGATCATGGAAAACCTTCTCAACAACTCTATGCGTTATAATCCGGATGGAACGGAGATTTTTTGTGGGCTGGAGGTTTGGGACGGTCAGGCCGTACTTACTGTGGGAGATCATGGAGTAGGTATCCCCCCTGAAATTCAGGATACCCTTTTTGATCCTTTTGTCGTGGGAGATAGTTCCCGCGGGAAAAAGCAAGGACACGGCCTAGGAATGTCCATTGTAAAAAAGGTAGTGGAGGCCCATGGCGGCTCCGTACATTTGGCCAAGGATCGTACACATGGGCTTTCTGTAGAATTTCGCATTTTTCTTCCCCTTGCAGACTCCTCCTTGTCGGAAAACTAGGAAAAAGATGGAAATCTGTAGATATCTTTAGGTTCTGCATAAATCGGATTCATAATCTTTCGGTACAATAATCCCGGCGGAAAGGCAAACACCTTTACCGCCGGGATTTTTTGTTTTTATAAGTCACACCCTGAAAGGATGAGCCCCATGATAATGCGAAACGTATTGGAATATCTGGAGCACTCTGCCTCCCTATACCCCAATAAGACTGCCGCAGCAGACGGGGAAACCGCCTGCACCTACTCTCAGCTTTTGGAAGATGCCCGAAAACTGGGCAGCGGCATAGCTCCCCACTTTGCTGTGCGAACACCAGTGCCGGTACTCATGGAAAAAGGTGTGGATACTTTAAAGGTATTTTTTGGCGCGGTTTATGCCGGATGTTTCTATGTCCTCATCAATCCAGATTTTCCCGCTCCCCGGATAGAATCGATCCTAAACACCCTGCAATGCCGGCGCGTTGTGACCAGCCGCAAAATGCAGGAAAAACTCCCCCCTGTTTCGGGGTTGGAGCCTCTTTTTTGGGAGGATCTTCTGGAAACCCCGGAAGACCCCGCCCTTCTTCGTCGGGTGCGTGAAAATGCACTGGATACCGACCCTTTGTATGCCAACTTTACTTCTGGCTCCACCGGAACCCCAAAAGGGGTGGTGGTAGCTCACCGCTCTGTTATCGATTTTATCGAATGTTTTACGGAGCTGTTCCACATTACAGAGGAGGACGTCATCGGCAACCAGGCCCCCTTCGATTTCGACGTATCCGTCAAGGATATCTATTCCGCGATAAAGACCGGAGCACGGCTGGAGATTATCCCCCGCTCTCTCTTCTCCGCTCCAGCAGCGCTGCTGGATCATCTGTGTGACCGGCAAGTCACCACCATGGTCTGGGCGGTCTCTGCTCTATGCCTCATTACCACCTTCCATGGCCTGGATTACCGTACTCCCCAATCGGTGAACAAAGTGCTGTTCAGCGGCGAGGCCATGCCTATGAAGCATTTGAAGCAGTGGATGGAGCATTTGCCTCATGCCCGCTTTGTAAATCTGTATGGTCCCACAGAGATCACCTGCAACTGTACTTGGCACGAAGTGGACCGTTCCCGGGTATACTCTGACGGCTTACCCATTGGCAGGAGCTTCCCAAATGAACGGGTATTTTTGCTGGACGAAGAGGGGCATGAGGTACAAGAACCAGGCAAAACCGGAGAAATCTGCGTTTCCGGCACTGCTCTTGCCTTGGGATATTACAACGATCCCACCCAAACGGAAAGCCGCTTTGCCTTGAATCCTCTTACTACCGCATACCCGGAACGGATGTACCGCACCGGCGATCTGGGCTGGCGTAACCAGGAAGGGGAATTGTTCTTTGCCGGACGGAAGGATTTCCAGATCAAGCATATGGGACACCGTATTGAACTGGAAGAAATTGAACGGGCCGTATCTGCTGTGGACGGCGTGGAACGGGCCTGCTGTCTCTTTGATGAAAAAAAGAGCCGTCTGTTAGCCTACTATGTGGGCTCCCCAGCCGGAAGGGACATCCGCCGGACGCTATCGGAAACCCTACCGGTATTCATGATCCCCGGGGTGTATATTCAGTTGGAACATATGCCCATGACCGCCAACGGAAAAATGGACCGTAAGGCCCTGAAAGAACGGAACGGACGATAAAGGAGATTTTATGAAAAAAGAGTTCTTGTCTCAAGCTGCTCAAACGCTGGGCACACCTCTGTACTTGTTTGATCTAGACAGACTGTACCAGCGTGTAGAGCGGATACGAAACAATCTCAGCGCCAGGGTAGAGCTATGTTATGCGGTAAAGGCCAATCCTTTTTTAGTACAGGCTTTGAACCGGCAGGTGGCACGGTTCGAAGTGTGCTCCCCTGGAGAATATCATATTTGCCGCAACCAAGGCCTTCCACCGGAAAAGCTGGTGATCTCTGGTGTCAATAAAACCCAGAAGGATACAGAAGAAATGATGGAGCAGTGCCCCAATATGGGGGTCTATACGGCAGAGTCCCTTCAACAGTGGCTGCTGCTGAACCAATGCGCTCAAAAATATGGGCGGACCATCCGGGTCCTTTTACGGCTTACCAGTGGCAATCAATTCGGCATAGAAGAGGATACCCTTCGTAAGATCATCCGCGAAAGGGAACGATGGCCTCAAAGTGAGATTATCGGAATCCAGTTGTATTCTGGTACGCAGAAGCACTCTCTCCGGCGGTTGCAGCGGGAAATCACCCGCTTGGACGAGCTGGTACTCTCCCTCAAAGAACAAGAAAGGTTTGTGGTGCAGGAATTGGAGTACGGCCCCGGTTTCCCTGTCTCCTATTTTGAAGAGGACGAGCCTTTAGGAGAAGAAGAATTCTTCCACAGTTTTTCTCAAATGCTGGAGCAAATGGAATTTTCCGGTTCTATCACTCTGGAAATGGGGCGTTCCATAGCCGCAGAGTGTGGATACTACCTGACCAGCGTGGCGGATATCAAATCCAACCGAGGACAGAACTACTGTATTTTGGACGGCGGGATGCACCAGATCAGTTATTATGGTCAGAGTATGGCCATGAAGCATCCGCCTGTTTCTTCTTTACAGCAACGCCCCGGAGAACCTTTGCCCTGGAACCTGTGCGGTTCCCTATGTACCGTCAACGATATTCTGGTCAAACAGGTTTCTCTTCCCACCCCGGAACTAGGGGATGTGTTTGTTTTTGAAAAGGCCGGTGCCTATTGTGTCACCGAAGGCATTGCCCTGTTTTTAAGCCGGGACCTCCCGGCAGTAGCCTCTTGGTCGGAGGAACAGGGAGTGCAGCTTTTGCGGCCCCATACGGCAGCGGAGATTTTCAACCAAAACCAATAAACCCGTGGAAAACCAAACCTATAAAAATAAAAGAAATGAGGTATTTATCATGGAAAAATTACTGGAAATTCTGGAAACAATTCAGCCCGACGTAGATTATGACACCTGCACCACACTGGTCACCGACAACTATTTGGATTCTTTGGCCATTCTTTCCCTTGTGGCAGAGCTGGAGGAGGAATTTGATATTGAGATCCCCACAGTAGAGATCGTACCTGCCAACTTTAATTCTGCCCAAAGCATCTGGGAGATGGTCCAGCGTCTGGAGGAGGAATAAATGAGCTATCAGGCCCCTCTTTTCCTGTTGCTTTTTTTTCCGCTCACTCTTCTGGCTTATCAACTTGTCCCCCAAAAGCATCGCTGGAAAATCCTTTTGGGGGCAAGTTATGCGTTTTTCTGGAGTATCAGCGGAAAACTGCTGCTATTTCTTCTGCTTTCTACTTTTTCTATCCATCATTTCGGCCTCTGGCTGGACTCTATCCGCAGTGATGCCGACGCTGTCATCCGGGCCGCCGAAAAGCCCCAACGAAAGGCTCTTAAAGAAGCCCGTAAGCACAAAATGCGGGGAGTGTTGGCGCTAGGAATCCTTTTACAGATTGGTACTCTTTTGTGCCTAAAATACGCCAACTTTTTCGGCGCCAATGTAAATCTGATTTTCCGGGGCCTAGGAATGGCGGAGGTCATCCCCACATTCCAGTGGATGCTGCCTATTGGCATTTCTTTTTACACCATGCAGGCAGTCTCCTATCTCACCGATGTATATCGGGGCACGGTGAATGCCGATCGCAGCCTTGGAAGACTGGCACTGTATATGAGCTTTTTCCCCCAGTTGATGGAGGGACCCATCTGCCGCTACTCCCAAACTGCGGAAGCTCTGTTTTCCGGCACCCCCATTCGATATGAATCTCTCACCCGCGGCCTTCAGCGGATGCTGTATGGCCTGTTTAAAAAAATGGTCATTGCCGACCGTCTGAATATCTTCGTCAACAACATATTCAACGATTATCATGAGCAGGGCGGCATCGTTATCCTACTGGGAATGGTAGCCTACACCTGCCAGCTATATATGGATTTCTCCGGTATTATGGATATGGTAATGGGCATGGGAGAGATCTTCGGCGTAAAAATGCCGGAAAACTTCCGCCGTCCCTTCTTTTCCAAGAGCATTTCCGAGTTTTGGACCCGTTGGCATATTACCCTGGGCGCCTGGTTCCGGGATTATATCTACTATCCCCTGTCCCTTTCCGGCCCCCTGAAAAAGACCACTTCCGCCTGCCGTAAGCGCTTGGGCAACCACTTTGGTCCACTGGTGGCGGGAACTATGGCTCTGTTCTGCGTATGGTTCTGCAACGGCCTATGGCATGGAGCTGCTTGGAGTTATCTATTTTTTGGCATGTACCATTTCTTCTTTATCATGCTGGCCAACCTTACAGAACCCCTGACCCGTAAGGTACTGGATGCTCTGCATATCCGCCGGGATAAGGGATGGTACCGCATTTTCCGCATCCTGCGCACCTGCTGCCTGGTATGCGTAGGCGAGCTGTTCTTCCGGGCCAATGGCCTGAAAGCTGGGCTTTCTATGTTCCGGAAAATGGTCACGGATTTTTCTATTCCCGCCCCTCAAGACTTGGCTTTGGGACTGGATCGTTATGATTTATTGATTCTAGTAGTTGCAGTACTCATTGTGCTGATGATAAGCATCCTACAAGAACATGGAATTCCTTTGCGGAAAAAATTGGCTGCTGTTCCTGTTCCCCTACGGTGGAGCATCTACTATGCTGCCCTCATGGCCGTCATTCTTTTTGGTGCCTACGGAATAGGATATGTTCCCGTAGAACCAATGTACGCAGGATTTTAGGAGGTGTCGACAATGAAAAGGAAAATACGCCCCCTTCTTCGCTGTGTGATATTTTTATTGATCCTGTCGCTGTTTTTAACTGCTGCTACCTGGGTGGTAATCCCTAAACGGAATGCAAAGGCCGACGGTATGCACAATGCTCGGGCTTACGGATATCTGGCGGAAAAGGAAAACACCATTGATATCGCAATTATTGGGGACAGCGAAACTTATGCCTCTTTTTCCCCTATGGAACTTTGGAAAAACTATGGGTATACGGGTTTTATTTGTGGAACCTCTGCCCAACACTTGGAAGATACCTATGGTACGCTAAAACAGTTCTGTGAGTATCAAACACCCAAGCTGGTGATTCTGGAGGCTAACGCCATGTTCCGCTCCTCTGGCCTATATAGCGATATTGAGCGGGTATTTTTCCGGGAAATAGAAAAAGCCATGCCCCTTTTTGAATATCACGATCGCTGGAAGCGTTTATCTCCACAGGACTTTACAGGTCGAGTGGAATATGACTGCATTGATCCTCTAAAAGGCTTTTATCCCACCTATTATTCCAAGGAATGGAAAGGCGGGCACGACTACATGAAAAAGACGGACAAGGTCCGTCCCATTCAGAGTGTCAACCTGTATTATTTTGACAAAATCGTAGAATTTTGCCGCGAAAGGAAAATCCCCCTCCTAGTAACCAGTGCCCCTGCCCCTGTCAACTGGAATTATCAGAAGCACAACGCTATCAAGCGCCTTACCGATAAATACGGGCTGCCCTATTTGGACATGAACTTCTCTTCAAAAGAAATGGACATTGATTGGAGCCATGATTCCCGTGACGGCGGCGACCATATGAACGTATATGGTGCTTTAAAGGTAACCTCTTTTTTGGGTAAATATTTGGACGAAAAATATGACCTCCCTGACCACCGAAGCGACAAAAAGTACGCAAACTGGGAAAGAGACTTGAAAGATTACCAAGATATCTTAAATCGAGGAATGAAAAAACAGACCTCTAAAAAATGAAGAATCCCCTTTCAAAAGCAGTGTATATGCTGCCTTTGAAAGGGGATTTCTTTATCGGTAATGATATTGCTTGCCTTTGGTGATAAAGAAGAAGATGGAAACCACCAAGGCCATCAGCTCTGCTACCACAATCGCCAGCCAAACACCGTCGATTCCCAGCAAAGTAGGAAGGATCAAAATGGTAATAAGCTGGAATACCAGCATCCGCAAAAAGGAAATCGCAGCGGATACCGCGCCATTGTTGAGGGCTGTAAAAAATGCGGAGCCAAACACACTGAAACCACAAACCAAAAAGCACATGGCATAAATACGGAAGCCCCGGCAGGTAAGTTCATAAAGGCCACGGTCGTACCCTACAAAAAGTTCCGCCAACGGAGCGGCCAACAACTCTGAAAGCAGCAGCATGGCAGCTCCAAAACAGAAAGTAATGCGCAGGCTCTTACGGAACAAGTTTTTCAACTCAGGATGATTGGCTGCTCCATAATGATAACTGATTACGGGGGCACTACCGATGGCATAACCAAAATAAACCGCCGAAAAAATAAAATTGACATACATGATGACGCCAAAAGCTGCCACGCCATCTTCTCCGGCAAAACGCATCAGCTGAAAATTATAGAGGATATTCATCACCGAGGAGGAAAGATTGGTCATCAATTCTGAAGACCCATTAGCGCACACCCGCAGCAATACCCGCAGATTTAGCTTTGTATGGGTAAGCCGCAACAGGCTGTCGTTTTTCCGCAGAAAGTATATGATGGGAAACACGCCTCCCACCGTCTGGCTGATAACAGTAGCTGCTGCTGCCCCAGCAATCCCCCAGTGGAATCCTCCAACAAACAGGGCATCCAAGACAATATTGGTCATACCGGCGACCACCGTTACCCCTAATCCCAGCTTGGGCTTTTCTGCGGCTACAAAAAAGCTCTGAAAAGCGCACTGCAGCATAAATGTAGTTTGGAATGTCAGAAGGATTCTGCCATAAAGAATACAGTCCTCCAACATCTGCCCCTCTGCCCCCAATGCAGCTGCAATGGGAGCAAGAAAAATTTGGCCTACTACGGTAAGAAAAAGCCCCACAGCAATCGTGACATAGATGAGCATAGAGAAATATTCACTAGCGGTTTTTTTGTCCCCTTCTCCCAATGTTTTGGAGACTATCGCACTACCACCGGTACCGATCAGAAAACCAATGGCGCCCAGCGCCATCAATACCGGCATAATCAAATTTACGGCGGCAAAAGCCGTCTTTCCTGCAAAATTAGATACGAACAATCCGTCCACCACGCTATAGATGGAGGTAAACACCATCATAATAATGGACGGCAGCACAAACCGCAGAAGTCTATGATAGCTAAAATGATCGGATAATTGGATTCTCATGACACATTCCTTTCCTATCATTCACAATTTCATTTTTCTTTTTCCGGCAAAGATTCCAGGAGTTTGTTCCCTTCTTTGCGCAGGCAGAGGGAGTACTTCTGGTTTAGAACCAAAAACATCTCCCGCTCCTCTGGCGAAAACTGTTCCAAGGTAGAAAGCTCCGCGTCAATGACCCGATCCACTGTCTCCTCCACAAACCGTTCCCCTTGGGCCGTAAGGCAAAGGAGCTTGTTCTTTTTATTACGGCTGTCCGGCACCAGTCGAATCATACCCTGGGCCTGCATATTTTTTAAGGCGGAATTCACGGTCTGTCTGGCAAAAGAAAGCGTATCGCAAATTTCCGCTTGGGTATAAGTTCGGTCGCTTTCTTGTAATAAATAGAGAATCCAGAAAGCGCAGTCCGAAAGCCCAAAGGCTCTGGCAAATTGATGGTATACCTGATCGGTATCTTTATAGATGCTGTTGTAGCGCAGCAGCATTTGATGCAGCTTTTGCCGGTCCATATCACCAACTCCTTTTGGTTTTATCCGAAACCGGACATTATTATAATCCGAAATCGGACAAAAGTCAAGACAAATAAGAATCCCCCGAAGCTGGGGGATTTTTATTTATACAAAAAGGAAGCGCTGTTTCCAGCGCTTCCTTCTGTTATGCATGATAAACGAACCAAAATCCGGTTCTTATTTTTTCAGCACATTTTTCACGACTTCCTCGATATGCTCTGCGCTCAGGCCAAATTCCTTCAGCAGATCCACAGCGGGGCCGGAATGTCCGAATACATCGTTGACGCCGATGCGGGTCACCGGTACGGGGCACTCCTCGCACACTACAGCGCTGACAGCCTCGCCTAGGCCACCAATGATGTTGTGCTCTTCCACAGTGACGATGCGGCCGGTTTCCTTGGCGGCCTTTACGATCAGCTCACGATCGATGGGCTTAATGGTGTGGATATTGATAACCCGTGCGTCGATTCCAGCAGCTTCCAGCGCCTTGGCAGCCTTTACTGCCTCGCCTACCATCAGGCCGGTAGCAACGATGGTAATATCCTTGCCGTCCCGCAGGGTGATACCCTTACCCAGTTCGAACTTGTAATCGTCGTTATTGTTGATGCTTTCCACAGCCAGACGGCCCAGACGGATGTACACCGGGCCATTGTGTTCTGCGGCAGCCTTTACAGCAGCAATCATCTCATAGTGATCGCTGGGGTTCAGCACCACCATGCCGGGGATGGTACGCATCAAAGCGATGTCCTCGCAGCACTGGTGAGTAGCGCCGTCTTCACCGGTGGAGATACCGGCATGGGAACCAGCGATCTTCACATTCAGATGAGGATATCCCACAGAGTTACGCACCTGCTCAAAAGCACGGCCAGCGGAGAACATGGCAAAGGACGCAGCAAAGGGAATCTTTCCGCAGGTGGCCAGACCAGCGGCAATGCCAACCATGTTGCACTCAGCGATACCGCAGTCGATAAAGCGGTCGGGATATGCTTTCTTAAAGGTACCAGTCTTGGTAGCAGCGGCCAAGTCAGCATCCAGAACCACTACGTTGGGGTTCTCGTCAGCCAGCTTTACCAGAGCCTCACCAAAGCTTTCTCTTGTTGCCTTTTTTACCATCTCAGCCATCTTATTCAGCCTCCAATTCTGCCAGGGTCTGGTTCAGTTCCTTCATGGCGATCTCATACTGTTCG
>CALWVH010000136.1 GCA_944384915.1 uncultured Clostridia bacterium | reverse complement strand
AGTTCAAGGGCCAGGTTTATGTTCTGACCAAGGACGAGGGTGGCCGTCATACCCCCTTCTTCAACAACTATCGTCCTCAGTTCTACTTCCGTACCACCGACGTTACCGGCGTGATCTCCCTGCCCGAGGGCACTGAGATGTGCATGCCTGGCGATAACGTTGTGATGGACGTTGAGCTGATCACTCCTATCGCTATCGAAGAGGGCCTGCGTTTCGCTATCCGTGAGGGTGGCCGTACCGTTGGTTCCGGCGTTGTTACCGGCATTAACGAATAATTTTTGCCATTGATATAAGTCCCCGGTTTCGTAAGAAGCCGGGGGCTTTTTATATATAGTAGGTTTCCGTTACAATTTGTTTACTGGGGAGACTTTTTCTATTTAAATGGAACCGGTATGCTGTAAAAGAGATAAAGTGGAAAAAGGAGAGGAAAGATGAAAAGGCAACGAGTAAGACGGTTCCATCCAGTACAGTTGGGATTACTTCTGTTACCTTTAGCAGTAGCAGTGTGGTTTTCCCAGTCCTTGCTGATTGGAGTAGTGGGAGTGGGAACTATCGCGGGATGGGCCGGATGTTTAACCTGTGGTTTACTGATCCTTTTTGTACCGGAGATGATTCGGAAAGGGGGAGGAAAACGGGTGTTAGCTTGGATTTTAACCGGACTTTTTGCGGCGATAGTGCTTTGGTGCGCTTATCTTACCATACTGATATTTTCTGCTGCGGCCAACACACCACCGGACTCAGCTACTGTTGTGGTATTGGGATGTAAGGTGGAAAAAAGCGGAAATCCTAGTCTTTCTCTTCGCTCCCGCATTGAAAAAGCAGCAGAGTATCTAACAGAACATCCGGATGCAGTATGCATTGTTAGCGGAGGGAAGGGGAGCATTGAGCCTGTGAGTGAAGCCTTTGTGATGGCTCGGGAACTGGAAGCTTTGGGGATTGAATCGGAGCGCATTATCCAGGAGGATCAATCCACAGATACCCGGGAAAATATGGAGTATTCAGCAAAACTTATTGCCGAGCGGGGACTGAGCCAGGAGGTAGCGGTAGTCACCGACGATTACCATGAGTTCCGGGCTGGAGAACTGGCAAAAGATGCAGGACTTACCCCTTATGCAGTACCCGCAGAATCGGTGAAGCATCTATTTCCTGCAAATTATGGTAGGGAACTGATCTCCATGACCAAATTTTTCGTGGAAAAATGCCTTGGATAGTGCCCCGAATTTCGGGGCACTTTTTGTTTTGCCATGAAACAGGTCTTTACCAGAGCAGGAAAATCCGGTATAATAAATAAGATAAGAACCCAATCCAAAGGCTTTGCCGGAAAGGATGAAGGATCGATGGAAAAATTGTTGATTCGGGGCGTGCGGATTATCAATCCCGCCCAAAGTGAAGAGTATACCGGTGATATCGCCGTAGAAAATGGAACTATTTTGGCCATGGGGGAGAGCTGCGACTTGCCTGGTGCCCGGGTCATTGATGCCAAAGGGCTGGTGGCAGCTCCTGGTTTGGTGGATATGCATGTTCACTTGCGAGATCCTGGTTTTACCCAGAAAGAGGATATCCTCACAGGATGTAAGGCAGCCGCAGCCGGAGGTGTGACAAGCTTGTTGGCTATGCCTAACACCAATCCTTCCACAGATTCTCCGGAAACGGTGGAATATATTTTGAATAAGGCCAAAGATGCTGATGCACACGTATATGTGGCAGCGGCAGTGACCAAAGGACTAAAAAGCCAGGAACCCTGTGACTGGTCGGCGCTGGCAAAGGCTGGAGCGATTGCTCTGAGCGATGACGGCCGTCCTGTGGAAAATACTCGTTTTCTGGCGGAGGCTATGAACGCCGCACCTTCTCTAGGGTTAGCGGTGACTGCTCATTGTGAGGATCTTTATCTGGCAAAGGGTGGCATTATGCATGAAGGCAGTGTTTCCCGAGAGCTGGGAGTTCCAGGGATTCCCGCTGCTGCCGAGGATTGCGGCACAGCCCGGGAGATCGCAGTAGCAGAAGCCTATCAGGTGCCGGTGCATATCTGCCATGTGAGCACTTGTACCTCTGTGAATATGATTCGGGACGCGAAAAAGAGGGGCGTTGCCGTTACTGCGGAAACCTGCCCTCACTACTTTATGCTCACCCATGAGGAATTAAAAAAGCAGGATGCCGATTATCGGATGAACCCGCCACTTCGTACAGAAGAGGATCGGCAGGCAATGATTGAAGGCCTGTTGGACGGTACACTGGACGCCATCGCTACCGACCATGCCCCCCATACCCCGGAAGAAAAGGCAGATTTCTTCCAATCTCCCAACGGTTCCATTGGTATGGAGACTTCCCTAGCGGCTTCCATCACCCAACTGGTGGAGACTGGCTGTCTGACTCTTTCTCAGCTTATTGAAAAAATGTCGGTGAATCCCGCCAGAATTTTAAAGATTCCTGCTGGTGTTCTAAAAGTAGGAGGTTGTGCCGATATTGTGTTGTTTGACCCTAAGGAGCAGTGGGTAGTGGATGAAAATGCCCTTCATGGTAAGAGCAAAAACACACCCTTCAAGGGTATGACCTTGACAGGTAAGGTGAAAATGACCATTTGCGGCGGAAAAGTTGTATACGAAGGGTAATTTTTAAACAAGATTATACAAAATGCAACACTATAAAATGATTTCAAAAAGTGTTTTTTCACTGTTTTCCAAACCAACAGAAAATGAGGGGCTTTCTATAATAATAAGCCTATTTCTTTAAGAAACAGGTTAAAAGGAGGAACTTCCGTGCTAATGGCATTGATTCTGCTTTCTTTCCTCTTGTTTATTGTTGCCCTGATTGTAATGCCAAAGCGTATATACGAGGCATTTCAGAAAAGAGATTTTTCGAGTTTTGGAAAGAAAATGGCTCTAGTTTTGGCGGATATGCTCTTGTTTGGGCTGTCTTTTTTCGCTGTTATGGCAGAGTCAGGGGAAGTTTTATTTGGAATTTCCCTTTCACTGGTTGCATTATTAGTATTTACGGCTTGTTTTGCGGGTGCGATGCTGTTGGAGGCTTTTCAGAAAAAAGCCCCGCAAAACCAGAAAATATTCCTTAGCACTTTAACAGCGTTTTTTCTAGTGGTGGCCGTGCTTCTTTATGTGTTTATCTTGCGCTAAAGGAGGAGTAACTGTGAAAAAATGGATGGTTTTTTTGTGTGCTTTGTTCTGTTTATGTGGCCTTACTGGATGTGATCCTGTGCTACCGGAAGAGGGAGTCCAAGCTTCCTATGCTCCAAGCCCTTTGATGCAAGGAGAAACTACCGAAATCCAGATTGCCTATCCGGATACTGCCAATACCGCTGTAGTTGCATGGGGAGAACCTGTTGTGACCCTTCTTGAAGGAGAAAATGTAGCTGAGATTTCTGGTCTTTCCATAAAAGGATTGGAGCCGGGAGAAGCAAAAGTTCGGGTGGAGGTGCAGGCGGATTGTTCCTTTTTAGGATTTATCATTGATCGACCTGTATTTTCCACAGAATTAACCGTTGAAGTTGTTGCTGACGAATAGATAGCAAATGGCTGTATGGATCACCTGAAAATACAAGTAGTATTTTGTATTTAAAATAAACATTTAGTAGAAAAGGAAGGAAATGAATTATGGCTTTTGACAGACTGATTACTAAAATCGCACAGACCCAAAACCCCACTGTAGCTGGACTTGATCCCAAGCTGGCCTATATTCCGTCTTACATCAAGGAAGAGTGCTTTGCAAAGTACGGTAAAACTCTGGAAGGCGCCGCTGCCGCTCTGTTGGAATTTAATAAGGGACTCATCGACGCCCTGTGTGATATTGTTCCGGCTGTGAAACCCCAGGCCGCTTACTATGAAATGTATGGCTGGCAGGGAGTGAAAGCCCTCCACGACACCATTGCTTATGCCCAAGAAAAGGGGATGTTTGTCATTACCGATGGCAAGCGTAATGACATCGGCGCCACCATGGAAGCCTATGCCACTGCTCATCTAGGCGAGGTGGAAGTGGAAGGCGAGCCCTTTGCTCCCTTTGGCGCGGACGCCCTCACCGTTAACGGCTATCTGGGCACCGATGGCATTAAGCCCCTGTTGAAGGTTTGCAATGAAAAAGACGCTGGCATCTTTGTGTTGGTGAAGACATCTAACCCCTCCTCCGGCGAACTCCAGGATCGCGAGCTGGCAGACGGTGACACCATCTATCGAGCTATGGGCAAAATGTGCGAGAACTGGGGGCAGGAGCTTCCCGGCAAATACGGGTATTCCGGCGTTGGTGCTGTGGTAGGAGCTACCTATCCTGCCCAGTTGGAAGAATTGCGTAAGGCTATGCCCCATACTTTCTTCCTGGTACCTGGTTACGGTGCACAGGGTGGAGCAGCTGATGATGTTGCCCCTGCTTTTGATAAAAGAGGTCTGGGTGCTATTGTCAACAGTTCCCGCGGTATTATGTGTGCTTGGCAGAAGGAAGGCTGTGACGAACACGAGTATGCAGCTGCTGCCCGCCGGGAAGCCATCCGGATGCGCGATGCTATCCGCAAAGCCATTGTGGGCCGCGTAGGCCGCATTATGCTGGAAAATGTGTAAGCTGAAAGGGGAACCTTCCATGAAATACGATGTAAAGCCCTGCCGCATTCTTTATAAGAGAGAGATCGCACAGGGAATCTTTGATTTTCTGCTGGATGCTGATGACTTTGCTAAAGCAGCAAAGCCCGGCCAGTTTGTTCATATTTTAGTGCCTGGAAAGACCTTGCGTCGTCCTATTTCTATCTGTGATATTGATGCAGAGGCAGGTACCCTGCGGATTGTATTCCAGATTCGCGGCGAAGGTACGGAAATTCTTGCCCAGATGAAGATTGGGGACCACATGGATGTACTGGCTCCTCTGGGCAATGGCTTTGACCTGGGGGATACTAACCGCAAAGCTCTGTTTGTTGGCGGCGGTATTGGTGTACCTCCTCTGTTGGGGGCTGCTAAGAAATTCGGAAAAAATGCCACCGTGGCAGTAGGTTTCCGCAATAAGGAAACCGCCATTCTAGAAGCCGATTTTGCTCGTGCCGGATGCCGAGTGTTTGTGGCCACCGATGATGGCAGCATGGGCCACCATGGCCTGGTCATCGACTGCGCCAAGGATGTGGAAGCCGACGTGATCTTCGCCTGCGGTCCCACTCCCATGCTGAAAGCTGTATGCCAGCTGGCCAAAGAACGGGGTATCCCTTGCCAGATCTCTTTGGAAGAGCGGATGGCTTGCGGCATCGGCGCTTGTCTGGGTTGCGCAACTCCTCTTCTTCGGGAAGACGGTACCCAGTACTATGGCCATGTGTGCAAGGACGGCCCGGTGTTTGACTATACCAAAGTGGTGCTGTGAGAAAGGAGCGGATGAAAGATGGCAGATTTGCGTGTAAACATTGCCGGGGTTCCTTTTGAAAACCCCCTCATTGCCGCTTCCGGCACCTTTGGCTTCGGCCATGAATATCAAGAGTTTTACCCCCTGTCCACTTTGGGAGGTATTTCCTGTAAAGGTATTACCCTCAAGGAGCGCCCGGGTAACCCGCCACCGCGTATTGCCGAGGCTCCTGGTGGGATGCTCAACGCTGTAGGATTGCAGAATCCCGGCGTGGACCATTTCATTGAGCACGACTTGCCCTGGCTTAAACAGCAGGGAACAGTGGTTATTGCCAATATCGCCGGCAACACTCCCGAGGACTACTGCGCCATGGCGGAAAAGCTCTCCGACACCGACGTGGATATGATTGAGCTGAATATCTCCTGCCCCAACGTAAAGCAGGGTGGCGTCCAGTTTGGCACTAGCTGCGCCGGTGTGGGCGGTATCACTGAGGCAGTGCGGAAATACTGCAAAAAGCCCCTGATGGTGAAGCTCTCTCCTAACGTAGCAGATATTGGTGAAATTGCCGCCGCCGCTGAAGCTGCGGGTGCTGACGCTATTTCTATGATTAACACTCTAACGGGAATGCGGATTGACATCCGTACCCGCCGCCCCATTATTCGCAATAATACCGGCGGTATGTCCGGTCCAGCACTGCTACCCATTGCAGTGCGTATGGTGTGGCAGGCTTCCCAGCGGGTAAAGATTCCGATTGTAGGCATGGGCGGTATCTCCAAATGGGAGGATGCTGTGGAGATGATGTTAGCAGGTGCTTCCGCTTTACAGATTGGCACCGTATTCTTTACCGATCCCTATGCTCCAGTAAAGATTTTGGATGGCCTGAACCGATATCTGGACGAACGGAACATCAAGTCTGTTACTGAGTTGACCGGTGGCATCCAGCCCTGGTAAGTAGATACGTTTCGAAAAAAAGTAATCACTATCCGGCCCCGCGTGCAGCTTATGCAGCGGGGCTGTTTGCAGGAAAGGAAGCAGAAATTATGACCACCAGGCTGATTATCGTCCGGCACTGTGAGGCCGCGGGCAACAAGGACAGGACCTTTCAGGGCCACACTGACTCTGAGATCAGCGAAAAAGGAAAAATTCAGCTGGATCTTCTCAGCGTTCGCTGTCGGAACATGCCTATAGACGCCATTTATTCTAGTCCACTGAAAAGGGCCTATGCTACTGCGGAAGCGGTGAATCGATTTCACCATCTTCCCATTCAGATCGAGCCGGACCTGATTGAAATTAACGGCGGTGAATGGGAAGGGGAAAAGTGGGCTGAACTTCCAGACCTTTATCCAGAAGAGGCCCATAACTGGAATTGCGCCCCCTGGGATTTCAAAACGGAAAAAGGAGAATCCATGCGCCAGGTATACAACCGGATGTGGGAGGCTGCTTGCCGGATTGTGAAAGCTAATCCTGGCAAAACAGTGTGCATTGCCAGCCATGGATGCGCCATCCGCAATTTGCTGTGTCATTGTATGAATAAGCCTATTGAAGAGCTGAATACTGTGGATTGGGTGGATAATACGGGAATCAGCATCGTGGATTTTGATGAAAACATGACTCCCCACATTGAACTGCTCAACGATGCTTCTCATCTATCCGAAGAAACCTCCACTTTTGCTACCCAGAGTTGGTGGAAGCCAGAAAATCGAGAAACCGGCCGGTTTGACTGAGGAGGAGACAAGATGGTTATTATGGCGGTAGATCTTGGAAAAGCTAGAACGGGTCTTGCCGTGTGCGATAAAAGTGAGTTTTTAGCCAGTCCGGCGGGGGTTATCACGGAATATAATCCTGAAAAGCGATTGGAAAAGGTAGCAGCAGAGGTTCTCGCCCGGAAAGCGGAGTTGCTAGTGGTGGGCCTTCCCCGCAATATGGACGGCAGTGAAGGGGAAAGCGCTCAGAATGCACGGGCTTTTGGGCAGGCTCTTTCAGAAAAGACTGGGTTACCGGTGGAATTTCAGGACGAGCGGGGAACTACTATTACCGCTCATGGATATTTAAACGAAACCAACACACGAGGCAAGAAACGTAAGGCAGTGGTAGACGCAGTAGCGGCAGTGGTAATTTTACAAAATTATCTGGATGGAAGAAAAATTAGAAAAGGATAACTTAGTGAATTCCGGACAAAAAAAGAAATACGAGTATTTTTTATAGTGTACTCGTATTTCTTTTTGTTTTTTTGCTTAAACAACCACTGGCTGTGCCAGTGGATAAAGAGCTTATAGCTATGGACAAAAAAAGAACTCCCCAATAGAGTAAAGGAAAAGGTCTGCCAACCTAACCAAAAACTATCGAGGAGGTCT
>CALWVH010000135.1 GCA_944384915.1 uncultured Clostridia bacterium | reverse complement strand
AAAAACGCCGCTGCTATCGGGGCCGCGATGGGTAATCACATCGGTCATTTTGGTGATGACCGTACTGCGGTCCACGATCTCACCGGTAAATCCACAAATTCCGCACATAACTTTAAATTCCTTTCTGCAAATGACATTCAACAATGGGCCGGAGGTTTATTCCTCCAGCTCCTGATAGGCTTCCATCAGTTCGTCCGCTAATAGAGAATCTACCACTGGAAAGCCGCCTTCCGGCTGGTACTGTACTGCTTTGAGCACTTCTTTAGCCTGCTTGTATACATCAAACCGGGTGCTATGATATACAGGGGTCTGTTGCCCCTGCCAGTAAAAGGCAAATTCAATCTGCTTTTTGTTGGAGGCACAAAAATAGGCTGTTACTTCTGGGATGCGCCACTTTCGCTGTACCACCTCAGAAAGGGCCTTTTTGACCAGCTCCATAGCAGCATCATCCAGCCCTGATTCAAAGAGAAGGATTTTCTCTTTGAGCTGAGGCAAAGTGGAAACCCCACGCTTGGCCACATTATCTAAATAAGGGGGGATCTCCAACGTAATCTTATTGCTGCCCGGCGCCAGACAGATCATCAGGCCCAGCTCCCGGTCGTGGTACAGACAGGGATAGGTCATCTGGGCAGTATAGCCGCACCGGGGGCACTTCCAGTCAAAGAAGGTCTCCTCCATGATCTTGGCACGGAGCTCCGGGTGGGCGATCCGGTCGATACCGGGCCACATCTGGGTTTTATGCACTGCCCCACAGCTGGGACAGCTGATATCCTTACTGATACAGGTAGACAAAATAAAACCTCCTTGCGAGGAATTGTCAGGGAAGAGGGGAGAGGATGGTGCCGCCTCCGGCTACCACATCCCCCAGATAGAATACAGCGGCCTGTCCAGGAGTGATGGAGCGCTGGGGTTCCATAAATTCCACCCGCACTTTGCCGTCTTCCAGTGGAAACACCCTGGCTGGGGCAGCTCCTGCACGGTACCGCACCTTTACCTGGGCATCAAAGGGCTCCGTGGGCTGGTCAAAGGCAATCCAGTTGACGTCGCTAGCTAAAAGCCCCGGTGCATACTGGCTGCCTTCTGGCCCTAAAGTGACCTGATTCAAGGCAGGATCGATTTTTGTCACATACATGGGCTGGCCAAAGCTGAGTCCTAAACCCTTGCGCTGGCCAATAGTATACCGGGTAATCCCCCGGTGACGGCCCAATACATGCCCCTGAAGGTCTACAAAGTCCCCCGGTTTTGGCTCCCGCCCTGTTTCCCGGGCAAGAAATCCATTATAGTCCCCGTCGGGGATAAAGCAAATATCCTGGCTTTCCGCTTTGTGAGCTACTGGCAGTCCTGCCTCTTCCGCCAGACGGCGAATTTCCGGCTTTTCCATTCTGCCCAGAGGGGTGAGAATATGGGAGAGCTGGTGCTGGCTCAGCTGATAAAGCACATAGCTTTGGTCTTTATCTGTGGGGGCACGGCGCAGCAAAAATCGGCCGTTTTCCTCTTCTACCAGCGCGTAATGGCCGGTAGCCACATAGTCAAAGCCGTTTTTTAGGGCATATTCCAGCATGGCGCCAAATTTTAAATACCGGTTGCACCGGATACAGGGGTTGGGGGTACGACCGGCGGTATATTCTGTAATAAAGTTTTTCTGCACATACTCTGCAAAAATGGAGGAAAAATCCAGCACCTGATGGGAAATCCCCAGATGACGGCACACAGCGGCGGCGTCCTCCGCTTCCCGGGAGGAACCGCAAAGGGAAGGATCTTCCTCTCCATTATTATGCAAAATCATGGTAACGCCGGATACCTCATATCCAGCGCGCAACAGAACGAGCGCCGCCGCGGAACTATCCACGCCGCCGCTCATTCCCACAAGAACGCGTTTTTTCATAGGCTGCTCCCAAAACTTACTGAAAGGGGATTTCCCGGTTATCCCGGGGGTCAGCTGCTTCCTCTACACCGCTGTAGGTGCTTTCTACAGGAGGCTGCGCAGCTTCGGGAGCTTCTCTATTGTCAGAAGGCTCCTCTGTGGCAGTGGGTTCCTCACAGCAGGATTCTTCCTCACAACCGCAGCTGTTTTCTTCACAGTGGCAGGTTTCTTCCTCAGCGGAAGAAGTGCAGCAATCACAAGCAGCCTCCGGAGCGGCAGGTTCTTCACAGCAGAAGTCCTCTTCCTCGTCATTGCCACAGAATCCCTGGCAGCTGTTGCAGTCAAAGTCACAACCGGAGCACGCATCCTCTGCCTGTTCCTGCTTGACAAACAGATCTTCCAGACGGGTAATAGCCCGATCCATTCTTCTGGAAGCCTGGTCTATGGCGACGCAATGAGGCTCGGTGACCGGATCATTTTCGTCCCGAAGGTTATGATAATAATATTTACCCAAAGCAATATAGGCTTTTTCAGAGATCCGCTCTTCCCGACGGATCACCAACTTTAAACGGTTGATTTGGGCGGACCTGCGGTTCTTTTCCACCACGCAGTCTACAGCGTGGGAGATAGACATGCCGATAGATTCGAAAATGTTTTTCATAGGATAGACCTCCATTTCTCTGTAAAATGTTTATGATTTCAGGAAATGATATCAAAACGACAGTAAACGGGATTTCTATTATTATAGCGCAGATGAAGAGAAAATAACAGTGTTTTTTCCTGTTTTCCCAAACATCCCCGAAAAAGAACAGCCCCGCCGGTATGGCGGGGCCATAAAAGATCCAATTAGGAAACAGATACCGTTACTACCTGACCAGACAACAGAGACAGGTTCAGGCAATTTTCTTCTACCGGCAGGGCAGAAAGCGATTCCTCAGCCAGATCCGTGAGGCTAGCTGCTTTAACTGGGAAGGAGAAACGCAGGCTGGCTTCTGCGGCCTTGTCTGCGTGGGCGTTAGCCACCCGAATAATCAGGGAATCCCCTTCTTCTGCCAGTTTTACACCGGAAATTACCACATCTCCCTCAACTTGGAAAAGGCTTTCCTCTAAGGGCAGGGAACCGGGATGAGCGGTGTTGGAGGCATAAGGCAGATCCCAGTGAACAAAGGTTTCGCCCAGTTCTTTCAAGGCTGTATCGCAGCCTTGAGTGGGAGCCATGCCAATGCGGAAAACTCGTTCTCCCAGTTCCGGATACCGGTCGGGGCCAGAAGAAGCCCGCAGCAGAGAAAGATAGAGGGCGCCGTCCATAGCGCGGCATCCGTATTTGCAGTCAGAGAGGAGGGCAAGGCCACGCTCTCCGGCGGCAGGTACGCCAAAGACAAAGTTGCGGGTGAAGTCATCATGGAAAGCCTGCACTTCTCGGTCGATAGTGCCGATCTGCTGGTCGCAGCGCAGGTGGCTGATGGAGTATGCCAGAGGAGCCCGGAAGCTCAAGTGGGGTACGCCAGTATCGTCGGCGGCAGGCAGCCCGGTGACGGAAGCGGAGAGATGCAGAGCCGGGGAACCTTCAAACAGGGAGGCAGTGACATCCATGGTCATGCCGTTGAGGGAAATCCGATAGGACAGGCGGCGGCGCAGGCTGCCGTCCAGCTCTTGTCCCTGAAGGGAGACTACGCCAGCAGTGTGCAGATCAACCGGCCGGGTCAGAATGCCTTCTACCCAGGCGTTGCCGCCGGACTGTACGCCCTCGCCTTCCGCTTTCTGCTCGTGGAAAAGTACAAATCCGGCAGGAGCAGAGAGAAGCTCCTTGCCCTCCGCCTTATCAAAGCAGGAGAGGATAGACAGGTTGGAATCATCAAATTGGATGCGCACCAGATCGTTTTCCAGAACATTGGCGCGATAACGGGTTACGCGGGGGTCCGGAGGCATAGCGGCAAAGCAGAAACTGGTTTTGGGCGTTTCGCTGAGTTCCAGCGTGGTGTAGCCCATGGGAGGAATATCCACCTCTGCCAGTACATCGGTGCGCTGATGGCTCCAACCGGCGTCCTTTTGTCCAGTTACCCGGCAGGAAACTACCTTGCCGTTGACGTCTTTTGCCTGCATCCGGGCAGGATCTCCCGGCCAGTCCCAAAGGGTGAATTCTGCCACGCCTTTGCGCTGGTAGGAGGTGGGATTGAATAGGTGGATGAGACGGGTTTTGCCACGGCCGCGCTCGGTGCCCGGGAGACGGAAACGGCCCTTTTCATCCATATCCATGCCCACACCGCCGCCTTCTGAGCGGGAGGTCATAGGATCGTCCGGGGTAGAGAAGCCGGAGGTGTCGATGGCGGCTGCAAAGGACCGCAGAGAGGAGGCAGAGCCTGCCATAACGGCGGCCATAGTCTCTTCAAAGGACCCCAAGGCGTGATGGCAGGAGTCCGGGGTGTTGGAGCCGGGGAGAATATCGTGGAACTGGTTAAACAGCACATTTTCCCAGGCGGTGCGGTACTGGCGGGTAAAGTCGGCGCCGCCGGCCCGCTTTTTGGCATAGGCGGAAAGCATTTCTGCTTCATACAGCCGGTCTTCTCCCATGCGGTTGATGGTCTTCATACGGGACTGGGAGGTATAGCAGCCGGTAAAGGTGGGGCCAAGCTGTCCGGTAATCACCGGCAGATTCTCCCGGAAAGGCTCAATGGTCTTGAAAAATTCTTGATAGGTGGAGAAGCGGATGGTAGGAGCCACCGGCCACTTCTGCATTTCCAGAATACGCTCGATGTCACGGCGAGTAGGTCCACCGCCGTGATCGCCGACACCGTAGATCTTCATCATATCCTGCACCCCATAACGGAAGCAGAACTGGGGTACGATGTGCAGATACATAGGACGAATGAAATCGTTATACCACAGGGGCTCGTTGAGAGCCAATACCTCTGCACCGGAGGGGGCGCGCCAGCGATAGAGCTGCTGGCCGTCCAAGCCACGGCAGTGGTAGAACCACCGGACGCCGCCGGCGGCAAAGATTTCCGGCACACTGGCAGCGTGGCCAAAGGAGTCGGGATGGAAATCCAGCCGCAGGGTCTCCTTGGATACGCCCAGATGCTCCCCTAAGTATTTGCGGGTATAAAGAATGTGTCGAGCCATGCTCTCCAGGTCGGGCAGGTTCTTATCCAGCTCCACCCAGGTGGAACCGGCAAATTCCCAGCGTCCCTCCTGCATCCGCTGCTTGATGCCTTCAAACAGGGCCGGATCATAGGTCTCGGCAATACGGTATACCGCGGCCTGAGACTGGGAGAAGGTGAAATCCGGGTATTCGTTCATCAGATCCAGCATGGTACGGAAGGTGTTGAGTGCCACGTCTACTGTCTCATGGTAGCCCCACATCCAGTCCATATCGATGTGGGCATGGGCTACGCAGTGCATGGTCAGGGCTTTGGCGGCAGGGCCAAGGGGCAGAAGAATTTTTTCCGCCTCTTCACATACGCTGTCGGGCAGGGCGTGCTGTTCGGTGTGGGAACGGTACAGGCAGTCTACAGCCTGCTCCAGCAGCTCGTCATATTTTCCGCTCTCCTTCTGGTTCAGTTCTTCCGCTACGGCGATCTCCGCAAAGATCCGCTCGTTCCAAGGGGTGAGCTCGGGAATGTCGATCCAGTGGTTTTTTTGTTCTGGCTTCATTTGTGCGATTTTATCGTATCTTGTCAAGGAAACCCCTCCTTGTGTTTTAAAGTCACCGACATTGTAGCAGGGCGAGAAGAAAAAATCAATCTGTATTTTGTGATTTTTGAGTACAAAAAGAAAATGATTTTTTGGAAATAAAAGTCCCGGAAAGTACACTAGGCACTTTCCGGGACATTCCTGTTTATTCCCCATAGATTCCCTGCACGGAAACCTCGCCGGAATTGATAATCAGTTGATTCCCGTTGGACTGGCGCACCACCAGCTCCCCGGTTTCGGTAATATCCTCTGCGATGCCGGAAAGACGGATGTTTCCCCGTTGGGTGCTTACCGGCTTACCAATGGTTACGCAGTTTTCCCGGTACTCTGTCAACACCGCACCGGTGCCTTTTTCTTCCTGGCGGGAAAGCAATTCTTCCATTTCCCGAAGGATCGCCTGCAAGACGGTGGCACGAGACCACTTTTTACCGGTGGAGAGATAGAGGGAGGTGGCTTTCCAGGCAATATCCTCTGGAAAACTTTCGGTATTGACATTGACTCCGATGCCGGGGATCACATACTCTACGCTTTCCATCTCTGCTGCCATTTCCGTTAAGATGCCGCACACCTTTTTTCCGTCAATGACCACATCGTTGGGCCATTTAATCTGGGCGGGCAGCCCCGTCAGAGAGTGGATGGCCCGAGATACTGCCAGCCCCGCAAACAGAGTCAAGTTGGTAACCTGCTCCGGGGAAGCCTTAGGCCGAAGCAACAAAGTAAACCACAGTCCAGTTTTGGGTGGAGATTTCCACACTCGTCCCAAACGTCCTTTTCCCCCAGTCTGCTCCTCTGCTACAAAAATACTGCCGTGGGGGGCGCCTTCTTGAGCGCGGCGCTTGGCTTCGTTATTGGTGGAATCTACCGTCTCCATCGTATAGATCCGGGTGACTAGGGAACCGGTAAGGCCGCCGCGGATGGATTCCTCGGTGAGAATATCCGGACAGGAGAGAAGACGGTACCCTTTGCCGGTTACCGAATCGATCTGATACCCCTGTTCCCGCAGGGCGGTAATGGCTTTCCACACCGCTGCCCGGGAAATTTCCAGCTGTTCGCTGAGGGCTTCGCCGGAAAGATAGCCTCCGTTTTCCTGCAAAGCCCGCAGGGTTTTTTCTTTTGTGCTCAATATTGTCACGTCCTTTGCCGGTTTTTTTGCTATTATACCGTTTTTGATAAAGAAAGAAAAGGGAGCGGGAAAAAGAAATATTTTTTATAATTCTTTCAGGCAGTTGCAACTTGTTTGGGAAAGAGATAAACTTATTGCTATGTGCGTTAAATGCAGCCTTTTCAGGCGGCATAAAATTTTATAGAGAAAAGGAGAGGAAGTTATGTTATTTGAATGTGAATTGTCCTCCCAGGTGCTCCATACGGCGGCTCGGGTGTTTGTGATCCTGCCAGAGCTGAAAACTTCGTCCACAGGGAACATTCTCCCTGCGGCAGAGCAGAGATTCCCTGTGCTGTATTTGTATCATGGCGGCTATGACGACGGGAGCTGCTGGGTGCGCCGGACCAATATCGAGCGGTATGCCACCGAAAAGGGGTTGGCAGTAGTAATGCCCTCTGCTGGGAATAGCTACTATACCGATGCTGGTGTCGGTCGGGATTACTTTACTTTTATCTCTCAGGAGCTTCCTCAACTGGTACGAGGGATTTTCCCTCTCTCAGACAAGCGAGAGGAAAATTTTGTGGCCGGACTATCTATGGGGGGATATGGTGCCTTTAAAATGGCGCTTACCTTCCCAGAGCGTTTTGGCGCGGCAGTATCCATGTCTGGTGTACTAGATATTGTGCGTCGTGCTTGTCATCCTGGCCCGCAAGAAACTGCGGAAATCGACTTTAAAGGCATCTTTTTGCAGGGGCGTACGTTGGAAGGAACAGACGACGATTTGTTTGCTTTGCTGAAAAAGCATTCGCCAGAAGAGCTTCCAAGACTGTATGCCTGCTGCGGAGTGGATGACCGGTTTTTGGAAGATAACCGCCGGTTCCGCGCTTTGGCGCAGGAGCAGGGAATCATGTTGGATTATGAAGAAGCTCCCGGAAATCATGAGTGGGATTTTTGGGACCGTCATATCCGTAAAGCAGTAGACTGGATGCTTCCAAAGTCCCATTCTGCCTTGTGATTTCCATAATTTTCCTCGTTACAGAGAAATGAGCCGTTTGCTTACAGTTTTGAGCAATCTCTACAAATTGGTAGAAAGCTATTTACAGACACAACATATTGTATTATAATGGGAGCTGTTCCCTCCTTCCGGTGGTTCTGCCGGCAGCGGGAAGAGTTCGGAAAATCCCGGGCAAATGTGGCAGGAGCCCGAACGTAAGGAGTATCAGCAAGGAGGATGCCGGAAGTGGTACAGCAAAAGACCAACAGCGTAAAATCTATCATTAAGCGCAATGGGGCCAAGGTTCCATTCGATTCCAATAAAATCCGCAATGCGATTTTAAAGGCCAATGTCCATATCTCAGGGGAGAAGATTTCAGAAGAAAAACTGGATGAGATCACTCTACTGGTAGTGGCAGTGTATGATCAGGCAGGGGTGGTTCCTACTGTAGAACAGGTACAGGATACGGTGGAAGAAAAGCTCATTGAGTTTGATCTTCCCAAAACTGCCAAGGCCTACATCTTGTATCGTGCCGAGCATCAGAAGATGCGGGAAATGGACGCTAACCTGATGAAAATCTATGAGAATCTTACCTTCCGTCCCAGTGCCGATGTGGATCTAAAGAGAGAAAACGCCAATATTGATGCAGATACCGCCATGGGTACTATGCTGAAATATGGTTCCGAAGGCGCCAAGGCCTTCTATGATGAGTATGTTATCCCCAGAGATATGGCAGAAGCCCATCAGAACGGCGATATCCATATCCATGATAAAGATTTTTATGCCCTTACGGAAACTTGCTGCCAGATCAATCTGCTGAAGCTGTTCCATAACGGCTTTTCCACTGGGCATGGTTATCTGCGGGAGCCCAATGATATCCGCAGCTATTCCGCTCTGGCTTGTATCGCTATCCAGGCCAACCAGAATGAGATGCACGGCGGCCAGAGTATCCCGAATTTTGATTACTGTATGGCCCCCGGCGTGGCCAAGACTTACCGGAAGCTGTATTTTAAGGCTCTGGCCCAATATTTGCAGCTCCATGAAAACCTCAGCCACCAGGATGCTCAGGCACTGGTAGCCGCTATCCGAGAGGATCTTGGCTCTGACATCACCCTCAGCGGCTCTGAGGAGTATGGCAAGGAGCTGGTAAAATATCTTCCCGCCCATCAGCAGGAAGGGGGATATCAGCCCATTTATGCCCAGACCGCAGAGGCGGCTCACCGCTATGCCTGCGAGACTGCATGGGACGAGACAGACAATGCCACCTATCAGGCTATGGAAGCTCTGGTACACAACCTGAACACCATGAATTCTCGTGCCGGCGCACAGGTGCCCTTCAGTTCTTTGAATTACGGTACTGATACCAGCGCCGAAGCTCGCATGGTTATCCGTAACCTGCTGCTTGCCACAGAAGCTGGTTTGGGAGACGGGGAGACCCCTATTTTCCCAGTACAGATCTTTAAAGTAAAGGAAGGGGTCAACTATAATCCTGGCGATCCCAACTATGACCTGTTCAAGTTGGCTATCCGGGTATCTGCCAAGCGGCTGTTCCCCAATTTCAGCTTCTTGGATGCTCCCTTTAACCTGCAATATTATAAGCCTGGCGATTATGACAGCGAAGTGGCTTATATGGGCTGCCGTACCCGCGTGATGGGCAACACCTATGATCCCAACCGGGAAGTGACCTGCGGCCGCGGAAATTTGAGCTTTACCTCTATTAACCTGCCCCGTCTGGGTATCGAAGCCCGGGGGGATATCAAGAAGTTCTACGAGCTGCTGGATGACCGCATTGATCTGGTAATTGAACAGCTGCTCCATCGGTTTAAGATCCAGTGCAGCAAGAAAGTATATAACTACCCCTTCCTCATGGGTCAGGGCGTGTGGATCGATTCTGAAAAGCTGAATCGGGACGATACCGTGGCAGAGGTGCTGAAGCACGGCACCCTGAGCGTGGGCTTTATCGGCTTGGCAGAGACCCTGAAGGTCCTCACCGGCAAGCATCACGGCGAAAGCGCCGAAAGCCAGAAGCTGGGCTTGGAGATCATCGGCCATATGCGTAAGCGCATGGACGACGAATGTGAAAAGACCCATCTTAACTGGAGCCTGTTGGCAACCCCTGCTGAGGGATTAAGCGGACGCTTTGTGCGTATCGACGCCAAGAAGTACGGCAAGATCCCCGGCGTGACCGACCGCGAGTATTATACCAACTCCTTCCATGTGCCAGTGTATTATCCTATCAGCGCTTATCGGAAGATTCAGCTGGAAGCCCCCTATCATGCGCTGACCAACGCAGGCCATATCAGCTATGTGGAGATGGATGGCGATGCTTGCAAGAATCTGGACGCCTTCGAGAGCGTGATCCGCTGCATGAAGGAAGCCGGTATCGGGTATGGTTCTGTGAACCATCCTGTAGATCGCGATCCAGTTTGCGGTTATAATGGTATTATCGGCGAAGTGTGCCCCCGTTGCGGACGCCGTGCCGGAGAATCCGTAAGCCGTGAAAAGCTGGATGAACTGCGGAAGAAATATCCCAATGTTCCCCAGTATCACTGCGATTGCTGATGAAAAACCGCCTTTTCTAAAACACATTTATTGCAAACTAAAACTATAAAAATAAAAATGGAGATGTGCGCTATGACTGAAATGAGAAACCATAACGAAGAAAAGAACATCGGCGAGGGCGTGGGCTTTGAGCGTATCCGCCGCATCACCGGCTATCTGGTAGGCACCACCGACCGTTGGAATAACGCTAAGCGTGCCGAAGAGCGTGACCGTGTGAAGCACACCATTGGCAGACAGTAAAAAGATAAAACAGGGCTGAGAAATCAGCCCTGTTTTTTTGTGGCTTTCTATGACAGCATTTCCAGAACTCGATAAGGTGGAAAGAAATTTTACAAAATTCGTTGTACTTATCCTGGAAAGCGTGTATAATAATTGCAATAGTGCGCTAAAGCGTAAAAATAAAATCATTTGGCTGGAGGAGTATTATGTATCAGGATATGATGGATACCATTGGATTTGTTTCCGCTTATGACCCCGAGGTAGGAGAGGCCATGAATCTGGAACTGGGACGCCAGCGCCGGAATCTGGAACTCATCGCCTCTGAAAATATTGTTTCCCCGGCAGTGATGGCCGCTATGGGGAGCATCCTTACCAATAAATATGCAGAAGGATATCCCGGAAAGCGGTACTATGGTGGATGCCAGTATGTGGATATCGTAGAAGAGATCGCCAGAAAGCGTGCCTGCCAGCTTTTTGGTGCGGACCATGCCAACGTGCAGCCCCATTCTGGCGCACAGGCCAACATGGCTGTTTATTTCGCTCTCCTCAAGCCCGGTGACACTGTCATGGGTATGAACCTTGCAGAAGGCGGCCACTTGACTCATGGTTCCCCGGTAAATATGTCCGGTAGCTACTTTAATTTTGTGCCCTATGGTGTAGACCCGGAGACCCACTATATCGATTATGAGAAGCTCCACGCACAGGCCATGGAGGTCAAGCCCAAGATGATCGTGGCTGGTGCCAGTGCTTACCCCAGAGTCATTGATTTTGAAAAGCTCCGCGCGATCTGCGATGACTGCGGCGCTTATCTGATGGTGGACATGGCCCATATTGCCGGCTTGGTAGCCACAGGCCAGCATCCCAACCCGGTGCCGTGGGCAGATGTGGTGACCACCACCACTCACAAGACCCTGCGCGGTCCCAGAGGCGGTTTGATCCTCTGCAAAGAAGAATATGCCAAGGCCATTGATAAGGCTATTTTCCCCGGTACCCAGGGCGGCCCGCTGATGCACATCATTGCAGGTAAGGCAGTGTGCTTTGGAGAGGCCCTCAAGCCGGAGTTTAAGGAGTATGGCCGCCGTGTGGTGGAGAATGCCCAAGCACTGGCCAATGGCTTGACATCCCGTGGACTGAAGCTGGTGTCCGGCGGTACCGATAACCATCTGATGCTCTTGAACCTCACAGGTATGGAGCTTACCGGCAAGGAGCTGGAGCACCGTCTGGATGAGGTGTATATCACCGCCAACAAGAATACCGTTCCCAATGAGCAGCGCAGCCCCTTTGTTACCAGCGGCGTCCGTCTGGGTACCCCTGCTGTCACGACTCGTGGCCTCAATGCAGAGGATATGGATGTAATCGCCCAGTGCATCGCCATGGTAGTGGAGGACTTCGATGCCAATGCCGACAAAGTGCGGGAGATGGTCAACGCTCTGTGCGCCAAATATCCCCTGTATTGCTGAGTGCATGAACGGTAAGGCAATCGCATAAAAATGGAACTGTACTAGAGAGGATTTTTTAAAGAAAAACCTTCTCTAAAATATAAAACACAAACTATGTCCCGGAAAGGAGGTGCTGCGGTGGCAGCCCCATTGGCGGACCGTATCCGCCCTAAAACACTGGATGAGGTGGTGGGCCAGCGCCATTTGCTGGCGCCGGGGAAGGCCCTGCGCAGCATCATCGAATCCGGCGAGATCCCCAATATGGTGTTTTATGGTCCCTCGGGAGTGGGAAAGACCACCGTGGCCTCCATTATCGCCAAAAATACCCATAAACGGCTGTGCAAACTCAACGGTACCACTGCTTCTACAGCAGACATCCGGGAGGTTATCGCCAGCACCAATACTCTGGAGGGGATCAACGGCGTGCTGTTGTATCTGGATGAGATCCAGTACTTCAATAAAAAGCAGCAGCAAACCCTGCTGGAGTTTATCGAAAACGGGAGCATTACGCTGATTGCTTCCACCACAGAAAATCCCTATTTTTACGTTTACAATGCCATCCTCAGCCGCTCTACGGTGTTTGAATTTAAGCCGGTGGAAAGTGCTGACGTAGTTCCAGCTGTAGAGCGGGCTTTTACTTTGCTGGAAGAAGAGCTGGGGGACCCAGTTTCCCGGGAGGCTGGAGTGTGTGAGTACATCGCCACTGCCTGCGGCGGGGATGTGCGCAAGGCCATGAATGCTGTGGAGCTGTGCTGCCTTTCTGCCCAGAAGGAGGAAGGGGTGCTCACAGTGACCATGGAGCTGGCCAGGGAATTGACCCAGCGCAGCGCCATGCGGTATGACCGGGAGGGCGACGAGCATTACGATATTATCTCCGCCTTCCAGAAATCCATGCGGGGCAGCGATCCAGACGCGGCCATCCATTATTTGGCCCGTTTGTTGGTGGCGGGGGATCTGGCTTCTGCCTGCCGCCGGTTGATGGTGTGTGCCTGTGAGGACGTGGGCCTTGCTTGGCCTCAAATTATCCCCATTGTGAAGGCTGCGGTGGACGCCGCCATGATGGTGGGGTTGCCGGAGGCCCGTCTTCCTTTGGCAGACGCAGTAGTCCTAGTGGCTACGGCTCCAAAATCCAATACCGCCCACAACGCCATTATCGCCGCCATGAAGGATGTGGAAAATGGTAAGGTGGGGAGTATTCCCCGGCAGCTGCAAAACAAGCACTATGACAGCGCAGAGGTGGAGAAAAAGGGCCAGTTTTACAAGTATCCTCACGATTACCCCAACCGTTGGGTGGAGCAGCAGTATCTGCCGGATATTCTAAAGGATACCCGGTATTATGAATATGGGGACAATAAAAACGAGCAGGCTTTCCGAGCCTATTGGGAGAAGATCAAGGGGAGCCGTTCCTGAGTAGTTTTTGGAGGTGACGTTTTTGGAACCGAATATTTTGCGGACTTTATCTTATGGTATGTATGCCATCGGTGTGAAGGGAAATAACGGTCCTTCTGCCTGTATCGTCAATACCGTGATGCAGGTAACCAATACCGCCCCGCTGATGATTACCCTGAGCATGAGCCGGGATAATTACAGTTGCCAGTGCATTAAAGAGCACAAGCTGTTTACCGTGGCAGTGCTGTCGGAGGATACCTCCGGCGCGGTGGTGGGTGCTTTGGGATTTACTTCTGGAAAGAACGGGGGAAAGCTCTCTAATATCCGCCATAAAGTGCTGCGGGAAGGGGTACCGGTGATCCGGGAGAACATCTGCTGTTGGTTTTTGTGCCGGATGGTGGACTGTATGGAAAGTCCCACCCATACCTTATTTTTAGCGGAAATTGTGGCTGGCAGTGAGCATACCCGGCGTAAGCCTATGACCTACGATTATTACCGGCAGGTCATCAAGGGAGGAGTGCCCAAAAACGCCCCTGTGTACCAGCCTCTTCG
Organism: uncultured Clostridia bacterium; assembly: GCA_944384915.1. Taxonomy (GTDB): domain Bacteria; phylum Bacillota; class Clostridia; order Oscillospirales; family Acutalibacteraceae; genus Heritagella_A. Next base: position 52,414 of record CALWVH010000135.1, on the reverse strand, counting down.
CCCTGCGGATGAAGGAAACGATGGGGAGATGTTGGTGTGCACCGTGTGCGGATATTTGTATAACGATCCGGACCTCTCCTTTGAGGAGCTTTCTGATGATTGGGTGTGCCCCATTTGCGGTATGCCAAAATCGGCATTTGTAAGAAAATAATAATATGGCAGATAAAAGCTCGCCTCCCGGTTTGTGTTAAAGCCGGGACCCGGGCTTTTGTTGCGGGAGAAGGATATTTTCCCGAGGAATAAAAACAGGAAAAGAGGAAAAAGAATGGCAAAACGAATCATTCAGGTAAACGAACGGCCGCCGCTGGGGCAGGCCATTCCCCTGAGCATCCAGCATATGTTCGCCATGTTTGGCGCATCGGTGCTGGTCCCCACATTGTTCCACATTGACCCGGCCATCGTGCTGCTGATGAACGGCCTTGGTACCTTGTTTTTCATCTTCATCACCAAGGCAAAAGCGCCGGCTTATCTGGGCTCCAGCTTCGCCTTTATCGCACCGGCTTTGCTGGTGATGTCCCAACATGGTTCCCCTTATGCGGAGAATCCCAACCTGACCAATCCCACAGAAGAGCAGTTGGCCCAGCATATGGAGGCATTCTCCTATGCCCAGGGCGGCTTTGTGGCAGTGGGCGTGTTGGGCTGCGTGCTGGCTCTCATTATTTGGAAGTTTGGTTCCCGTTGGATCGACATTATTCTCCCTCCTGCGGCTATGGGTCCGGTAGTGGCCCTCATCGGTCTGGAATTGGCAGGCAACGCCGCCAGCACTGGTGGTATGGTGGTCACGGAAGGTTCTGTGGACCCCAAAAACATTGCCGTATTTGTAGTGACCCTGTGTGTGGCAGTTTTCGGTTCTATCCTGTTCCGTAAGTTCTTTGGCGTAATTCCCATCCTTATCGCCATTGTAGCGGGTTATGTGACCGCTACCTGCCTGGGAATGATCGATTATTCCTCTATTCAGGAGGCAAATGTGCTGTCTCTGCCTAAGTTCCAAATGGCAAAATTCGACACCAACGCTATCCTCACTATGATCCCGGTGCTGTTGGTGATCGCCTCTGAGCATATTGGCCATCAGATCGTGACCAGTAAGATCGTAGGCCGTGACCTGCTCAAGGACCCTGGCCTGCACCGTTCCCTGCTGGGAGACAATATTTCTACAGCTGTCTCCGGCTTGATCGGTTCTGTTCCCACCACCACTTATGGTGAGAATATCGGCGTTATGGCCATGACCAAGGTATACAGCGTGTGGGTTATCGGCGGAGCCGCGGTATTGTCTGTGGTGTGTGGTTTTATCGGCAAATTTTCTGCTTTGATCTCCACCATTCCTGGCCCGGTGATCGGTGGCATTTCTTTCCTGCTGTACGGTATGATCGGTGCTTCCGGCCTGCGTATTCTGGTGGATTCCAAGGTGGATTATGGCCGCGCTCGGAACCAGGCTTTGACGGCTGTGGTATTCGTTACAGGTCTGTCCGGTATTACCGTGAACCTGGGCAATATCCAGCTCACCGGTATGGTGCTGGCCTGTGTAGTGGGTATGATCATGGGCCTGTGCATGTACATCATCGACCGGTTCCATCTGGCCAATGATTATGAAGATCAGGAAAAATCAGAATAAAGTAATGGGTGTGTTCTAAAACCCCGTAACTTTTGAATGTTGACAAAAAACAGCCCCATTTGCTTTGGCATTTTGATTGCCGGCAAATGGGGCTGTTTTTATTCCATGAGTCGGGAAAGAGGATCGATCCATTCCCCGTCTTTTTTCATCTCCAAGTGGAGATGGCTGGCTTCTGCGGATTCACAGGGGCATTCTCCAACCGTGCCGATTTCTTGTCCAGCCGTCACAGTGGAGCCTTTTTCTACCAGTACCTTATCTCCCAGACCACAGTACCAGGCGTCAATGTCCCCGTGGGTAATCACTGCAATTTTTCCCAAAAGAGGATCCTCTAAAACTTCCTGTACCGTGCCCTCAGCCATAGCTTTGACGCTTTCTCCCTGGGCTGCTTCCAGATCTACGCCGCTATGCACACGCCAGTCCTGCATGGTGTCGGAAAAAACAGGAACACCGTCGCTGAACCGCTTGAGGACTTTTTGACCCACCGGGAAGGAAAGATCTACCTGTTTAGGTTCAGGAGCAGGGGTAGCGGTGGGAGCAGCAGTGGGAGAGGGTTTGGGGGTAGAAGTTACATTGCCGGCCACTTCTTGGTCGGGAGTAGGAGTAGGCTCCACCAGAGAGGAGGTGTTATCCTCCTGAGAAGGAAGCTCAGAGATAGATACGGGGGAATCCAGATCCGTGGGTTCCTGCATGATGCTGTCATAGGAGGCCCATGCGGCCACACCAATGGCGATCAGGCAGATCCCGGAAGCGATGATAAAACCGCGGTTTTTCGAAGAGTTTTTTTTATGATTCATGATTCATCAGGCCTTTCCGCGCCCTGCCGGAAGATCTGCCGGCGACAAAGGTCAGGCGCATTGAATAATAATAGAGATGGACGCTTCTATTTTGGCCTGAAAAAAACGCTTTATTCTATTTTAAAGAAAAAGAAAAAGGACCGGTGTGCTTTCCGGTCCCTTTCCTTACGTTTAAGGGGTATATTGAGGAGGGTAGAACATGTATCCAAGAATGGTGCGGCTCCATCTGAATACAACCTTATTATAGATAAGTTGCACAGATTATTTGTTAATATGTTGTGAATACATCTTGAATTTTCCCGGAAAAATTTTGTAAAAAATTCAAACAAATGTTTCGTGTTTTTTATCAGTTTATGGTATACTGTAAATACAAAGAGTAGAAAACATAAGCTGACGGCAGGAGGCGTTGTGTGATGAAAAAGCTGAGTAAAAGCCAGCAGAAGATATATGATTTTTTAAAGGAGAAGGCCCAGTACGGTATCCCGCCGTCAGTGCGTGAGATTTGTGCGGCAACGGGGTTGAAATCCACCTCTACTGTCCATGCCCATCTCCGAACCCTGGAGGAATTAGGTTATATTACCCGGCAGGCGGGATTAAACCGTTCCATCCGTATTGAGGGTTCTGAAGAAGCCATGCAGGTGCCCATTCTGGGGCGTGTAACCGCCGGTATGCCTATTTTGGCGGTGGAGGAGATCCAGGGATACCTGCCTTATTCTGCTAACCATGCTGCCGGTAAAGAGCTGTTTGCCCTTCACGTGGACGGCATGAGCATGAAAAACGCTGGCATTTTGGATGGGGATTATGTGATCGCAGAAAAAACGCCAACCGCCGATGATGGCGCTATCGTGGTGGCTATGATCGAAGATGAGGCCACGGTAAAGCGGTTGTACCGGGAAAAAGACTGCATCCGTTTACAGCCGGAGAACCCAGATTTTGACCCTATCTATTCCCGGGACGTGATGATTTTGGGAAAAGTAGTGGCAGTGTTGCGGTATTACTAAATACATAAAGGCTATTACAGCCTGTAAAACCCGGCCTTGCAGAGGGATTTGCCTGCTGCAAGGCCGGGCTTTCTATTAGTATGCGCTTATTGTGCGGTGATAACCCGCTTTTCCCGTTCTTTTTCAATCTCTGCTACCGTCTTCTGGCGGATACGTACTGCCCCGCGGTAATCCTCTTTGGTGGGGATCAGATTTCCTTTTGCAAAATTCTCTTTGGCGGCGGCAATGGCCTCCGTATATTGAGGGAGCCACTCCTCCTCGGCAATGAGCATTTCGTCGATCATTTGCCAAATTTCCGGGGGATTGCACACCGCACCGGTAAGGGGGTCCATCATGGCTGCCTGCTTTAAAAGCTGAACGTCGCCGTGAACAGCTGCTTCTACTGACAGCTTCTGCACCCAGATAGACTGGGAACATACCGCAGCACAGCCCAGAGGAAGATCTCCCACCTTGGGAACCGAAATGCCGTTGCCGTCCACATAGCAGGGTACCTCCACTACACACTCAAAGGGCAGATTGGTAATGCACCCCTCGTTCATCACATTGAAATGCCCACGGTACCGGCGGCCTGTCTCCAATGCCTCCAGAATATAGGAGCCGTGCTCTTTGCTCCGGCAACTCCCGTCATATTTTTTCGGCGGTTCCTGTACGATCTTGGGATAGTCCGTCTCAAACCAGTCCCGTTCCTCCCGGGTAACCCGCAGATATCCACCGGTTTCTCCATGAATCCAGTCGGAAGTGTCGATCCACCGCTCGATCTCCTCTGGGCGCTTGCGATACCATGCCACATATTCGGAAAGATGGCCGTTGGACTCGGTGGAGTAATATCCAAAGCGCTTGAGAATATCGATGCGTACCTTTTCCTGCCGGTTAAATTGTTCTACCTTGTCGAACTCATTGCGGATACGGTCCAGCATTTCCACGCCGTGGTGTTTGACAGAAATATACCAGGTTTGGTGGTTGATGCCGGCACAGATAAAGTCCAGCTCTTCGTGAGGGATATGGAGAGCCTCGGCAATTTGGTGCTCTCCGTGAATTTCTCCGTGGCAAAGGCCGATGGTGGGCACGCCGCCGTATTTGTTGCAGGCCCAAGTGACCATAGCGTTGGGATTGGAGTAGTTGAGCATAATGGCCCCCGGCTCCGCTACTTCTCGGATATCCTTGCAGAAGTTCAAAAGCTCGGCAATGGTGCGCTGGCCGTACATGATGCCGCCGGTGCACAGGGTATCGCCTACACATTGGTCCACGCCGTATTTTAGAGGAATCTCCACGTCTTTCTCAAATCCCTCCAGACAGCCGACCCGCACGCAGTTGACGATATAGCGGGCATTTTTGAAGGCTTCCCGGCGGTTAAGGGTGGATTGGATCTTCGTATGGATTCCGTTAGCCTCCAGATCTCGCTGGCACAGGTAGGTGACTTTTTCCAAGTTGTCGGCGTTGATGTCCGTAAAAGCGATCTCGATGTCCCGGAACTCGGGAACAGACATAATGTCGGTAAACAGAGTGCGGGCAAATACTAGACTGCCTGCACCGATAATGGCAAGCTTGAAACTCATGGTGATTCCTCCCGGAAAATTTGATTGGACCGGTCTACCCGGTGCAGCCCCAGTATACTCCTTAAAAAAATAGGATGTGGAATAAATTGAAAACCAAATGAAAAAATGGAAGAAATCCTTGTATTTTTCTTTTTGGAGAGGTATGCTTTTAAAAAAGGGAGACGGGAGGAAGTACAGTGCCATCTTCTAAAAATTATATGGAGAATGTGAAGATTTCCGCATATTATAACCTGAAATGGAAGAGCTTTTCCATGGAACCCCACCAGCATCACAGCTGTGAGGTGATGTGCGTACGGTCGGGAAAATGCAAGATTTTCACAAATCAAGAGCAGGTTGACTTGAAGGCGGGACAACTGGTTTTTTTGGAAGAAGATGTAGAGCATTCCCTGATAGTGGAGACCTCCTGTGAGATAATGAATTTGGAGTTTTACACTGGCGACAGTGGCCTAGAGGTGGGAAGGCTATGGCAAGAAAGTCGGGAAGTAAGGGCGTTTTTTCAAGATAGCCGTCCCATAAAGCTTCTACACGATAGCGTACGTGCCGGACAAGCTCTGCGGGACCTGATTGTTGAACTGGAAGAGGGAGGGGAACCTTACCTCACTTCCCTGCTATTTCAGCGGATGATGATCGAGATCGCCCGGTGCAGTACCCTTCCCACTACGGGGATTGGATATTTACGAAAGGCGAAAGAGTATATTTCGGCTCATTATGAAGAAGAATTGCGGGTAGGGGAGGTAGCACAGGCTGTGGGAATCAGTGCCGCCTATTTACAAACTCTGTTTGCCCAATATGAAAAAGGCAGTGTGATGGATGCAGTCCATGCCATGCGTATGGAGAAAGCTGGATTCCTGCTAAAAAATACCCGGCAAACCATTACGGACATTGCTTTTGCCTGCGGCTATAACAGCCGGCAACAGTTTGGTTATGTATTTGAAAAAAGGTATGGAAAAAGCCCCCGAGAATACCGGAGGCTGGCAGGGACAAAATCAGATGTACCACAAACGGGCTTTAAAATGCTGGAAAACCGCTTTTGAGACAAAGGCTAGAAAAATTTACTTGCCTCTCCTAAAAAAGCAGCGTAGAAGGAATACTAGACCCAAAAGCAAGCAGGAAAAAACGCCGGCGCTTTTGAAAAGGACCGAGACTTTGTGATTTTTATGAGGTTTATGGCCTGTCACGAAAATAGCAGTAGGGCCGTCTGCTCCGCCGATGATCCAAACATCCTTCAAGATGTTTCCTCCTCTCCAAGCATTTTCAAAATGGTTTTGGCCACCACATTCCCTGGAGCGCCTGCTGGCACTACATAGTCGGCAGCCTGTCGGTATAGGGGCATCCGTTGGGCGTGAAGAGTCTCAATAAATTCCCGACGATCGGGACGTTGCAACAAGGGACGCTGGGTGTCATTTTTTAGCCGCTCCTGTAAAGCCGGCAGCGGTACATCCAGCAAAAGGATTACACCGCTTTTTTTTAGCAGCTCTACGTTTTCCGGATTCAACACCGTGCCGCCTCCGCAGGCAATGACCAGTCCCTCTCTTTGGGAAAGAGCACGGGCAGCGTCTGTCTCCATTTTTCGGAAGGCAGATTCCCCGAAGCGGGAAAAAATTTCCGAAATGGTCATGGTTTGTTCCTGCTGGATAAAAGCGTCCATGTCCACCAGTTCCCGGCCGGAAAGAGCAGCCAATCGGCGGCCTATGGTGGATTTTCCGCAGCCCATAAAGCCGCATAAAATCAGATTCTGTTTCATTTTTTCCCTCCCTGGAACCGGCGGGCCATTTCCTGGGCGGCATCTTCGGTGAGCTGTGCCATGTCTTCCGGGCGGTAAGTAGAGCCGTCCCAGATCTCGTGAGCGGCCGCAGCCTGCCATACCAACATGGCCATGCCGTGAACGGCGGGGATTCCCAGAGCTTGGGCGGTCTTTAATAGGCGGGTATCATGGGGATTGTAGACAGCATCAAAAACAGCGCCGCACCGGGAGATGATTTTTTCTGATACGGCACAGCCATCAATACGGGGATACATGCCCACACTGGTACAGTTCAACAGCAAGTGAAAGAGAGGTACCCCGGAAGGGACGCCTGCCAGCCCCTCTAACACAGAATAGGTGCAGGCTTCATATTTTCCTGTTTTGCCCTGCTCAGCAGCATATTGGGAAAGAGAGGCACAAAGCTGAAGTGCTTTTGGCAGGCTGCCCTCCCGAACCGCAAAAGTAATGTGGGGAGAGGTACAGGCGTCTGTAAGGGCAAAGGCTACCGCCCGCGCTGCCCCTCCGCTTCCTAGCAGAAGGCAGTGGCCCTCGGGAGAAATCCCCGCGGCTTCTAATGCTTTTAGGCAGCCAATACCGTCGGTAGTATAGCCGGTGCTGATGCCGTTTTTGGTGCACACGGTATTTACAGAGCCAAAGGCGTGGGCCTGAGGGCTGCATTGATCCAAAAGAGGAATAATAGCTTCTTTATGAGGGATAGTAATATTGAACCCCCGCAGACTGCGGAGCAGGGGCATAGAAGAAGCCAAACGCTCGGGTGGAATGTCTATAACTTGGTACGAGACATGGGGCATCCCAGAAAGAGCGAAGAGCCTCTGGTGAATAAAGGGGGACATGGTATGGCCAATGGGATGGCCAATTACGGCATAATCAGCAGTCGTTTCTGTACACATAAGATAAAAACATCCCCTTTTTATAAAAAATACAGGAAAAAAAGTCAGTATTTTTTAATTTGATATTGACAAAGGAAGCATTTGCTAATAATATTTGGATATGGAAATCAAAAATCTGTCCTAACGAGTGATTCAGACCCGCGTTTCCATAAAAGCGGCTGTCTGGATTGTAGCATATTCGACACGGATTTGTCTAGAGCAACGCCAGTGCCGAAGGACGGATATCTGCTGAAAATCCATACTACACGGTAAAGGAGGAAACGGATTATGGTATTTGAGAAGGTGAAGGCCATCCTCAGCGAGCAGTTTGACGTAGAGGAAGACACTATTACCAACGACACCACTATTAGCGAGGATCTGGGTGCAGATTCCCTGGACGTGGTGGATCTTCTGATGTCCATCGAGGATGAGTTTGAGATCGAAGTGCCCGACACTGAGATTGAGAACATCAAGACCGTCGGTGAGCTGGTCAAGTACATCGAGGATCATGCCTGATTTCCTGTTGTAGGACGTTATCCGCTGTTGGCTTTCTGTATAGGAAGCCGCAGCGGATTTTTGCGTATAAGAGAGGATTTGTATAAATGTAAACTTTTTCGGCGGCTTTGTGTTTTTTCAGTTGAAATCTCCGGGTTGAACCGGTATAATAAAAAAGATTCCAGCGGCATAAGCCGCTAATTTTATCAACAAAGGAGAGTTAAACCTGTTGAGTGATTTTTCATTTCTGACCGACGGCGCTATGTATATGATCGAGCACTGGAATATGCTCATCATGTGGCTCATCGGAGGCCTGCTCATCTGGCTGGCCATCAAGAAGGACTTTGAGCCGGCGCTGCTACTGCCCATGGGGTTCGGCGCAATCCTTGTAAACCTTCCCCTGCCAGGCGTGCTGGGAGAAAACGGGATTGTGCAGTGGCTGTTTGAGCATGGTATTGAGGCTTCTGAAGCTTTCCCGTTGCTGCTGTTTGTCGGCATCGGTGCCATGATCGATTTTGGTCCCCTGCTTTCCAACCCCAAGATGCTGCTCTTTGGCGGCGCTGCCCAGTTCGGTATTTTCTTTACCGTGCTTCTGGCCGTGCTTCTTGGCTTCCCGTTGAAGGATGCTATGAGTGCCGGTGTCATCGGTGCGGCAGATGGTCCCACCTCGATCCTGGTTTCTCAGCAGCTGCAAAGCAATTATATGGGTGCGATTGCAGTGGCTGCTTACTCCTATATGGCATTGGTGCCCATTATCCAGCCTATGGCCATCCGTCTGGTCACCACCAGAAAGGAGCGCCAGATCCGGATGCCCTACAATCCGCAGTCTGTTTCCCGCACCACCAAGATCCTGTTCCCCATTATCGTTACCCTGATTGCCGGCCTGATCGCCCCCTCTTCTGTTGCTCTGGTGGGCTTCCTTATGTTCGGCAACCTGATCCGCGAGTGCGGTAAACTGGAAACTCTCTCTCAAACCGCCCAGGGGCCGCTGGCCAACCTGATTACGATTTTCCTGGGTATCACCATTGCCTTCCAGATGCAGGCAGATATGTTCCTCAACTGGGGCACCCTGCTGATTATGGCTCTGGGCCTGGTGGCGTTTATCTTCGATACCATCGGCGGCGTGGTGTTTGCCAAGATTTTGAACCTGTTCCTGCCCAAGGATAAGAAAATCAATCCTATGGTGGGTGGCGCAGGCATCTCCGCCTTCCCTATGAGCGCCCGTGTAATCCAAAAAATGGCGCTGAAGGAAGACAATCAGAACCACCTGCTCATGCACGCAGTGGGCGCCAATGTGGCCGGCCAGATTGGCTCTGTGGTAGCAGGCGGTATTATCCTGTCTCTGGCTGGAATCTGGGGGTTGTCATAATATGAAATGGATGGTTATGAATTTACTGGCAAAAGCGTTTGACAGCGCTTTGGGTCCGGTGCAGACAGAAGACATTATGAAGTCCTTGGAGCTTATGGGCAAGGGCATGTTGGGCATCTTTGTGGTAATGGTGCTCATCTTCATTCTCATCTTTTGCCTGAACCGTTTTACTGGCAACAAAAAAGAGGACTAATTCCCTTGTGGGAAGCCCTCGTATCTTATAAAAGCTAAGGAGCGATCGCTTTGGCACAACAGAAAAAAATGGTGGAAGCTATCACGTCCATGGACGAGGACTTCTCCAAATGGTACACGGATATTGTAAAAAAAGCAGAACTGATGGATTATTCCAGCGTGAAGGGTTGCATGGTCATTGAGCCTTATGGCTATGCCATCTGGGAGAACATCCAGAAGGATCTGGATGCCCGGTTTAAAAAGGTAGGGGTACAGAATGTGTATATGCCCCTGTTTATCCCAGAAAGCCTGCTCCAGCGGGAAAAGGATCACGTAGAGGGTTTTGCCCCCGAGGTGGCTTGGGTAACCCAGGGCGGCCAGGAAGAGCTGACAGAGCGCCTGTGCGTCCGTCCTACCAGTGAGGTGCTGTTCTGCGAGCATTACCAGAAGGTCATCAAGTCTTGGCGTGACCTGCCCAAGCTGTACAACCAGTGGTGCAGCGTCGTTCGTTGGGAAAAGACCACCCGGCCTTTCCTGCGCTCTTCCGAGTTTTTGTGGCAGGAAGGCCACACCATGCACGAGACTGCCGAGGAGGCCGAGGAAGAGACCATGCAGATGCTGAAGCTGTATGAGGCTTTCTACCGCGAGACCCTGGCTATCCCCGCTGTCACTGGCAAAAAGACAGAGAAAGAGAAGTTTGCCGGCGCTAAGGCCACTTATACCATTGAGCCTATGATGCACAACGGCGTGGCTCTTCAGGGCGGTACCAGCCACTATTTTGGCGATGGTTTTGCCAAGAGCTTTGGTATTGCCTTTACCGGCCGTGACAATACTCTTCAGACTCCGCATCAGACCAGCTGGGGCGTTTCTACCCGTATGATCGGCGCCATCATTATGGTCCACGGCGACGATAACGGCCTGGTACTGCCGCCCCGCATTGCCCCCATTCAGGTGGTTATTGTGCCTATCGCACAGCATAAGCCGGGTGTTCTGGAAAAGAGCCGCGAGCTGGCCGACCGTCTGGGTGAGCAGTTCCGCATCAAGCTGGATGATAGCGAGCAGTCCCCTGGATGGAAGTTCAGCCAGTACGAGATGCAGGGTGTGCCGCTGCGTCTGGAAATTGGCCCCAAGGACCTGGAGAAGAACCAGTGCGTGCTGGTGCGCCGTGATAACCGGGAGAAGATCTTTGTTTCTCTGGATGAACTGGAGACTAAGATCCCCGAGTTGCTCCAGGCAGTGCATGACGGTATGTACGAGCGCGCCCTTCAAAACCTCCATGAAAAGACCTTTGTGGCTCATACCCATGAAGAGTTCCTGGATATTGCTGCTAATAAGCCCGGATTTATCAAGGCTATGTGGTGCGGTGATAGTGCCTGTGAGGATAAGCTGAAGGAAGAGACCGGCGGCGTGAAGTCCCGCTGCATCCCCTTTGAGGAAGAGCATCTGGACGATGTGTGCGTATGCTGTGGCAAGCCCGCCAAACATATGGTATACTGGGGCCGTCAGTACTAATAGAATCCGTTATAAAATAAGCGCGGTAAGCCAAAAGGCTGCCGCGCTTTTTGCGTGAAGAAATCCCTCGCCATGTAGGCGAGGGATTTCTGATTTATTGTGCTTTTTTATTGCCGTGGCAGCTTCCCTGCATGGAGCAGTCAGAACAGCCTCCGCAGCAGCCTTTTCCCAGCTTTTTGCGGCGGCGCATCCAGAATACCGCCCCAACTGCCCACAATACAATTACAGCAAGAATCAGCCATTCCATCAGACAAACAGCCCTCCGATCTGATACACCAGGAAGGTGACGCCCCAGGCCAGTACCAGCTGGAACAGGGCGGCCATTCCCGTCCATTTCCAACTGCCGGATTCCCGACGGATGGTGGCCAGGGTGGCAATGCAGGGCACATACAGCAGGCTGAATACCATAAGGGCATAGGCGTTAAGGGCGCCGAATCCCATAGTCCCAAGGATAGCGGAGAGGGAAGCCATGCCTTCTGCCGTGGTGATATTGCTGACACTAAACAGTACCGAGCAGCTGGACACCACCACTTCCTTGGCAGAAATACCGGCGATGAGGGCCACTACGATCTGCCAGTAACCAAGGCCAATAGGCTGGAACACAGGGACAATCCATTTACCGATCATAGAGCCAAAGCTGTCGGCAATATTGGAGACGTAACCGCCAGGACCAAAGTTTAAAATGCACCACATAATAATAGAAGCAATGAAAATGGTGGTGCCCGCCTTGGTAAGGTAATCCTTCACCTTTTCCCACACATAGATAAATACCGTGCGGGCGCTGGGGGCTTTGTATTCGGGAAGTTCGATGAGCAGCGTGTAAGCCGAATTTTTCCGGTCAATGAGATGGAGGACAAACGCCACCAAAATGGCTACCAGCAATCCCAGCACATACATAGAGTAGGCGACGATCATAGCGTTGTCTTCAAAAAACATCTCCGAAAAGAGTACGTAAATAGGAAGACGGGCACTGCACGACATAAAAGGAGTCACCAGCATGGTCTTCATCCGATCTCGCCGGTCTTCCAAAGCACGGGAGGCCATAATGGCGGGAACAGTGCAGCCAAAACCTAGAATCATGGGAATGAACGCCCGGCCGGAAAGGCCCAGACGGCTCATGATGCCGTCCATGACGTAGGCGGCCCGGGACATATAGCCACTGTCCTCCAAAAAGGCCAAAGCCAAAAACAGGATGATAATATTAGGCAGGAAAGTAAGGATACCGCCTACGCCGGACACGATACCATCTACCACCAGGGAGGTGAGCATTTCATTGACAGCAATGCTCTCCATACCAGTGCGCAGGGAAGTGGAGATCCATTCCAGCAGCAAACTCATGTATTCCTTGAGCCAGTCGCCTATGGTGAAAGTAAGTAAAAATACCAGCGCCATAATGGCCAGGAAAATGGGGAACCCCAGCCAACGGTGGGTGAGAAGCCGGTCAATACGGTCCGTACGGGCAACCTTGGTATCCCGGTTCACCAAAGTTTCCTCCATGATTTCCTCAATGAAGTCGTACTTCTCGTTGATAATCTCTTGGCCGCAGGAATCCGCCAGCCCTTTGGGAAGGTCCAGCGGGTATTTCTCCATAATCACCGTATCCCCTTCTAGAATCTTCATAGCGTGCCAGCGGTGGTTGGTGAGGGTGGGATATTTTTCCTTCAGTTGGGCCTTGACGATATCAATCTTATCCTCGATCTCGTCGCTGTACACCATGGCGAATTCTTCATGGTGATCGTGAAGGTGCTTGGAATTGCGGTTGTTGTGATGGTGGATCAGGGGAGTGCGTTCCTTTCGATCGCTATGGTGGAGCACCGCGTGCATAAGCACATCCAACCCCCGGCGCTTTCTAGCGCTAACCGCGATAACTGGGATACCTAACATTTCCGGGAGACGGTGCATATCGATTTCCATGCCTCTCTTTTGTACGATATCCATCATGTTTAGAGCCAGCACCACAGGTTTCCCCAACTCAATGAGTTGTAGTGTAAGATATAGGTTTCGTTCCAAAGCGGAAGCATCTGCCACATCCACGATGACATCTACGTCGTCGCTGAGGATGTACTCTCGGGATACCTGCTCCTCCATAGTGTAGGAGGTGAGGCTGTAGGTGCCGGGAAGGTCTACCAGTTGAATTTTTCGTCCCTGAAAAATCATGGAACCTTCTACCTTTTCTACGGTAACACCAGGCCAGTTGGCCACCTTTAGGTTAGCGCCTGTATAGGCGTTGAATAGGGTGGTCTTTCCGCAGTTGGGGTTGCCGATAAAGCCTACTCGTAGGGGCCGGGCTTCTGTAGTGTTAGTTTGGTTTCTGGCTATCTTTGTACTTTTCATTGCTCTGCCCCCTCTCGAATTTGAATCTTTTCCGTCATCCTTTTGCCAAGGGCAAAGCGAGAACCTCGAAATTTTACAATCATGGCTCCCCGAGGTTTTTTTCCTAAAATCTGTATTTTTCCCCCAGGAGTCAGCCCCAGGGCCTCCAAGCGCCTCTCCATCTGCATTGCTAGATGGATGGCACACACTTCATAGGTTTTGCCGGGTTCTCCGTCGCATAGTCTCATTCACGGGTCGTTCCTTTCTGTTTTTGTTAGCTCGACCTAACTTACAGAGGTATTTTATCACACCACAGAGGGAAATGCAATGGAGTATGGCTGGCTTTCGACCTTTTTTGCATTTGGAAGGAAATCGTGGTATACTGTTTGCGAAAAAACAGGAAAGGCGGTACTTTCATGAAAATACTGGCAACAGATTTTGACGGCACCTTTTATACCGGAGAGGAATGTGTACCTGGAAACCTTGCAGCAGTGGAGCGCTGGCGCAAAGCAGGCAATGTCTTTGGAATTGTCACGGGACGTCCTTTTCAAATGATTATTCCGGAACTGCGCCGTCATGGCATTACCGTGGATTTTCTGGTGTGCGACAATGGGGCGGCCATCCATGACGGAGCCGGTAACCCTGTATGGTCGGCAGCATTTGACCCGGAGGTATCCAAAGCGGTGTTTAACCTTCCGGAACTGGAGGAAATCATTTATTATGTGGTGGCTACTCGCAACGGATTAGCGGCCCATACACAGGATAACAGCGACCCATATTGGGACCAAGTGTGTGACCTCGGGCGCCGCAGTAAGGAAAAAATGTTGGAACTATCAGACGTGATCCAGATCAGCACTTTGTTTGAAGAACCAGAGCAGGCTCAGGCTTTTGCTAAACATCTGGACAGCCTTTTTCCTGGAAAGATCGTCACTCATGTCAACTGGCGCTGCTGCGATTCTGTGCCCTATGGATTCAACAAGGCAGAGGGGATTTTGCGTCTGGCAGAGCTAAAGAATTGGGACCGGCAGAATATCTTTACCATGGGAGATGGCTGCAATGATATCCCTATGCTCAAGGCTTTTGCCAGTGCCGCACCGGTTTCCTCAGAAAAGGCGGTTTTGGAAGTAGTATCCCGTACCTTTGAAAGTGCAGCCGCCTATATCGATGCACTGCTAAAAGAGACTGTAGAGTAACCGTCGAAAATCCCATAAAAGAAAAATACCCCATCTTCTTTTGCCGTTGACGGTCCTAGGAGGATGGGGTATAATAATAGCAGAAATACAATAAATTGCACAGAAAATTCGACTATATACCCCAATGTATCTATGCAATGAATAAAAAGGAGGCAGTTTTATGAGTACCCCTCACAATCACGGCGAACCGGGTGACATTGCCCGTACCGTCCTCATGCCCGGAGATCCTCTTCGGGCCAAATATATCGCAGAAACCTATCTCTCTCATCCAGTGTGTTTCAATACCGTGCGGAATATGCTGGGATATACAGGGGAATACCAGGGAAAACGTATTTCTGTGATGGGGAGTGGTATGGGTATCCCTTCCATGGGGATTTACAGCTATGAGTTATACCATTTTTATGGGGTGGAGAATATTATCCGCATCGGTTCTATTGGAGGAATCGGAGAAAATGTGGCGTTGCGTGACGTTATTTTCGCTATGAGCGCCTGTACAGATTCCAATTATGGGTCCCAGTTCCGTCTACCGGGTACTTTTTCTCCGGCAGCGGATTTTTCCCTGTTGGAAAAGGGGGTGCAGGCTGCTAGGAAGCTGCACGTCCCCCATCACGTGGGCAATGTGGTGACCTCCGACCTGTTTTATGGGGACTATGCGGACAGCTTAAAGGACTGGAAAAAAATGGGAGTGTTGGGCGTTGAGATGGAGTCCGCTGGGCTGTATATGAACGCAGCACGGGCTGGGAAAAAGGCATTAGCACTGTTTACAGTGTCTGATCTTCCCCTTACTGGGGAAGCCCTTTCTGCGGATGAGCGCCAGACCACCTTTAACCAAATGATGGAGATTGCATTGGAAATCGCGGAATAGGCGGTGTAGAAATGGAGCAGTGGAAAGATCTTTTATGTCAACAAGCCAAGATAGCTAGAGAGCACGCCTACTGTCCCTATTCTCATTTTGCGGTAGGGGCTGCTTTGCTGTGTGAAGACGGAAAAATATATACAGGATGTAATATAGAGTCCGCTGCATACTCTCCGTCGATTTGTGCCGAACGGACTGCCTTTGCCAAAGCAGTGAGTGAGGGAGAAAAGAACTTTACCGCCATTGCAATTGTAGGGGGGGAACAGGGAGATGCCTGTAAAGGGGAATGCCCTCCCTGCGGCGTGTGTCGGCAGGTCATGATGGAGTTTTGTGACCCGGAAACCTTTTTAGTCTTATTGGCAACAGAAAACAATGAATACAAAGAGTATACTTTGTCGAAACTTCTACCTTTTGGATTTAGTCCAGGGAATCTACGATAGGAGGGATCGCCTTGCATATGTATGATATCCTCAACCGGAAGCGCCTGGGCAAAGCTCTTTCCCGGGAAGAGATCGAATATTTCGTTCAGGGCTGCACTACCGGGGATATCCCGGACTACCAACTCTCTGCACTTCTAATGGCTATTTGTATTCAGGGGATGAACCAAGAGGAAACGGCTTGGCTCACTATGGCAATGGCCCGTTCTGGGGAAATGGCAGATTTGTCCCACATCCCGGGAGTGAAGGTAGACAAACACAGTACCGGTGGCGTGGGGGATAAAATCACGCTGGTGGCGGCACCGTTGGCGGCTGCCTGTGGGGTGACGGTAGCTAAGATGAGTGGACGCGGGCTAGGATACACCGGAGGTACCATCGATAAATTGGAATCAATTCCAGGATTTACCACTCAATTACCACCTGAAACCTTTGCAGATATTGCCGGGACAGTAGGGGTGTGTATCGTCAGCCAAAGCGGGGAATTGGCTCCTGCTGATAAAAAGCTCTATGCTCTGCGGGACGTTACCGCTACCGTGGAAAGCCTGCCACTCATCGCTTCCAGTATTATGAGTAAAAAACTGGCGGCAGGCAATGATTGTATTGTACTGGATGTTAAGACCGGCGATGGCGCATTCATGAAGACGCTGGAGGATTCCCGTGCTCTCGCTCGGGCTATGGTTTCTATTGGGACCAGGGCAGGGAAACCCACTGCCGCTCTGATTACCGATATGAACCGCCCTTTGGGTATGGCTGTAGGAAACGCGCTGGAAGTAGAAGAAGCCTGCCGGGTGCTTTGCGGCGAAGGGCCAGAGGATGTACGCCGGCTTTCTATAGAAGTGGCGGCAGCAATGGCGTGGTTGGCACAGAAAGCGCCGGATATGGAAACGGCCCGGACTTTGGCGGCGGAGAAGTTGCGGGATGGCAGTGCCCGAGAGCGGATGGAGGAAATGATCCGCCGGCAGGGAGGCGACCCGAAAGTGGTGCGCCATCCGGAGGGTTTACCCCAGGGACGAGCAAAGAGACAGATATTGGCTGCCTCTTCTGGCTGGCTGGGAGCAATGGACACCCAGGGGATTGGCCGGTGTTCTGTGCTTTTGGGTGCAGGACGGGAGACAAAAGAAAGCTCGCTGGATTATGGTGCGGGCATCCGGTTTGCAAAGACTCTGGGAGATTCTGTGAAACAAGGGGAAGTGTTGGCAACCGTATATGCCTCAACGGATTCAATGGCAGAGGAAGGGGCTAAGGCTCTGGAAAAGTGCCTAAAAATTACGGAGACCCAGCCGGAACTTCCGCCATTATTTTATGACTGGATTACAGAAGAACATGAAAAAAGACCATAATTTTGTATCTAAACATACAATTTTTGAAAAAAGAATTGTAAAGACAAAGTATTGAAATTATGAACAATTTTCTTGACACAGGGGTGGGTAAAGTAATACAATTAGTATCGAAATGCATATTGCTTTAATTGTCGGGCGTAACGCACCCGTTTGATTTGAGTGAATGATTTTACAATTTGATATTTTTAAGAAAAGGAGGTATGGTACCGGATATGAGCGTACCTGTATGGGTGTGTATTCTCATCGCGATCCTGGTTGCAGCAGCAGCAGGCGCAGTTGCCTTCGCTGCTGGTATTGCTCACCGGAAAAAGCAGGCAGAGGCCGCCATCGGTTCTGCTGAGCAGGAAGCCAAAAGGATCGTTAGTGATGCGATAAAAACATCGGAAGCCAAGAAAAAAGAGACTATTTTAGAGGGCAAGGACGAGATCCATCGCCTTCGCAATGAATCAGAGCGGGAGCTCAATGAGCGCCGTAAAGAGATTCAGCGGCAGGAGCGCCGCGTGCAGCAAAAGGAAGAGACTCTCGATAAAAAGATGGAGAGTCTGGAGGCCAAAGAAGAAGCAGTAGCCAAAAAGAACAAAAAGGCAGAAGAACGTTTGCAGGAAGCCGAGACGGTAAAAAAGAGCCAGTTTGAGGTGTTGGAGCGGATTTCCGGGTTTACCATGGAGCAGGCTAAGGAATATCTGCTGAAGAATCTGGAAAACGAGCTGATTCACGAAAAGGCTGTTAAGGTCATGGAAATTGAGCAGCAGACCCGGGATGAGGCGGAGAAGAGCGCAAGAGAGATTATCGCCCTTGCGATTCAGCGCTGTGCCGCCGACCATGTGGCCGAGGCTGCTATTTCTGTGGTTCCCCTGCCCAATGATGAAATGAAGGGCCGGATTATTGGCCGTGAGGGCCGGAATATCCGAGCCATTGAGACTCTGACCGGTGTAGATCTGATTATTGATGATACACCGGAGGCAATTACCCTCTCCTGCTTTGAGCCGGTGCGCCGGGAAATTGCCCGTATCGCTTTGGAGCGCCTGATTTCTGATGGCCGTAGCCACCCTGCCCGTATTGAGGAAATGGTGGATAAAGCACGCCGTGAGGTGGAGCAGACCATCAAGCAGGAAGGCGAGCGCGCCATTATTGAAGCTGGTATCAATGGAATTCATCCTGAACTGGTTAAACTGTTGGGGCGGCTGCGTTACCGCACCAGCTATGGCCAGAATGTGCTGAACCATTCGTTGGAAGTAGCATATCTGTCCGGCCTGATGGCTTCCGAGCTGGGGCTGAACCCCACTATGGCTCGCCGTGCCGGTTTGCTGCATGATATCGGTAAGGCTCTGGATCATGAGATCGAGGGCTCCCATGTGGACATCGGCGTCGAGGCTGCCAGAAAGTACAAGGAAAGCGAAGCAATTATCCACGCCATCCATGCACACCATGGAGATGTGGAACCCAAAACCGTCATCGCCTGTATTGTACAGGCTGCGGATGCCATTTCCGCTGCCCGTCCCGGCGCTCGGCGTGAGAATTTGGAGAATTACATCAAGCGTCTGGAAAAACTGGAAGAGGTGGCTTCTTCCTTCGAGGGCGTTGATCGTTGCTATGCAATCCAGGCAGGCCGTGAGGTACGCGTGATCGTGAAACCTGAGGTCATCAGCGACGACAAAATGGTGCTGTTGGCTCGGGATATCTGCAAAAAGATCGAGAGCGATCTGGAGTATCCGGGTCAGATCAAGGTGAACTTGATTCGCGAGAGCCGTGCTATCGAGTACGCAAAATAATTTTGGATTACTTCCGGGAGGCTACTAGCCTCCCAGTTTTTTTATGAAGGAAATAGAAACTTTTCATAAAAGTGCGCTTTCCTTTACACAAATGCCCGTAATTATGTTATAATACAGGCAGAGAACATGATTTTGCAGATTTGACAGAGGGGAGAGTGTCTTGCTTGAAAAAAACCGCACCGATGAAAAAGGAAAAAAGTGCCGCTATTGATTTTCTGATGGCGCTGGTAGGAGGGGTGTTCCTGCTGTTTACTGCTGTGAACGAATGGTCCCTCTACAATAATCTTTATGGCAGGGAGGTACGTCAGCCTTCGGGCCTGCTGGAAAGCGGCGAGTTTTCTGCTATTGCCGGAGCCCAGACGTTGGAGGACACCTATCGGTTTTGGAATAGCGGCGGGATGATCGCTCTGCGTCTGATTTTACTTTTTGCTGGCATTGCCCTTTGTGCGGCTGGTTTGATACGGCTGGTACACTTGTGTCAGCGCAAGCGCTGGATCGCCTATGTCATTATTTCGGTGATCGGAGCGCTGTTGGTGATCTTCGGTATTGTTGCCGAAGTATACATGATGGAGAACCCAGAAGGAATCGTGCTTTTAAACAGCCAGACTAGCGGAGAATTGGCTTATCAAATTGATGTCAACTATAATGAGCATCTAGACTGGGCGTCTGCACAAGGTACCATGATCCGTCTTGGATATTGGCTGTTGTCGGTATTTACTGCGGCAGCTGGAAGTATTGGAGCGGCAAGAAGCCGTTTTCGCAATACCCAGGAGGATGCTGTGGATACCCAATATAAGCGGCAGGAATTGTTAAAGCAGGTAATAGAGGAAAATAACGGGAAAAAATAATCCTCCATCCAGCCTTGACAAAGTGAAAAAACAGTGATACCATTAAGCCAATAAAGAGAAATGCAGAGAAGAGGAAGCTCTTCTCCCATATTCCTACAAAAGAGAGTGGGCGTCACCGGCTGAAAGCGCCTGCGGTAGGTGGGGGATGAGACACCGCCTCTGAGCAGCCTCCGAACACGGGAAACCGCTAAAGGTAGGCCGGGTGGCGCCGTTATGAGCCGTACGAGGGCTTTTGTTTATACAAAAGCTGAATTCCGGGTGGAACCGCAGAGCATGATGCCTGCCCCAGAGATGGGGCAGGCTTTTTTATTTACTTTGGGCCTCCGGGTCTTCTCTGAAATTTCCAAAACTAATTTTTATAAAGGAGCGATAGATTATGGTGAAAGTCAGTTTAAAAGGCGAAGTCCGGGAGTTTGAAAACGGCATCACCGTGGCAGACATTGCCAAGAGCATTGGCATGGGACTGTATAAGGCTTCCTGTGCTGGTAAGATCAATGGTGAGGTAGTGGACCTGCGCACTCCCATCAATGAGGACTGTGAGCTTTCTATCCTGACCTTTGACGACCCTGAGGGCAAAAAGGCCTACTGGCACACCACTTCCCACATTATGGCCCAGGCAGTGCAGCGCCTGTTCCCCGAAGCAGTTTTCGGTGTTGGCCCCTCTGTGGACAACGGGTTTTATTATGACATTGGCGGTGTGAAGCCCTTTACCCCCGACGATCTGACTAAAATCGAAGGGGAAATCAAGAAGATCATCAAGGAAAACCTGCCCCTGGAGCGCTTTGAGCTTTCCCCCGAAAAGGCCGAGAAGTTCATGGCAGAACACGGCCAGAAGTATAAAGTAGAACTGATTCAGGAGCACGCTGGTAAGGGTGAGCATATTTCCCTGTATCGTCAGGGCGACTTTACCGATCTGTGCGCCGGCCCTCACCTGATGAGCACTGGCTGCGTCAAGGCGGTAAAGCTCACCGCTGCAACAGCGGCTTATTGGCGCGGCGATGCAAAAAATGATATGCTCCAGCGTGTATATGGTATCTCCTTCCCCAAGGCTGCCCAGCTGGAAGAACATCTGGCTGCCATGGAAGAGGCTAAGAAGCGCGATCACAACATCCTGGGCCGTCAGCTGGAATACTTCACCACCTGCGATCTGATTGGACAGGGTCTGCCGATCCTGCTGCCTAACGGTGCAAGAGTCATTCAGCTTTTGCAGCGCTTTGTGGAGGATGAGGAGCAGAAGCGCGGCTGGTTGTTGACCAAGACTCCCTTTATGGCCAAGAGCGATCTGTACAAGGTCAGCGGCCACTGGGATCACTATAAAGACGGTATGTTTGTACTGGGCGACGAGGAAAAGGACGACGAAGTGTTTGCTCTGCGTCCCATGACCTGCCCCTTCCAGTATCAGGCTTATCTGAACCGCCAGCGTTCCTATCGCGATCTGCCCCTGCGGTATAACGAGACATCCACCCTGTTCCGTAACGAGGCTTCCGGCGAGATGCATGGCCTGATCCGTGTGCGCCAGTTCACTATTTCTGAAGGCCATCTGATGTGTACACCTGACCAGCTGGAGGACGAATTCAAGGGATGCCTGGAATTGGTGATCTATATGCTGAAAACCCTGGGCCTGTACGAGGATGTTTCCTATCGCTTCTCTATGTGGGACCCGGATGACCGTGAGAAGTATGAGGGTACGCCGGAACTGTGGGAGAAGTCTCAGGAGCAAATGCGCCGTATTCTGGATCATTTGGAAATCCCGTATGTGGAGGGTGTGGGCGAAGCCGCTTTCTACGGCCCCAAGCTGGATATCCAGATCAAGAACGTATACGGCAAGGAGGATACCCTCATCACCATTCAGATCGACATGATATTGGCCGAAAAGTTCGGTATGGAATATGTTGATAAGGACGGCAAGAAGAAGAATCCCTATATCATCCACCGTACTTCCATTGGCTGCTACGAGCGCACGCTGGCCCTACTGATTGAAAAGTATGCGGGCGCCCTGCCTATGTGGATGATGCCCGAACAGGTCCGCATCCTGCCTATCAGCGAGCGGTTCCATGACAAGGCGCAGGAGGTCACTGAGACGTTGAAGAATGCCGGCCTGCGCGCTTCCTGCGATATGCGCAGCGAGAAGATCGGCTATAAGATCCGTGAGGCCCAGCTGCAAAAGATCCCCTATATGCTGATTGTGGGCGAGAAGGAAGCTGAGAGCAACACCGTTTCTGTCCGTCACCGCAAAGAGGGCGATCTGGGCGCTATGTCTGTGGAAGAATTCCTCAGCAAGGCTCTTATGCAGGTTGCTACCAAAGCAAAAGACTAATATTTCGAAGAAAAAGCCCTTCCGAAGAAAATTCGGAAGGGCTTTTGTTATCCCACATTATGAGTGCTTTGGGAAATTGAGGAATATGATTTTTCTTTTTGATTGAATCTCAATAGTAGTTTTCCTTGTTCTAAAAACAGCTCCCTTTCTTTTTCGGACAAAGAGCGGAAAATACGGAGAAGTTCGTTTTCTCCTGGGACAGCATCTGAGGTTTTGGGAAAATCCAGTAAATAATCCATAGATACTTGAAAATAGGATGCAATGCGTTTTAATGTGGCAACATCGGGTTCACTGGTGCCCTGTACATATCCTCCCAAAGTAGAAGGAGCTACATTGAGGTCAAGTGCCAATTGTTTTTGGGTAAGGTCGTGTTCTTCCAATAAGGTACGCAGAGCCTCGCTGATGGTCATAGTCTCAACTCCTTTGAATTCCATTGTAAATAGGATTAGCAATTTTCTATCAAAAAAACGAGATTATAGTTGACAAACGACATTTTGGTGATATACTAAAAATATCCTTCGATAGAAGGACTCCTTATAAAAGCAGCAGCCTTGTCTGGGATGTGCGGTAACTTCCGGATAAGGCTGCTGTTTTAAGAGGTATATTATATAGTTGTATTTACTTAAAATTTACGCAGAAAATGTAAAATAAACTTGACAAAAAATGTAAAGCAAGCTATACTTTCTCCATAAGATTCCAAGGGGAGGTGACTGGGTGAAAACCAGAATCGCCCAGCTCCGAAAGGAGAGGAAACTCACCCAGGAGGAGTTGGCCAAGGCGGTGGGGGTTAGCCGGCAGACCATTATTTCCATTGAAAATGAGAAGTATACGGCTTCGCTGGTATTGGCTTACAAAATCGCTCACTATTTTGGCAAGACCATTGAAGAGGTCTTTGATTTCAGCGAGGAGGAAGCGGAGCTGCCATGAATCAGAAACGGTATCGGAAATACCTCAAGACCCAAACCCTACTGATGGCATTATTGGTTGTAGGGTTGGCTGTCCTTATTATTTTATTGGAACAGCCTGGAGTATTGGCGCTTTTGCCTCAGGTATCCGGTGATACAAAAGAGCTTCTGGCTTCCAGCCGATACGGAATGCTGGCGGGTGCGGGAGTAGTAGGAGTTATTTATATTATCCGAAACCTCCTTGCCTTGCGGAACCCAGAATGGATGGAAAAGTTGTACATCAAGTATACCGACGAACGGTGCTGTTCTATCCGTGAGAAATCCGCTTTAGGGGCATTGCATACCAGTATGGTACTTTTCCTGGTAGCTCTGCCGGTAACAGGATTTTACAGCTTGACAGTCTACTGGACGCTGTATTGCTCCTTTATGATACTGTTGTTGTGTTACATAGTGGCAAACCTGATTAACCGGCTTCGCAAAATCTGAACCATTGAAAAAGGAGTCCGGGTATTGCCCGGAGAAAGGGTGAAATCGATGCAATTTGCAGTAGAAGACCTGCACAAAAGTTTTGGAGAAAAGCAGGTGCTCCGCGATGTGAGCTTCTCTACGGAGAGCGGGAAGGCTTTTGGCCTGTTGGGCCGCAATGGCGCGGGAAAAACTACCACTATCCGCATTATCATGGACGTATTCCCGGCGGACAGCGGAAAGGTATTGCTGAACGGCGTCCCCATGGTACGGGAAAAGACTAATATTGGCTACCTGCCAGAGGAGCGGGGGCTTTATCCTAAAGTGAATATCTTGGAGCAGCTGATCTATTTGGGGCGGTTGCGGGGCATGACGGCCCACGATGCCAAAGAAAATAGCATGAAGTGGCTGCGTCGATTGGGCATGGACGAATACGGCAACAAAAAGCTGGATGCTCTGTCAAAGGGGAACCAGCAGAAAATCCAGCTGACGGCGGCGCTGGTGTCTGACCCGGATTTTGTGATCTTGGATGAACCATTTTCTGGCCTTGACCCGGTAAACGCCATGCTTTTGAAGGATGTAGTGCGGGAACTCATTGATTCTGGAAAGATCGTGCTGTTTTCCAGCCACCAGATGAACTATGTAGAGGAATTCTGCGATTCCATTGCTATCCTGCACCATGGAGAGATCGTGCTTTCCGGCAGCATTCGGGAGCTGCGCCGTGCAAAGGGGCGTGGCCGCTGGCTCATTCAAACTGGAGAAACCGAAAAAGTCCTTCGTTTTTGCCGGGAATCCCTTTCCGGTGTGGTGAAAAACGCCCATGCTGTAAAAGAGGGCGCAGCGGTAGAACTGCTCCACGAAGGGGAAGAAGCCGCGTTATTTTCCGCTGTAGGCGCTTCCGGCCTTGTGGTGGACGGTGTGCAGCTAATCACCCCTACTTTGAATGATATTTTTGTGGAGGCCACTACCAGCGATGAGGAAGAGGCAGAAGGGAGCGAGAGCAAATGAAACAGTTTTTCGCCGTTTTTGAATATGAACTGGGGACTTACCTGAAAAAGCGCCCCTTCCAGATCGTGACCCTGTTGTTGATGGTCCTTATCGCAGTGGGACTCACCCTGCCACGCTTTTTCGCTTCTTCTTCAGAGGAGGGCGAAGTCTCTACTGGATTGGAAGGGCAGCGGATTGCAGTGTCGGCTGCGCAGGAGATGGGAATGACCTCAGAGCAGCTGTCCCAGCTTTTAAACCAGTCTATGGGAGCCGTGGAAGGTGCGGAAATTTTCCAGCCCTATTCTGGCACCAAGGAAGAACTGATGCAGGCGGTAGAGGACGACACCTATACCGATGGATTGATATTTGATTCCCTGCTGCAATATACCCGCATTACGGGCACAGTGAACCTGTACGATCAGCTTTCTACGGTTTTACGGGAAGTTCTGCTGCAAACCTATCGGGCACAGGCCATGTCACAGAGCGGCATGAGTGAGGAGCAGGTACAGCAGGTACTCTCTGCCCAAGTACAGGAGACATTGGAACAGACAGAGGCCGGAAAAAATCAGGCCAACAGTTATCTGTTCACCTATGTGCTCATTATGCTGCTGTATATGGCCATTATTTTCTATGGTCAGATGGTGGCTTCCAGCGTGGCTACCGAGAAGAGTTCCCGGGCTATGGAACTGCTGATTACCTCGGCGCGGCCCTCCAGCCTGATGTTTGGCAAGGTGTTTGGAGCTGGGTGCGCAGGATTGCTGCAATTTGTGCTGGTGCTGGGGACGGCTTATGGAGCCTACCAGATTAACGAACCTTATTACACCGGCGCTATGTCAGTGATGAAGACCCTGTTCAATATTCCCATAGATACTTTGTTGTACGCTCTCTTGTGCTTTATTCTGGGCTTCTTTATCTATGCTTTTATGTTTGCAGCGTTGGCATCTCTGGTCAGCCGGGTGGAGGACCTGAGCAACGTGATTACTCCGGCTACGATGCTGTTTGTGGTGGTGTTCCTCATTGTGGTTGTAGCCCTGAACACCGGCGAGGTGGATACTCCTCTAATGATCGCCTGTTCTTATATCCCGCTGACCTCCCCTATGGCCATGTTTGTGCGCATCACTATGGGAAATGTAGCTGGTTGGGAGATCGCCATTTCGGTGGCATTGATGGCGGCTGGAGCTGTGGCCCTGGGATATTTGGGCGCCGCCATCTATCGCATTGGAGTGCTGATGTATGGCAAGCCGCCTAAGCTCTCCGGCCTGGTTTCCATGCTGCGGAACCGGCAGAAGTGAGTTTTTGAAAAGAAAGTTTTCTTGTAGGCTTTCCTATTGGTCAGGTTCGTGGTATGATATCACTGTAACAGGAAAAAGCGGAAAAGAATCCCGCCCCACAAATCAGGAAAGGAACTGTTTTCGATGGAATATGTATTTTCCGACAGAGTGCAGGCATTAAAGCCCTCTGCCATTCGTGAGATCTTTAAATATGCGGCAGACCCTGCGGTCATTTCCCTCTCCGCCGGTAATCCGGCGCCGGAAGCCTTCCCCAAGGAGGCCATTGCGGAAATCACCGCTCGGGTCATGGCGGAGCGACCGGTGGATGCCCTGCAATACGGCCAGACAGAGGGATATGTTCCTCTGCGGAAAACCGTGGCTGCCTACATGAAAAAGACCCACCATGTGGGCCGTGACTTTGACGATATCCTCATTACCTCCGGCGCTCAGCAGGTAATGGACCTGCTCACCAAATCCTTGTGCAACGAGGGAGATGTGGTGATCTGCGAAGAGCCCAGCTTCATTGGCTCCCTGAATACCTTCCGCTCCTATAAGGTGCGCCTGCATGGTGTGCCTATGGAAGCAGACGGCATGGATATGGAGGCTTTGGAAAAGGCGCTGCAAGAAGAGAAAAAAGCCAAATTCATCTATACCATCCCTAATTTCCAGAACCCCTCCGGTATCACCATGAGCTGGGAAAAGCGGAAAAAGATGTATGAACTGGCTAAAAAGTATGGCGTAATGATTTTGGAGGATAATCCCTACGGTGACTTGCGGTTTGCCGGGGAGCATATCCCCGCCATCAAGAGCCTGGATGAAGAGGGTGTGGTCATGTATGCTGGTACCTTCTCCAAGGTGATTTCTCCGGGTATCCGGGTGGGATATGCCATTGGCCCCAAGACGGTGCTGCAAAAGATGATCGTCTGCAAGCAGGGTGAGGATGTCCACACGGGTATGCTTTCCCAGATTATTTGCGACGAGTTTATGACCCGGTATGATTATGATGCTCATCTGGCGGGGCTTAAGGATATTTACCGCAAAAAGAGCGGTATTATGTTGGAACAGATGGAAAAACATCTGCGTCCTCTGGGGATTACCTGGAATCCTATTGAGGGCGGTTTGTTCCTGTGGTGCAAGCTGCCAGACGGCGCGGATATGCCTGCTTTCTGCAAGGCGGCGGTGCTGAATAAGGTGTGCGTGGTGCCTGGAAACGCATTCCTTACCGATGATACAGCCCCCTGTCAGGCTTTCCGTATCAATTTCTCCACTCCTACGGATGAACAGCTGGTAAAGGGCGTCCAGATTTTGGGAGAAACCGCAAAGGCATTTCTGTAAGTTGTAATAAATAAAAACCGGTGCTTTGCCGAATGTGTCCCCTTTTCCGGGATTTCCGGAGATTTGGGGGAGCAGGGGAAGAGCACTGGTTTTTTTGCTGGAAAACTTTGTGAGAGGGGCGGATTTTTCCCCATAAAATGGGGGATTTTCCCGGAGAAAAAGGAAGCTGACGCCGCCGCTCTTTGACAAAATGAGCCTGCCTTCCGGGCTACAATGAAGAAAAGCATAAAAAAACGGAAGTTTAACAGGAAGGCATGGTGTTGCAAGGTGAGTACATTGGCGGCAGTACGGGAGCGGGTGGTCCGGTGGAAGGAGTCCCCCATCACAGCAGAACTGGCAGGGATCGCGGCCAGTTTTTTGGTGGGGCTGCTATTCTCCCGGGGCATTGTTTTTGGAAAATATGCTCCTTTTGGCATTGCGGCAGTGGCCGCATCCCCCTATCATTTTATGTGGGCGGCGGCAGGCGGAGCCATGATGGGGTATCTGGTTCCCTCTCCCATTCTGGTTCCGGTGCGATATCTCACCTGTGTGCTGGCAGCGGCGGCTATCCGCTGGACGCTCCACGATATGCACCGCATCAGCCGTAACCAGTTTGCAGGGCCGCTTGCAGCAGCTGGCCCATTGTTAGCTACTGGGGCAGCAATGGTAATGCTCAACGGTTCTACCACCAATACCGCGGCACTATATTTTGCAGAGGGCCTTTTGGGAGCCGGAGGATGCTGGTTTTTCCAGCGGGTGTGGGAGTTGCCGGGAAGAGGCGGGTTGAGAAGTCTTACCCAGCCGGATCTAGCCGGAATGACCGTGTTTTTGTGTACGGCGGCGCTGGCTTTTTCCAATGTGACTTTTTATGGAGTCTCTCTAGGACGGATTGGCGCGATCCTGTTTGTGCTATATGCAGGACGGTATGGCGGCGTTTCTGCCGGAGCCGTGTCAGGCATCGCGGCAGGCACCACTATGAGCCTTTCTACTGTAGGAATTTCCCCCATTTCTGGGATTTATGCTCTAGGAGGCTTGCTGGCCGGGATCTTTTCTCCCTTTGGAAAGTGGGCGTCAGCATTGGCTTTTGCAATAGCTGGGCTAACTGCTGGCCTTCATGTGGGAGCAGGACAGGATTTTTCGGGAGTTTATGAAGTAGCGGCGGCAACGGTGTTGTTTTTGGTAATCCCTTCCGGGGGGCGTGTGGCAACGTTATTTTCCGCTCCTGGGGATACCCTACGGGAAAGCGGCTTGCGGGAAAGCATGGTCATGCGGCTGCGGCGAGCTTCTCAGGCCTTATCGCAGGTATCCCAGTCAGTGGAGACCATTTCCAGCAAACTCTCCCAGCTTTGTGCCCCAGACCCTCAGGGGGTATACGCCAAGGCGGCCTCCAAAACCTGCCGTCACTGCGGACTCAAGCCGTACTGTTGGGAACGAGAATACCACGCCACCATTGAAGCGCTGGAATCCGTTACGGATACCCTGCGTCGGGAAGGGCAGGTAGAAAAACGGGAAATGCCTGGATATTTACAAGATCGCTGTGCTCGTCTTCCAGAATTGGTAAAGAATATCAACAACGCCTATCAGGAATATCTGGCCCGGGAGGCGGCGGAGCTTCGGGCAGGACAAGTCCGGGAAGTAGCAGTGAGCCAGTTTGGTATTACCGCCTGCCTGTTGGAGGATTTGGCTCATGAAGCCGGAGAGATGGATCACTTCGATCAAGAAAATGCTTGTCGTGTGGGGGAGGTGCTTCGGCAAACGGGAATCCTGCCCTTGGAAGTGTGCTGTCGCATAGACCGATATGATCGAATGACGGTAGAGGCGGAGGCATCTCGGGGAGATAGAGTCAGACTGAATAAAGGCTCTCTGTGCCGGGAGATCTCTCAAGCCTGCGGGCGTGATTTTTCGGCTCCCCAGATCACGATGGATGGAGACAGATGCCGTATTGTTCTCAGTGAAAAGCCAGTATACAAGGCCGCTCACGGTGCAGCACAGCATATCTGTGGCGGGGGAAACCTGTGTGGTGACAGTTATTCTGTATTTTCCGATGAATACGGCCACGAGATTTCTATTATCAGCGATGGTATGGGAACCGGAGGCAGAGCGGCTGTCGACGGAGCCATGGCTTCTGGCATTATGGAGAGTCTATTAAAATCC
Organism: uncultured Clostridia bacterium; assembly: GCA_944384915.1. Taxonomy (GTDB): domain Bacteria; phylum Bacillota; class Clostridia; order Oscillospirales; family Acutalibacteraceae; genus Heritagella_A. Next base: position 23,098 of record CALWVH010000135.1, on the reverse strand, counting down.
GGCATTGGCTTTCAATGTGCACTACAGCTTACCAATGCGGCATTGTTGGCCAGGTCAGGGGACGAATCCCTTGCAACGCTGGATGTGCTTTCTTTGGATCTGCATACAGGCAAAGCGGTGTTCTATAAAGCGGGTTCTCCGGTGAGTTTTGTACGCCGCGGTGGAAAAGGACAAGAGGTGGAAGCCCCTTCTTTTCCCATTGGAATTTTGGGAGAGGCGGAATTTGCCCGAGCTGAGGTGCAGCTGGAACCGGGGGACATGATCGCCATGGTGTCCGATGGGATAACCGCTTGCGGTTGTGAATGGGTGTGTGGAATGCTAGAGGAATGGCCTGGAGGAGACCCAGGAGAACTGGCAAAACGGCTGGTGCAGGGTGCCCAGGAACGGCGTACCGACGGTCATGACGACGATATCACAGCTTTGGTAATGGTGATGGAGGAACGGTCAGCGATAAAAAGATCCTGAATCATAACAAAACGCGGAGACAAAGGGCTTGTCTCCGCGTTTTGTTATGATTCGGGTACGATTGCTACCGCTTGGCTTCCCATTTCCTCATAGCGCTGTTCCAACAGTGCGGAAGAAATAGAAACTTGTCCATTGGAATCGTAGGGGTCCATGCAGATGTAATTCCCGTTCTCCCTACCAGTCAATACCAGACAGTGTTCATTGCTTCTCCAGGTAAAAGCAGAACCATCGGGCAGAATCCATATAGTGCTGTCATAGCTTTCCAGCATATTGATGGTGCACCAAAGCAGTACGGGAATTCCCTGGGAGACATAGTTTTCATACAGTTCCTCCAGTAAACAGTCGTAAAGTACATAAGAGGAAAGAGAGGGGGCTGCCACAGACACCAAATTGGCGATTACAGGAGCGTAGCAGCCATAACTGTTGGGGTCAAAGGGAGAACCTACAAAATACTCGTTGGGGTCGGGACCGTGAAGCCCCTCTGTATCTTCATACAAAAATTCACAGGGCAGTATTTCCGCTAATTCCTGAGGGGAGATATGGATTCCCCAATATTGCAGAACCATGGCGGTGCTGACAATTTCGCATCCTGTGGGAAAGACATTCTCCTGCGAAAGGTAAGGCACATTCAGCGTACAATCAGAAACGGAGTCTGGATTTTCAATGTCATCCAAAATCTCCAATGATGATTGTATGGAGGATTTCTGGGCAGGCACAGCTGAAACAGGCCGCAAAAAAGAAACTAAAGAGAAAAGAAACCAGAAAGCGATTACAACAATGATACAAGATATGAGAATACCGATTTTATATTTCCGTTTCATAGTTTATCTCCTTTAAACTAATTCCTGTTTAAAGAATAGATTCCCAATGTATCAGAAACGTTACAACTTCGTATCCATTATTTATCAAATTTGCATCAAAGTTGCATATTTTGTGTGATATGTACTGGAAAATAGAATTAAAATAAAAGACCTCCAAAATAAGTTACGGTATTTGGGCCGTTAACATAAGAGATTTTTGCCTTTCTGGCCAATTCGCTGACCAAAATACCATAGCCTTCTATAGAGGGGAATAGGCGGTCCGGCATACGGCAGGGAGCGTTGGGCCAGGTGCATTGTTTGCATCGGAAACAACCCTCGTTGGATAAGAGAAGATACCGCCCCTCGTGTTGATGAGTCAGTTGGAAAACCTTATCACATACTTCTTTAAAGGCTCGCATTCCAGCCTGTATTCCTTCATAATCAAAGCTGTCCTCCAATTCATACCGTGCGCTGAATACCAGCATTTTTTCATAAGAAAGACAGGTTTGACGGCAGTCATCTATCTCTCCTACCGCTGGAGGACAAGCCCAAGAATGGTTATACGATGGACAGGCGGTACACATAACGCGAACTTCCGGCGAAAAGGGAATCTCCTGAACGTCGATGAGACCGTATTGATAAACTCCAGCCTGCAAAAGGGACTCTCTGGAGAGGAAAGATAATGGTTTTTTCATAACAGCTCCTCGCATTTCCTGTGCTTTTTTCTTGCATCCCCAAGAAGATGCCTGTATAATAAGTATAGCACAGCAGAGTATAATCGCAACTCTCAGCTGAAGATTTTGGACAAGAAGGGAAGGAGCCATATGCAGGTACAGCAGCTTTCAGTTTTTGTAGAAAATAAATCTGGCCGTTTAGCAGAGATCACCGAAGCTATTGCAGGAGCAGGGGTAGACATTCGTGCTCTTACCATTGCCGACACCCGGGATTTTGGAATTTTGCGGTTGATCGTAGATAATCCACAAAAAGCCGAAGAGGTGTTGAAGGCCGCCGGAATGACGGTTTCTATTACCAGCGTGATTATGATGGGAATCAGCGACCAGCCGGGAGAGTTTGCCAAGGCCATGCGGATTCTTGCCGATAATCATATTAGTGTGGAGTATATGTATGCCTTTGTCAGCAAAGATAGTGGCAAGGCTTCGATCATTATCCGCACCGATGAAGTGGAACGGGGAATCCAAATTCTGGGAGAAAACGGCGTCACCATTCTCACCCAAGAAGATATCGGATAAAACAGTAAAATAGTAACGCCTCTGTATCAACCGATACAGAGGCGTTTTTTCATACATACGACAGTTTTTAAATCATCCAACGATGATACGGCCTTCGGGAAGGACGGCACTTTTCCGCTTGCCGCTGCGGATACTAATGGCCAAAGCCAGAGATACCGGTCCTACCCGCCCTAGGAACATGAGGAAACTCAATAGGGTTTTGCTCACATAATCCAGTACAGGGGTCACGCTGGCAGAAAGCCCTACGGTAGCAAAAGCGGAGACCGCTTCAAAAAGGGCATCCACACCACTGAGCTGTTCATTAAAGGCCAAAATCACTCCGGTCACTACCAGAACAGCCACAAAAGCTGCCAGCATAATGGCCAGTGCCCGGTAGACCACTTCTTTGCTGATGCGCCGGTGTAGGCATACCGTATCTTCATATCCACGGAAAACGCTGAACACCGTGCAGGCCAGTACTACCAATGTAGTGACCTTAATACCGCCGCCAGTAGAACCGGGGCAGGCGCCGATAAACATGAGAATAATGGTGATGATCTTGGAAAAATCATGCTCTGAGGCAATGTCGACAGAGGCAAAGCCTGCGGTGCGTGCGCTGACGGACTGGAAAAACGAGGCATTGAGCCGGGTAAGAAAGTGCATATCCTTCATAGTACTGTTGTATTCGCTGAAAAACAGTACAACGGTTCCCAGCAATAGAAGTACGCCGGTAAATACTAGGCAGATCTGGGAGTGAAAGGAGAGCTTTCGGGTCTGTTGGCGCAGTACCCGGGGCTTGAGTTGATTGTAATATACATCGCTGACTACCACAAACCCAATACCGCCCACAATAATGAGGGCAGAGATAGTCAGACAAAGCAATGGGTCCCCTACATAAGCCACCAGACTCATATTAGGGGTTTTTAACCCGAAAATATCGAACCCCGCATTGCAAAATGCAGAGATAGAAGTAAACACAGAAGCCCAGATACCGTAAGCACCATATTCCGGGATCAGGCGAATCATCAAAAGGGCCGCTCCCACTCCTTCACATACAAGAGTAAAGCGAAGGATGATTCCCAAAAGGCGTTTTACATCCAGAGAGCCGCCGTTGGCATTTTCGCTGGCCAGCCACAGTTCCCGGAGTCCCAGCTTTTTCCGAAGCAGTACCGAAACACCGCTGGTAATAGAAGCCACCCCCAATCCTCCTACCTGGATGAGGCACAAAATAACCACTTGGCCAAAGGGATTCCAATGGGTCCAAGTGTCAAAAGGCGTAAGCCCGGTCACACAGGTGGCAGAGGTAGCGATAAACAATGCATCAAGGGGATGGGTAAAGGTGAGGTTTCGCGAGGAAAAGGGAAGGCATAAAAGGACAGTGCCTAATGCGATCACGATTAGAAAGCTAACGACAATGAGCCGGACAGGCGGGGTCACCTTGATCCGGTTGGCCAACCGTTCTCCAATACTGAGATTCATGATTTGATTCCTCTCATTCTTTATTCATAATCTCTCTTTTCAGCCTTCTCATAACAGCAGGAACTTATGAGATCCGGAAGCCTGCTTTTTTCAGCAGAGCGCATACCGGAAGGCCCAGCACTACACATACCACGAGCTCGCCCACGCCTACCGAAACCGCACTGACCACATAGTTGGCCATGGAGAAGTTCTGGAAGGAAAAAAGTCCGATGTCGGAAAGACAGGCCAGCTCAAATCCCACAATAAAGGTGTTAGTAAGCACCGGGGGCAGTGAGGACAGCACGGGCAATCCCTTGATCTGGACTTTCCGCAGCGCATAGCTGAGGATAGCGGCCAGCAGAGTGGCTAATGTACCGAACACCCAGTCTACCACTCCCAGAGGGCTTGCTAGGTTGGAAAGGAAACATCCCAACGCAAGGCCAGGGATCGCTGCTGGAGTAAACACCGGCAGAATGGTCAGAGCTTCGGAAAACCGAAACTGCACAGGGCCATAAGCCAGGTTCATGGCAACAGCAACATAGGTGAGTACAGTGTACAGGGCAGCAATAACGGCTGCCTCCACAAGAAAGCGCACGTGAGCGCTTCCCTGCCGGGGAAGGTTTTGATTCATATTCGATTCCTCCGTAGTATTCTTTAAGGTCAGGAGTTTGCGACTGACCATGCCCTCCGCCCCCATAGGGGATAGATTTGAAGGGCACGTCAATAGGATACTACCAAAATAGAGGAAAAGCAACCCATTCCCCGTACCTCACCAGCATTTTCTATAAAACCCCCCTGAAACTTTTCGTTACCTAACGATAGCTTTGTGCTATTTACTTTATTTTCTGTTTATGATATGCTAATCACATTGGTGTAAAAAGGCCGTGCTTTTTATACCGGAGCGCCGCCCCAACCGGCGCGAAAAATTGGCCGCTGCCAAGAGGGCAGTGTGCCGGGATGCGAGGTGTTAGTATGAAGACTTCAGGTAATCCTGCCAGCAGGAGCAGAGCTGTGCGCCTGTGGGAGTTTACCCGCGGAAGCCGTGGGTTTTTCCTCATGGCCTTTGTTTCTGTCATCCTTGCTGTCATCACCAATTATCTTACGCCGCAGGTAATCCGCATTACAGTGGATTCTGTTCTGGACGACAAACCCTTTTCGTTACCGGGGGTATTGTTATCTTGGGTGGAGTCTCTGGGCGGACGCGAAGCGCTGCGGCAAAACTTGCTGATCTGCGCGGCGTTCGCCCTTTTGTTTTCTGTATTGTCTGGGCTGTTTAATTTCCTTTCCCGTATGGGCACAGCCAAGGCCTGCGAAGGGGTTGTTGTTCGTCTGCGTGACCGGCTGTTTGGCCATATCCAGAAGCTGCCTTACCAGTGGCACAGTTCTCACCAAACCGGTGATATTATCCAGCGCTGTACCAGCGATGTGGATACCGTGCGCAATTTTCTCATCGACCAGCTTTTGGAAATGGTGCGCACCATTTTCTTAATTATCACGTCCTTAACCATCATGTTCTCCATGAATGTCCCTCTCTCCCTCATCGCTCTGGGTTTTATTCCGGTGGTGATCCTGTACTCCTGCCTCTTCTTCAATAAGATCGGCCGCCGTTTTCAGGAAGCTGATGAAACAGAAGGCCAACTTACCGCTATTGCTCAAGAAAACTTTACCGGTGTGCGAGTGGTAAGGGCCTTTGGTCGGGAGCGCTATGAGATCGACCGGTTTGAAAAGAAAAACAACGAGTTTGCCAATATGTGGGTACGTCTGGGTCATATCATGGGCCTGTATTGGGGTATGGGAGATTTCTTCTCCGCCTTACAAGTGATGGTTATTGTAGTGGCAGGCTGTTTTCAGGCAGCCGCGGGCCAACTCACCGATGGGGAATTCCTTGCCTTTGTGGCCTACAATGGAATGCTGGTTTGGCCGGTACGAAACTTTGGACGTATCCTCAGCGAGTTGAGCAAGACCCGAATCTCCATAGGCCGTTTGCTGGAAATTTTGGAAGCAGAGCCGGAAAAGGACGCGGACAATGCCCAAACGCCCCCTATGGATGGGGACATCGTCTTTCACAACGTCTCGTTCCGTTACAACGAGACCAAGGAAGTATTACAGAACATCAACCTAACCATTCCCGCCGGGACCACTTTTGGTATTCTGGGCTCTACGGGAAGCGGCAAATCCACCCTTATGTATCTGTTGGACAGGCTGTATGAGCTGCCCGAAAACAGCGGCTGCATCACGATTGGCGGAGTGGATATCAAAGATATCTCTCTGGACTGGCTGCGGGGACACATTGGCATTGTATTGCAAGAGCCGTTCCTGTTCTCCAAAACCATCCGGGAAACCATCTCCGACGGAGCCGCTACCCGGGAGCTGGAAGAGGTGCGCCGTTCCGCCCGTCTGGCGGCGATTGACGACACCATCCTCAGTTTTGCAGAGGGGTATGATACCATGATCGGTGAGCGGGGCGTGACCATTTCCGGCGGACAAAAGCAGCGGGTGGCCATTGCCCGGATGCTGATGCAGAATACCCCCATTAAAATTTTTGATGATTCCCTGTCGGCGGTGGATATGGAGACTGACGCCAAGATCCGGGACGCCATCAACCATCAGGTGACGGGGACCACTATCCTCATCGCTCACCGCATCACCACCCTGATGAACGCCGACTGCATTGCGGTCATGGAAAAAGGCAGGGTGGTGCAGCTGGGGACCCATGAAGAGCTTATTCAGCAGGACGGTATCTATCGTCGAATTTATGAAGCCCAGGGCCTGAGCGAGGCGGACAGAAAGGAGGCCTCCCGATGAGCCGGAAAAATTATGACCCGGAGCGCAAGCCCTTTTCCCTCAAGATCTGGGCCAAGATGCTCCCATTCCTCAAGCCTTACCGGTGGCGCATCCTGTTTATTGTATTTCTAATGCTGTTCAGCGCAGCGGTGGACATCTCCTACCCGCTGTTTCAGGGGTACGCCATCGATACCTTTATTATTCCCCAAACGGTGGAGGGCATCTGGCCCTTTGCCATCCTGTATTTTGTAGTGTTGACTCTCCAGGCGGTAAGTACCCTAGTGTTTTGCCGCTGCGCCCTTACGGTAGAAATGTATCTGGGCCGCGACTTAAAGCGCTCGGTATTCAACCACTTGCAGACCCTGAGCTTTTCCTACTACAATGTCACGCCGGTGGGCACCATTGTGGCCCGTACCATGAGTGATACCAACAAGATCGGCGGTATGTTTGCCTGGAGCCTGGTGGACATTTTCTGGTCCTCCTTTTACGTTATCGGCAGTATGGTCACTATGTTGGTGATTGATTGGCAGCTGGCTCTGTTGGTCATCGCCATTGTACCAGTGATCGCTGTTATCACTGCGTTTTTCCAAAAGAAGATTCTGCGGGTAAACCGGCAGGTGCGGCGTATCAACGCCGACATCACCCGAGCCTATAATGAAGGCATCACCGGGGCGAAGACCAGCAAAACGCTGGTGATCGAGGAGCAGAACCTGCGGGAATTCTCTGAGGTCAGCGAGAATATGCGGGCTACTACAGTGCGGGCGACTATGCTCAATGCGCTGTACATCCCCATTATCGTGTTTTTTAGCTCGCTGGCAGTGTGCTTTGTGCTGGTGCAGGGCGGTTATCTGAATTTGGAAGGCGCTATGAAGATCGGTACCCTTTCGGTATTTATCAATTATGCCCTCAACATCTTTGAACCTATCCAGCAGTTGGCCCGAATTATCGCTAATTTTATCTCGATTCAGGCTAATATCGAGCGGGTCATGGACCTGCTGGAGCTGGAGCCTAAGATCAAAGATACCCCCGAGGTGATTGCCAAATATGGCACCAGCTTTGAACCCAAAAGGGAAAACTGGGAGCCCATTAAAGGCGACATTACCTTTGAGGATGTATCCTTCCGCTATCCTGACGGAAACGAGGATGTGTTGAGCCACTTTAACCTGCATATTCCGGCAGGGACCACCGTGGCTATTGTGGGCGAGACCGGCGCGGGAAAATCCACGCTGGTGAACCTGGCTTGCCGGTTCTTTGAGCCTACCGGAGGACGAATCCTTATAGACGGGAAGGACTATCGGAAGCGGAGTATGCTGTGGCTACACAGCAGCATCGGCTATGTGCTGCAAACGCCCCACCTGTTTTCAGGCAGTGTGCGGGAAAATTTGCGGTATGGCCGTTTGGACGCCACCGATGAAGAGATCGAAGCCGCAGCCAAGCTGGTGAGCGCCCACGACGCCATTATGCACATGGAAAACGGCTATGAAAGCGATGTAGGTGAAGGAGGAGACCATCTTTCCACCGGCGAAAAGCAGCTGGTGTCCTTTGCTCGGGCTGTATTGGCCGATCCTCGCATTTTTGTGCTGGATGAGGCCACTTCTTCCATCGACACCAAGACGGAGGAGCTGATTCAGCACGCCATTTCCACGTTGCTGGAAAACCGTACCTCCTTCCTTATCGCTCACCGGTTGTCTACCATCCGTAAGGCAGATTTGATTCTGGTGGTGCGTCACGGCAAGATCGTGGAGCAAGGCAGCCATGAAGAACTATTGGCGGCCGGAGGATATTATCACGATCTGTATACCAAACAGTTTGAACAGGAAGCCAGTGAAGAAATATTCGAGATGGCGGATGCCGTTTCTCGATAAAACAAAAGCCGGGAGGCCCTGCGGGTTTCCCGGCTGATTTTGTACTATGAATTAAATTAGGTTCAATTCCCGATAGCTGTTTTCCAGCGTTTCGCAGGAACGGTTAAATTTCTCACTCTCTTCGGGGGAGAGGTTGAGGGGCAGCACCCGGCGCACGCCGTTACGTCCCACAATGCAGGGAACACCAGCGAACACCCCATGCTGGCCGTATTCACCACGGAGCATGGTGGAAACGGTGAGCACGCTGCTTTCGTTGCCGAAGATGGCCTTGGTGATGCGCACCATAGCCATGCCAATGCCATAGTAGGTGGCGCGCTTGGCCTTGATGATCTGCTGCGCGGCAGTACGCACTTCCTCACTGATCTTGTCCAGATCCTCCTGGCAGCAGTTGCCCCCGGAAGCCTCGCAGATTTCCAAAATGGGGCGGGTAGCCAGCATAGCCTAGGACCACGGCACGAACTCGCTGTCACCGTGCTCACCAATGACATAGGCGTGCATATTGCGGGGGTCAACGGAGAAGTATTCTCCCAGCAGATAGCGCAGGCGGGCGGTGTCCAGCGCGGTGCCGGTGCCGATGACACGGCGGGGATTGAAGCCGGAGAGGGCGCAGGTGATGCGGGTCATAATATCCACTGGGTTGGTGGCTACCAGAAAGATTCCGTTAAAGCCAGATTCCGTCACCGGCCCGATAATGGAGCGGAACACCTCGGTGTTCCGGTTCAGCAGATCCAGACGGGACTCGCCGGGTTTCTGGGCCACACCGGCGCAAATGACCACGATATCGGCGTTGGCGCAGTCGGAATAGTCTCCGGCGCGGATTTTCATATGGGAAGCGGAGAAAGCCAGACCGTGGTTTAGATCCATAGCTTCGCCCCGGGCGCGTTCTTTATCTAGGTCAATGAGCACCAGCTCGTCACAGGCATTCTGGTTCAAAAGGGCATAGGCGTAGCTCATGCCCACCATGCCGGTGCCAATGAGTACGACTTTGCGGTTATCGGTTGCAGTAATCATGAAAGTTCATCCTTTCCGTTTTCCAGCACATCAAAGGCCGGAGAATGTTTTATAGTATACCAGTAAATCAATGAGAAATAACAAGGCAGCTACAATAATCAGAACTGCTGCAGCGATTTTAATTCCTTTGCGAAGAGGTTCGTCCCAGTGAGGAAGCAAAAGCACCATCGCAATATCCATACAGAAATTTGTAAAATAAAGATTTATCAGGCCATAACTGGAATTTGAAGCCCATACAATCATCAGAATGCTGGTAACCATACATCCCAGCGACGGCAGGAGGCGCAAACAGTAGCTGATTAATTTTTTTCGGGTATCTTTTGTTAGATATTTCATAGGAACCCTCCCTTTTTTCGTCCAGTATAGCACCTGGAGCAAATTGGAAGAATTCCTGACGGGAAAAAAGAATAGTAAAATTCTTGTAAAGAATTATTGGTTCAGAGACACATATTCTTCGGCAAACTGGGAGGCCACAGCCCCGTCAGCGGCGGCGGTGATGATCTGCCGCAGGGGCTTGTTGCGCACATCGCCAATGGCGAACACGCCAGGGAGGTTGGTGCAGGTGGTCTCGTCAGCGTCCACATAGCCGCTTTCGGTGAGGTTCACCTGCCCGGCAAATAGGCCGGAGTTTGGCACATTGCCCACAGCCACAAACAGGCCGTCACAGGAAAGCGACTGCTCCTCTCCGGTTTTCTTGTTGCGTACTGTCACACCAGTGAGCTTTTCTTCATGGTGCAGAGCGGTTACTTCTGAATCCCACACAAATTCGATGTTCTCTCGGCTCTTTAAAGGTTGCAGATATACCCTGCTGGCTCTTAAGGTATCCCGCCGATGGATCAGATATACCTTTTTGCAGATCTTGGAAAGATACAGGGCATCCGCAGCAGCCGTGTTGCCACCGCCTACAATGGCTACAGTTTTGTCCTTATAGAACATCCCATCACAGGTAGCACAGTAGGAAACGCCCTTGCCACGTAATTCTTGTTCACCGGCAAGGCCCAGCTCCCGAGGAGAAGCGCCTGTAGAGAGAATCACAGTTTTTGCCAGAAACTCCCCGCTGTCGGTGATGATATGCTTGGGGGAAGAAGTAAGTTCCAGCTTCACTGCTTCCCCATAATGGGTCTCTGCACCAAAGCGCTGGGCGCTCTCCTGCATTTTCATAGCCAGCTCAAAGCCGTTTACCCCTTCGGGGAAGCCAGGATAATTGTCCACCTGATCGGTGGTAGCCATTTGTCCGCCGGGAGAGAGTTTTTCAATTACCAGTGTAGACAGGCCGGCGCGGGCGGTATAGAGAGCGGCAGTATAGCCTCCGGGGCCTCCGCCGATAATAACAGTATCATAGAGTTTTGCTTCCATCAGGGGTCCTCCTTTAACAAAAAATGCCAGGCCGGGCATACCCGGCCCGGCATCGGGTCATTACAGGGAGATGTGAGAAGTGAGCCAGCTTTCCACAGCGGCCTTGGGTTTGGCGCCCAGAGAAGAGTCGATCACCTTGCCGTCCTTGATAAGCACCAGCATGGGGATGCTCATCACGCCGAACTGGCTGGCCAGAGCACTTTCTTCATCGACATTGACTTTTGCCACTTTCAGAGTACCGGGATGCTCATCAGCGATCTGGTCAATCACAGGGGAGAGCATCCGACAGGGGCCACACCAAGGAGCCCAGAAGTCTACCAGTACAGGCTGCTTGGAATCCAGGACTTCAGCTTTAAATGTATTCTGAGAAACAGGGGTAGCGGACATATTCAAAACTCCTTTCAAACTTTTACAGTGGTTTGATCGATTTCTTTGTATTGTTGGGAAGCATTTCGTCTTCCGTGTCTATAGGATACCCCATTTTCCCATCTATTTCCGTGACTGTGTCACATTTATAAAAATTATTTTAAGGTGGGGCGTCTGCTGCCCTGTGCCAATACTTCCAGAGCTTTCTCATCCAAGATGGTAATAGTTCCCCGAGAAAGGGATACCAGCTTTTCGGTCTGGAAATATTTCAACATCCGAGACACCACTTCCCGTGCCGAGGAGAGCTGTCGGGCCAGCTGATCGTGGGTGGTATGCAGGGTGTTGGAGTTTGCCAGTGCCTTTTCTTCCAGTAGGAGACCGGCTAATCGAGAATCCATCCCACGGCTGAGGATCTGGTCCATGAGCCACATCATCTCGCTGAGACGGGCAGCCATCATCTCGCTGGTAAATCGGGCTACCGGAAGGGAAGTATCCATCAGCCCCCGGTATACAGCAGAAGGAATCACCAATACCTGAGTAGGCTCCCATGCCTCTACCGTGACAGGAAAGGGAATGGAGCTGACAGCGCAGTATCCGGAAAACATGCAGATTTCTCCAGGGAGCAAGCGAAAAAGCGTTAATTCTCTGCCTTCTTCCGTTACCGTATAAGCCCGCATCTGGCCTTTGGTAAGAAGCAAAAGGCCAGTACAGTCTTGGGTTCCATCGTGGAGGATGGCCCCTTTTTCATAACTGCGGGGGGCAGAGGAATCTTCCAAGATTTGGCGTTCTTTTGGGGAAAGCTGTTCCCAAAATGGGAAAAAATCACGTAGCTCCATGGGGATTCCTTCTTTCGTTAAGATGATACTATCTTATTATAACAGGTTTCTCTACTGGAAAAAAGCGGAATTTGTGAATGGGCTGATTGATAGACAAAAAAAGGCACAGTATAAAAGAGAAGCAAAGAAACTTAGAAAAAGGGAGGCGTCTTTTTGAAAACCTTGTATGAAAACGGAAAAATCCTCACTATGGAATCCCCATGGCCCGCAGAGGCATTGGTGGAAGAGGAGGGGAAAATACGCTTTGTGGGGCAGAGGCAAGAGGCCTTGGCTTTGCTTTCTTCCAAGGATAAAAGAAAGGATCTTTGCGGTCATACCCTTATGCCTGGATTTGTAGATGGCCATAGCCATTTGACGGGCTGTGCTTCTGCTCTTTCTATGGTGCAGCTGGCAGGCTGCCAAAATAATCGAGAGATCGTGGAGCGAATCAAGGAGTTTATCGGGAAAAATAAAGTGCCGGCAGGAAAATGGGTGTGTGCTACCGGTTACGACCATACTTTACTGGCGGAAAAGCGCCATCCTACCCGGGAACTTCTGGATGTCTTTTCGCAAAATCCGGTGGTCATCACCCATCAATCTGGGCATATGGGGGTAGTCAACAGCTTGGGGCTGCAAGAAATGGGAATCGGGCCGGATACCCCTGACCCGGAAGGTGGAAAGATTGGTCGTGACGAATCAGGAAATCCCAACGGGTATCTGGAGGAAAACGCCTTTACTCAGATCTCACAGGTGATTCCCCCGCCGCCGGAAAAGGAACGGATGGAGGCCATCCATCAGGCAGAGGAAGAATATCTGCGTCAGGGATTTACTACGATTCAAGATGGACTCATTGTGGAGAAGGACTGGGAAATTTTGCGCCGTATGGATCAGGATGGAAAGCTACGGGCAGACGTGGTGTGTTATCACAGTCTGAAAGATATTCCGTTCCTTTCGGATGAAAATCCGGCGTATGACCGCAGATATGGAAATCATTTAAAAATGGGGGGCTATAAAGTATTTTTAGATGGGTCTCCACAAGGGAAAACGGCATGGCTTTCCCAGCCCTATGTTGGGGAGGCGGAATACCGGGGATATCCAACCCACACCGACCAACAAGTATTTTCCTTTATGAAAAAGGCGTTAGAGGATAACCGGCAGATCTTAGTACACTGCAACGGGGACGCTGCCGCAGAGCAGATGATCCAGTGTTATCGCCAGGCTTTAGAAAAGACCGGATGTCCAGGCGTCCGTCCGGTGATGATCCATGCCCAGACAGTGCGTCGTGACCAGCTTCGAAAAATGGCGCCACTTTCTATGATGGCTTCCTTTTTTGTGGCCCATGTATTCCATTGGGGGGATGTTCATCTGCAAAATCTGGGGGAGAGAGGAAAGCAGATCAGTCCCCTAGCCTCGGCAATGCAGGCCGGCGTATGCTTTACCCTCCATCAGGATTCTCCCGTACTTCCGCCGAATATGTGGGAATCTATTTGGTGCGCGGCAACACGCATCACCCGTTCTGGGCAAAAGCTGGAACCAAGGGAGCGGATACCAGTTTATGACGCCTTAAAGGCCGCTACCATAAACGGCGCGTGTCAGTATTTTGAAGAAGGGGAAAAGGGGAGCCTTCGTCCTGGAAAACGGGCGGATATGATTGTGGTAGACTGGAATCCTTTGGAGCATTCCATAGACGATCTGCAAAGAGTTCAGGTGCTGGAAACCATTAAAGACGGAAAAACGGTATATCAAAAAGGAAAATGAATAAAAGCACTGCTTTTCGCAGTGCTTTTATCAAAATCTGTTTTTATTTACTCTTTTACCGCATAACCGATTTCTTTTACTGCTGCGGCCAGGGTATCTCGGTCGGTTTTAGAGGGGTCGTACACAATATGAGCGGTACGTTCTTCAAAACTTACCTGTGCTTTGACAACGCCGGAGGTCTCCAATAGTCCTCTCTGTAGATTGGCGGCGCACATATTACAATGCATCCCGTCAATGGAGAAAACCAGTTCTTGCGTATTCTTTTTTCCAAATAAGCCCATAAAATAAGCCTCCTTTAATAGGGTTGTGCGCCCTTTTTGGATATTATCATACCACAAATTCCGCATCCTGTCATGTGATGCCATCACACAAATTAAAAGAAAAAGACTGCAGATAGGGCGGATAAGGCAATCAGTCCGGCGCAAACCAAAGCAATAATGCGTACCCAAAGTTTTCTGGTATCGTTTTTTCCTGATTTCATACTACCCATTCTCCTTTGTTTTGTCATATGGTTATGATATGACCTTTTTTTGGACAGAATAAGAACAAAGTGATGACAGAATTGTAACTGTATGTATTTACATAATTAGTTGACAAGATCAGCTTGTTTCATTACAATAAATAACGTCTATAAACTACTAAAATATGATTTCAAATTAAGATAAGTTAGATTTTGAAAAAGGAGGTTACATTTCCAGAATGCCTAGGAATTTATATCAGGAGCCCCCAAGAGGAAAGCAGCCCCCACAGACAAGAAGTGGACAACGACAGACTCCCTCCCGGCGTCCAGTTTCTCAGGACCCACGAAGAAGATCTGTACAATCCCCGCAGGCCCGCCCTGTTCGAGGAGAATATGACCGATATCATTATGCAGAACCTCCGGCTTCGCCACGCCGCTCTACGCCGCAAAGTCGAAAAAATAAACGGAGGAGAAGGCAGGCGGGAAGACGGGCGCTATTAGTAGTTGCTTCGCTGTTCTTGGTGGTTTTAGCTGTAACCGGAGGAGTCGGAGCCTGGGTTCTTTCTCAGATCCATCGGGAAGAGGTAGACACTGAACAATATGAGGAGCAGCCATCAGAAGCCCCTGCTTGGACGGTGGCCACTTCTGATGGGGTGACGAATATTCTTCTGATCGGAGCTGACAGGAACAAAGATGGTTCTAATGGTCGTTCAGACACCATGATGTTGGTCTCGATAGATCAGAAGAATAAAAAGCTGCGTCTGGTTTCCTTTATGCGTGACCTGTATCTGGATATTCCTACAGTAGGATATGAGCGATTGAATGCAGCTTATGCCTATGGAGGGGCCGCCCTGACCATGCAAACGATCGAGAATTATTTTCGAGTCAATGTGGATAAGTATGTGCAGACAGACTTTGAAAATTTCGAAAAGATCATTACCAAAATGGGCGGGGTGGACGTAGAACTCTCTCAAGAAGAAGCAGATTTTATGAATCAGGAAAAAGGATGGGATTTGCAGGCTGGTGTGCAGCATCTAAACGCAGAAGAAGCTCTGTATTTTTCCCGTATTCGAGATCTGGACAGCGATTTTGGCCGTACAGGCCGTCAACGACAGATGATCCTGTGTATTTTGGAAACTTTCAAAGATCTTAATGTAACGGATATGGCTGGAGTGGTGTTGGACTATTTGCCGTATGTCACCACCAACCTGTCCAATAGTGATATCCTAGGTCTAGCCTCTCTGGTAGTGGATTTTTCTTCCTATGAGGTGGAGACAATGCACATTCCCGATACAGATACCTATGAGGATATTCAGGTAGAACTCAATGGGGTACCGGGAAATCAGGTGATGAAGCCGGATGTAGAAGAGAATGCTCGAAGACTGAAGGCATTTTTGTATGGAGATGAAGAAACTTCCTCCAGCGAATAAAATAAAAGGCTTTCCCGGTGGCGGCAGAAATTTTCGCCCCTCGGGGAAGCCTTTTTGTTTTGGTTTAAAAATCGATATAAAGCATCCTTTTCTAAGTAGACGAAAATAGCATAAAAAATCCCTGTGCTCACTAGGAGCACAGGGAAAAGAATTACTCTTCTTCAGAAGAACTGCTTTCGCTGGAGCTCTCAGAGGAACTCTCAGAAGAAGCGCTGCTGGAAACCAGATCATCCTCACTAAAGAACATATTGGGATTATAGGAATTCAAAGCAGAATCATTAAACGTAATATCATCTAACGCTGCTGCAGCTTCTTCCATAGCCTCAGAAAATTCATCGCTCTTCATGGTGCCAAGCACACTTAGGCGCTGGGAATCATCTTTCAGAACTTCGTCGCATTTTTCACTGATAGAATTCTTTTGAATCACATAGAAACGATTAGAGTCCGGCAGGTCTACATAAGAAACCTCGCCTTCCTTCATGGATTTCAGTTTCTCTACAACTTCGTCCGGATAATAGTAGGCCTCGGTTTCCAGATCCAGGGTCTGGTTCTGAAGCAGATCACTTTCGCTGCCAATGGATTCTTGGTATTCCTCCGCAGCAGTAGACATGGTCAAATCATGGTTCTGGATCTTGGTGACATATTCTTCAAACTGCTTTTTGGCTTCTTCTTTTTCTTCATCGGACATTGCCTCGCTGCTGCCCTCGTCGTTAGTCTTGGTATAAGAACAAGTAAAATACTCGAAGTCAGTGTATTTATCCTCATAGAAGCTACGCAGATCGTCGTCGGAAACTTCCTTTTCGCCGCCCTTACCATAAGTAGCTTCAAAAATCTTCTGGTACTTCACCATAAACTGGGAATAGGCTTTTTCCAGAGATTTCTGGGAAATTCCATACTGGTCAAAAGCAGAGCTGGAATAAGACCAAGCAGAACTGGTGATAGAAGAAATCTGATTTTGATCATCTTCATCCAGAGTGAGTCCCATGTCCTCAAACTTCTGATCTACATAATACATCAGCTTGATGGACTCCTTGGCCCGATCCTTTACCCACTGGGAACCGTCTTTGCCATCAATCTCCTGGTCAAAAACAGATTTGGAAGCGTCTTCCACCTTGCCCAGAGCTTCGGAATAGGCGCTGGAAAGATAGTAGATGTACACACCGATAGGGGCGGTATCATCGCCGCGTTTAGCCGACCAAGCTTTATCCTCGGAATAGCAGCCGGTCAGGGCAGATACCAGACAAAGACAGGCTGCCGCGCCGGCAACCAGCTTTTTTGTTACAGATTTCATATTGAAGAACCATGCCTTTCTCTAAAAAAATAATTTTGAACCACCCATATTGGGCCTTCATTTTGCAGAAACAAAAATATTATATCGCAAACTTTACGGAATGTCCAGACTGAATCAAAGGTTTTCTGTCGATTTTTCCGGTTCTTGCATCAATTTTAGGGTATCCTCCAATACGGTAAGAGGTTCCAGCGCAGAGGGAATCTTGACGCTGATATAGGGGCGGCTTCCGGCGGAGAGAAGAACCCTCCCCTTCATAGCACCAGTGAGCCGAGCCATTTGTGCCATATCGATCTTGGATTTATATAACAACAAATGGTCGTTCTGCTGTTTCACTTCCGTAATTCCCAGAGAACCGGCAAGGTTTCGCAGCAGGGCGATATCGATAAGCCCCTGTACCGCAGCCGGCGGATCGCCAAAGCGGTCGATGAGCTCATCCACCACATCGGCAGAATCCTCAAAGGTGCGGATGTCGGCAATACGGCGATAAATTTCCAACCGCTGATTCAGGCTGGAAATATACTTTTCAGGAATATGAGCGTTGACCTGCATATCCACAATACACTCTTCGTCGGCACTTTGCACCTCTTCGCCTTTTTCCCGCTGGACGGCTTCGCCCAACAGCTTGAGGTAGAGGTCATAACCCACAGTTTCCATATGACCGTGCTGCTCACCGCCCAAAATATTGCCAGCTCCCCGGATTTCCAGATCTCGCATGGCGATCTTGAAACCAGAACCAAATTCGGTAAATTCCCGGATAGCAGAAAGCCGCTTTTGGGCAATTTCAGTGAGGACCTTGCTGGGGGTAAAGGTGAGGTAGGCATAAGCGCGGCGAGAGGAACGCCCTACCCGGCCTCGGATCTGGTGAAGCTGAGAAAGCCCCAGCCGGTCGGCGTTATCGATAATCAAGGTGTTGGCGTTGGGCACATCCACGCCGGTCTCAATGATAGTGGTGCACACCAATACGTCAATCTCATGGTCAATAAGCCGGCGCCATACCTCCGAAAGTTCGTGCTCACTCATTTTGCCGTGGCCAAATCCTACCCGTGCCTCGGGAATTTTGGCCTGGATACCGGCTGCCACCCGCTCAATGGAGCCTACATCGTTGTGGAGGTAGTACACCTGCCCGCCCCGGCGCAGTTCCCGGCGGATCGCATCTGCAATAATGGCCGGGTCATGCTCTAATACATAGGTTTGCACTGGGTGCCGGTCGTGAGGGGCTTCCTCAATCACCGACATATCCCGAATGCCCGAAAGGGCCATATTCAGGGTACGGGGGATAGGCGTTGCCGAAAGGGTAAGGACGTCTACATTGTGGCAGACTTCTTTTAGGCGTTCTTTCTGTGCTACGCCGAACCGCTGTTCCTCATCGATGATAAGCAGCCCCAGGTCATGGAACTTTACATCTTTGGATACCAGACGGTGGGTGCCTACCACAATATCGATTTCCCCACGGCGCAGTTGCCGGATAATTTCCTCCTGCTGCTTAGGGGTGCGGAACCGAGAGAGAAGCTCCACCTTCACCGGGAACCCCTCCATGCGTTTACAGATGGTCTGGAAGTGTTGCCATGCCAGAATGGTGGTGGGCACCAACAGTGCGCATTGTTTGGAATCCGTGACGCACTTAAAAGCGGCGCGCAGCGCCACCTCTGTTTTGCCAAATCCTACATCGCCGCAGAGAAGGCGGTCCATGGGGGATTGCCGCTCCATATCCTCTTTAATTTCGTGGATGCAGCGAAGCTGGTCGTCTGTCTCTTCATAGGGGAAATGGGATTCAAAATCCCGCTGCCACTGGGTATCCTCCGGGAAGGCATGGCCCTTGGCCTGCATCCGCTGGGCATACAGTTTGATGAGTTCCTTTGCCATGTCCCGGACAGCGGTACGCACCCGAGTTTTGGCTTTTTGCCACTCGGTTCCGCCCAGCCGGTGCAGCTTGACGCTGGAGTCCTCGCGAGGACCGATATACTTGGACACCATATCCAGCTGGGTGACGGGAACATATAACACATCATTTTTGGCGTATTTTACCTTGATATAGTCCTTTGTTACCCCGTGCATATCGATCTTGTGAATGCCCTCAAATACACCGATACCGTGGGAAACATGGACCACATAATCTCCCGGAGAGAGTTCCGCCAGACTGTAGATTTCCTGGGCGTTCTTGTTCCGTTTCTGGCGCTTGGGCTTTAAAGAAGAATTGATGTGCCCATGGCTGATGACTCCCAGTCCCGCCTCGGGAAATTCCATACCGGCAGAAAGAGCGCCGGGGAGCACGGCCACCGTGCCGGGTGCAACCGTTTCCGGGTCTTCTAAAAAGGAAGCGGGGAGCTTTGCCGCCTGTAAATCTGCGGCTACCGTACGGGCGGAGCGCTCGCTGCCTGCCAGTACGACACAACGATAACGGTTGTGGAGCATGGCGTTGAGGTCTTCCACCAGTAATTCTGTGCTGCCGCCCCATACGGAGAGCTGACGCACCGTGACATTGAGCAGCGTACGGATGGAAGCGTCATAGCCGCCGTGGGCGAATACGTCCAGAAATAGGGTGGGGAAGGCTTCGTATTTTCCCATGACCATGGCCCAGTCTCCAGAAAAGGTGTCCAAGCCCCGGCAGAGCACGCCTTCCACTAAATAATCTTTAATATCCTCTCCCCACTGCCATAGGGTAGAGCGTACCCGGTCTTTGATACGGGCCGGCTCCGAGACAAACAGCAAGGTTTCAGAGGAGGTAAAGTAATCAAACAGTGTTACCGGATTCTCATAAATCAGGGAGATATATTTATCGGCACAACCGATGTGTACTCCGTTTTCCAGCTTATCAGCCTCTGCATGAAGAATGGTTTTCGCAGCGGGAGCCGTTTTTCCACGGAGAGAATCCGCCAGTTTGCGGATTTTTTTGGCCAGCAGGGAGGGGCTATCGATAATGACCTCCCGGGAAGGAGCGATGACCACCTGTTCCAGTACATCATCGGTACGGCGCTGGGTCTCCGGGTCAAAGTAGGAGAGGGTGTCGATCTCGTCGCCCCAGAATTCCATACGCACCGGCAGAGAGGCGCTGGGGGTGAAGAAATCCAGGATACCGCCTCGACGAGAAAATTGGCCCGGGCCTTCGATCTGGTCGGCACGCTCATAGCCGCAGCTTACCAGCAGCTTGACAATCTCATCCGGGCTTACCTCGTCGGCGGGGTGGAATACCCGGGTGCGCTCCTTTAAAATTTGGGGCGGCAGCACATATTGCAGCGCCGCGTCGATGCAGGCAATGACGCAGTCGCACCGCTCCGGATCATCCTCCGGCAGAAGGAGTCGGGAGAGTACCTGCAAGCGCTGTAATTCATATTCATGACTGGCGCCTGCGGCGTCTCGAAAGGTAAAGTCCCGAAGAGGGTACACCAGTGGGCGCATCCCCATGGCGGCAAGGTCATCGCACAGACGCTGGGCTTCCCGCTCGTCTCCGGTGAGGATGAGGCCCCGGCGGTGGGAAAGCTGGGTGAGGGTACGGACATAAGCCGCCTTATGGACGGCGGAAAGACCGGTAACAGCGGCAGGTACCTTTCCAGTCTGGATGGCGGAAAAAAGCTCTTTGATTTCGGCAGAGCCCGAGAGGATGCCGGTAAGAAATTTCATAAGCAGCTCCTTTTCTGTCCTCTTTTAGGAGGTGTAGCGGTTCATGGCTTCATCGATTTTTCCCTGTACGATGAGTTCCGCAGCAGAGGCGGCACGTCCGGCAGCCTCTAACAGGGCTTTCCCTTCCTCTTCGGTAAAGTGGGAGAGCACCCAGTCGGCAAGATCCCAGTTGGGGTGGGGCTTTTTGCCCACGCCCATTTTGAGCCGGGGAAAGGTGTCCTTCCCCGAAAGATAGATGATGTTTTTAATGCCGTTGTGGCCGCCGTCGCTTCCTTTGCGGCGGATGCGCAGTCTACCTGGTTCCAGGGAGATGTCGTCGAAGATCACCAGCACCTTTTCCGGCGGCAGCTTATAAAAAGCCATGGCCTCCTGGACGGACTGGCCGCTGAGGTTCATAAAGGTAGAGGGCTTTAAAAACAGTACCTTTTTGCCACCCAACATTCCCTCGCCGCACAGGCCTTTAAATTTGATACGGTCTACTCGTGCACCGGCTTTTTCTGCGATGACGTCCAGTGTAATAAATCCGGCGTTGTGACGGGTATTTTCATACTGGCGGCCGGGATTGCCCAGCCCAACGATGAGAAACTCCACCGGCCCTGTAGGAACAGACGGGCGGGAGGAGAACAGATTTTTAAACATAAAAACGGCTCCTTTGACAGCAGGATATGGCGGGATGGAAGCTCCACCCCGCCTTATATGAAAGCAGTATATCATATTAAATGGCAAAAGAAAAGCGGAAAAATGTCGCAGAGAGCCACAAAACGGCCCTTACAGGAACATAGGAGAAACGGGCTTGTCCTCATAGATACGGTCGATAGCCTGAGCAAACAGCGGTGCAGTGGAAAGGATGGAGAAATTGGGCAGCAGCTTTTCCTCCGGCAGAGGAATGGTGTCCAGCAGCAGAAGCTCCCGGATACAGCTTTCCCGGATGCGGTCAACAGCTGGACCGGAAAGCACCCCATGGGTAGCGCAGGCATATACCTCAGTGGCCCCGCCCTTTTCCACACAGGCATTGGCAGCATTACAGAGGGTACCGGCAGTATCGATCATATCATCCACCAGAATCACCCGTTTTCCGCGGATTTCTCCGATTATGTTCATCACTTCGCAGACATTGGCTTTGGGGCGGCGTTTATCAATTATAGCAAGAGGGCATCCGATACGTTCGGCAAAGTTCCGGGAGCGGGTGACAGAACCCAGGTCAGGGGAGACCACCACAAATTCATCCTCCCTGCCATGGATACGTTCCCGCAAGAAAGAGGCCAGCAGCGGCGCTCCCAGCAGATGGTCCACCGGAATGTCGAAAAAGCCTTGGATCTGCGCAGCGTGCAAGTCCATAGTTACTACACGGTCAATGCCTGCAACCGTGAGAAGGTTGGCAACCAGCTTGGCGGAGATGGGGTCTCGGGCACGGGCTTTGCGGTCTTGGCGGGCATAACCATAATAGGGGATAACGGCGGTAATACTAGCAGCAGAGGCGCGACGCATGGCGTCGGAGAGAATCAGAATCTCCATTAAATGGGAATTGACAGGCTGGCAAGTGGACTGGACGATAAAACAATCAGAGCCCCGAACGGATTCCTCCAGAGAGATGGAGATTTCACCATCACTAAAAGTGGAAACCTTGCACTTTCCCAAAGGCAACCCCAGATTCTCAGCAATCTGTCGTGCCAACTCCGGGTTTGCGCTGCCAGAGAAGATTTTGATATCCTTACCGTGTAGATTCATGATCCATACCCCTTTCTGCAAAAGCCGCAGGCGGCACAGGCCGCTGCAATTTTGGAAAACTTCTATTTCTATTATGACAGCGAAATCACGAATTTACAAGATTCGCAGAAAAATTTTTGTGTTACACGGCAAAGAGAAAAAGTTTTTTCGCTCCACAAGCAGGATATCCATAAAAGAATTATAAATGTGAGTGGGTTTTTGTAGGATTTATCTGTATCATTTTTATGAAATATGTGGGGTTTGGCGAGATTTTTTTCTAAAAAAGGTATGGAATTTATGTCTGTGATTTGCTATAATACAAATAGAGCGACGCCGGATAGGCTTTTGGCCTGCGGCGGTTGATCTCATGCTGACAGATTGGGAATTTGGGTGCCTTCTTTTTGGAGGGCATTTTTACCCTGTCCCGATTTAAAATTATGTAGGAGGTATCTTCCAATGAGCCACAAGTATGTTTACCTGTTCTCTGAGGGCAACAAGGACATGCGCGAGCTTCTGGGTGGTAAGGGCGCCAACCTGGCAGAAATGACCAGAGCTGGTCTGCCGGTTCCCCAGGGCTTCACCGTTTCCACCGAGGCCTGCACCCAGTACTACAATGACGGACGTCAGATCAATGATGACATCCAGGCACAGATCTATGAGGGTCTGGCCAAGATGGAGGAGATCT
>CALWVH010000134.1 GCA_944384915.1 uncultured Clostridia bacterium | reverse complement strand
CGATACGAACGATTTGGAAAAGCAGCTGGAAGCATTGCAGGCGCAGCTTCGTCAGACGTTAGGCACAAAGGCCCGCCTGGAACGTCAGATGGACGGTTTGGATATAAGCGATCCCTATTATGACCGGAAAATATCTGATTTACAGCGCCGCTATGATGAGCAATATGGCGCAATAGATGAGATTGAAGTCCAGATTGACGAGGTGCAAAGCCAGATTCGGAACATCCGGCAGGAAAAGATTTCGGGTGACAATATCTACCGCCTGCTGCTGGCATTCGATCAGGTCTATGAAGCTGCCTCCGAAGTGGAGCGGAAGGAGTTCATGCGGGCGTTTATTGAGCGTATCGAGCTGTTCCCGGAAAAGCAGCCGGATGGCAACTGGATCAGGAAGATTATCTTCAACTTCCCTGTTCCAGTAAATGGGACAGAAGTGAAAGAATTGCCCTTGGAAAATGAAACAATGGTCGAGACGGTTGCACTTTTGTCCAAACGCAATGCCGAGTAGTATACTGGGACAGAGTTGGGCACAGTAGATAGAATTTAGCCACTACTGGGAGCCAAGCAACCTGCAGGGCTATATGCCCAAATTTTGGATGGCCTGAGAAAAGAGGCGGCATTACATGGTAAATATAAGAGACTATTTGAAGGCTCCTTGCCGAGAATTGTCTATACCTGTTACGCAATGGTTAAATCTTGTGAGCATAAAGAATACAGCATAAAATTCTGAAAATCTGGAATTTCTCTCTTGACTTTTGGTAAAAGACATGCTACAATTAGCAAAAATTTAATAAAGTAAACCGTTGAAGCGGAGATAACGGCGATGATGCCTGTACAGAGAACCCGTGGTGCTGAGAGTCGGGGGAGAAACAAGTCGTCAAATGGACCGCTGAGGGCGCAGTCAAATGTGAAAATCCACAGAGTATTCTGCGACGTTGTAGGCAGACGTCATTTGCCGGGGATATGTTGGTATCCTGCTAAGCGCATAGGGTCATTCCTATGAATTCAAGGTGGCACCGCGGATAGTATCGCTATTATTCGTCCTTGACAGAATTTAGATTTCTGTCAAGGACGTTTTTTGTTTCCAGACTCCTTTGGCAGAAATCAGGCCAAAGGAGTTTTTTTTAAGGAGGCAAGAGACAATGAACACTTTCCCAACCCTTTGTGAAGCTTCCCAAATTGCCGCTACCGGCAAATTTGATGTGCTTCCGGTAGCCATGGAGATGCTATCCGATTTTACCACCCCTATTGAGACTATGCGGGCATTGAAAAGCGTGTCGTCCCACTGCTATATGCTGGAATCCGCACAGGCGAACGAGACTTGGGGACGCTACACCTTTTTGGGATATGATCCTAAATTGGAAATCAAGTGTATGGATGGGGAGATGAAAATTGGCAGCGTCAAACTTCATTGTGAGAATCCCTCCTATCACCTTCGTCAGATCCTTTCCCATTATAAAAGCCCTCGTTTAGAAGGGCTGCCGCCTTTTACAGGAGGTCTAGTGGGATATTTCTCCTACGATTATCTTGGGTACAGCGAACCAAAAGTAAAGAGACAAGTAGAGGATACCGAAGCCTTTCAAGATATGGACCTGATGCTGTTTGATAAGGTGATTGCATTCGATCATGTAAAACAGAAAATTATTTTGATAGTCAATATTCGTCTGGACCATGTGGAAACCGAATACAATAAGGCGATTATGGAGCTTGAGCATATGGCGGAATTGCTGCGAACCGGGAAAAAGCAAAAGGAACCGGCAGGACGCCTGTTGGGCCCGGTTACCCCATTGTTTGAGCAGCAGAGCTTTTGCGATATGGTGGAGAAAGCCAAACGCTATATCCAGGAAGGGGATATTTTTCAGATCGTGCTTTCCAACCGTTTATCTGCTCCCTTTGAAGGAAGCCTGTTCAATACCTATCGCGTACTGCGCACCATCAATCCTTCACCATATATGTTTTATTTTTCCGGGACCGATGTAGAGGTAGCCGGGGCTTCCCCGGAAACCCTTGTAAAGCTGGAAAACGGCGTTTTGCATACCTTCCCCCTTGCAGGAACTAGGCCCCGGGGAAAAGACCCCCAAGAAGACGCCGCGCTGGAAGCGGAACTTCTGGCAGATGAAAAAGAGCTTGCCGAACATAATATGCTGGTCGATCTTGGGAGAAACGATCTAGGGAAGATCAGTCAGTTCGGTACGGTGCAGGTGGAGAAATTCCATTTCATAGAGCGGTTTTCTCATGTCATGCACATTGGTTCCACGGTACAGGGAAAGATTCGTGAAGATAAGGACGCTCTGGACGCCATAGAGGCGGTACTGCCGGCGGGGACCTTATCCGGCGCTCCCAAAATTCGCGCCTGCCAGTTGATTGGAGAACTGGAAAATAACAAACGGGGGATTTACGGTGGGGCCATCGGTTATATTGACTTCACCGGAAATATGGATACCTGTATCGCCATTCGCATTGCGTATAAGAAAAACGGAAAAGTATTTATCCGGTCAGGGGCTGGTATCGTGGCAGATTCCGACCCGGAGAAGGAATTTCAGGAGTGCTTGAATAAGGCAAAATCTTCCCTGAAAGCGTTGGAACTGGCCCAGGAGGTGGAATGATGATTTTATTGATTGATAATTATGATAGCTTCTCTTATAACCTTTACCAACTTGTGGGCGAACTGGAACCGGATATGCAAGTCATACGCAACGACGAAATGACAGTAGAACAAATTCGGAATATGTCCCCAGACCGCATTCTGCTTTCTCCCGGACCAGGAAGACCGGAGGACGCAGGCGTGATCATCCGGGTGGTAAAGGAACTGGGAAAAGAGATTCCCATCCTGGGCGTTTGCCTGGGCCACCAAGCTATCTGTGCAGCGTTTGGGGCAACCGTGACGTATGCAAAGAAACTGATGCACGGAAAGCAGTCTCAGGTGCATTTTGACACGGAAAGTCCCTTGTTTGTGGGACTTCCCCAAGAGCGATTAGTGGCTCGGTATCATTCTCTGGCGGTAGACCCCGACACCATACCGGATTGCTTACAAGTGACCGCCACCACTACGGAGGGGGAGATCATGGGGGTGCAGCACCGAGAATATCCTATCTATGGGGTGCAATTTCACCCCGAGTCCATTATGACACCGGACGGAAAGGCTATGCTGCAAAATTTTATAAAGGAGGATATCCGTCATGATTAAAGAAGCGATTGTGAAAATTGTAAATAAAGAAGACCTTACCTATGACGAGGCTTATACCGTCATGAATGAGATTATGAGTGGAGAAACAACAGCCACCCAGAATGCCGCCTTTTTAGCGGCCCTTTCCACCAAGAGCGCCCGTGCGGAGACTACCGACGAGATCGCAGGTTGTGCTGCCGCTATGCGGGCCCACGCCACTAAGGTGGATACGGGTATGGAATTGTTCGAGATCGTAGGCACCGGCGGAGACAACGCCCACAGCTTTAACATTTCTACTACCTCGGCACTGGTTGCGGCGGCTGGCGGTATGAAGGTGGCCAAACACGGCAACCGCGCTGCCTCTTCTCAGTGCGGAACGGCGGATTGTCTGGAAGCTCTGGGAGTCAATATTCAGCAGAGTCCTGAAAAATGTATCGAGTTGTTAAAGGAAGTGGGAATGTGCTTCTTTTTCGCTCAGAAATACCATGCTTCTATGAAATATGTAGGAGCCATTCGGAAAGAATTGGGATTCCGCACAGTGTTTAATATTCTGGGACCCCTTACGAATCCCGGCAGTCCCTCCATGCAGCTTCTGGGTGTTTATGATGATTATTTGGTGGAGCCCCTGGCACAGGTGCTGGTAAACTTGGGCGTGAAGAGAGGTATGGTGGTATACGGGCAGGAAAAACTGGATGAGATTTCCCTGTGCGCCCCCACTACGGTCTGCGAGATTCGGGACGGCTGGTTTAGAACCACGGTGATCGCACCGGAAGATTTTGGTTTCCAGCGCTGCACCAAGGAAGACCTGCGTGGAGGGACGCCGGCAGAGAACGCGGAAATCACTCGAGCCATTTTAAAAGGAGAGCGGGGCCACAAACGCAATGCCGTGCTCATGAATGCGGGAGCGGCGTTGTATATCGGCGGAAAGGCACAAAGTATCAAGGAAGGGGTAG
>CALWVH010000133.1 GCA_944384915.1 uncultured Clostridia bacterium | reverse complement strand
CATGCTCTTCTTGGTTCTTACCATGGAAGTATTTCCTCCTTTTAGGGATAAAATTAGGGTACCATCCAATAAGCTGGCAGGGCCGCCCGTCAAAAAGGCGCGGCAAACCCCCGCAGTCCTTTTTCCCTTTAGAAACAAAAGACTGCTGGTTAGATAAATTCTATCATTTTTTGCCCATTCTGTAAAGGGAAATCCTGATTTTCCGTGAATTTTCCATCTGACTGGTGTACAAAGGGGACAAAGAAAGCTGAGAATGAAAAAGAGTGAGGAAAGATACCGAAAAATTCTGAAATTCATCCGAAAATCCCCTATTTTGCCCGTCAGGTCCTGTGGCAATTTACCACGGCTTTCCTGCTCTTGATTTCGCCGTCTGGCAAAGGCGCAGGGCGTTTTGGGTGCCGTTGACAGAAAAGCGTTTGGTAGGGTAAAATAAAAAAGACAGCAAAAATCGGGCAGTCCCCGATATTTTGTGGAGTATTTGCGGTGGGCAGCACCGCCGGAACGAAAATTTGAATTATGAAAGGGGAACAACTTCCTATGCCTCCCGAACCAGAAGGCAACTGTATGCTCAACCTCCTCAGCGCCGCGCCTGCGGCAGGAAATGTGGATACCATGGATCTGCAAAGTGCCCTGCTCTCTGTAGCACTGCTTTTGGTACTGATCCTGGTGAACGGCTTTTTTGCCGCCTCAGAGATCGCTGTAATCACTCTCAATGATGGGAAGATCAAAAAGATGGCGGAAGAGGGCAACCAAAAAGCAAAAAAGCTGGTAAAGCTTACCGAGAATTCCAGCCGCTTTTTGTCCACCATTCAGATCGGCGTTACTCTGTCAGGTTTCCTGACTTCGGCATCTGCCTCCCAGAGTTTTGCAAATCTCTTGGCAGACCAGCTCACTTTTCTTCCCTTTTCCCACTCGGCTATCGTGGGTGTATCAACGGTGATTATCACCATTGTACTTTCCTATTTTTCATTGGTATTGGGCGAACTGGTGCCCAAAAAGATTGCCATGCAAAAGGCGGAACAGCTTTCTTTCCGCTTTGTGGGAATCCTTTCGGCTACAGCCAAGATCTTCAGCCCGTTTATCTCCTTCCTCAGTTTTTCTACCAATGTGGTGCTGAAGCTTTTGGGGATTGACCCCAACCACTCCGAAGAAACTGTCACCGAGGAGGAAATCCTTATGATGGTGGATGTGGGTGAAGAAAAGGGTGTCATCGACGAAGGTGCAAGGGAGATGATCTCCAATATCTTTGAGTTTGATGATCGTGCAGTTAGTGAAATTATGACCCACCGTACCGAGGTTACTGCTGTGGAGGATACCATGTCCATTCAGGAAGCTGTGGCATTGGCAGTGCGGGATGGATACTCCCGTATGCCGGTATATCACGAGCAGCTGGATACGGTGTTGGGTATCTTTTATGTAAAGGACCTGCTGCAATATGCTGGTAAGGATATTCCATCAGAATTGAAGATCACCGACCATATGCGTCCCGCCTATTTTGTTCCTGAAAGTAAAAGCTGTAATGAACTGCTAGAGGAAATGACTGCCCGTCATATCCAGATCGCTATTGTAGTGGATGAGTACGGCGGTACAGAAGGTATCGTGACCATGGAGGACCTGCTGGAATCCATTGTGGGCAATATTCAGGACGAATATGACAATGAGGAGCAGGAAATCCACCGAGTAAGTGAAAATGCCTTTACGGTAGATGGCAGCACATCTATTGACGAGATTTCCGACCTGATGCAGGTGCATCTGCCTGAGGGGGACTATGATACCATTGCCGGCTTGGTGGTGGAATTGCTGGGCAGAATCCCCAAGGTGGGAGAGCGCCCCACCGTGACCTATAAGAGTCTGACCTTTACGGTAGAAGAAGTGGAAGAGCGTCGTATCAGTAAACTGCTCATCGTCAAGGATGTAAACTATCAGGAAAAGAAAGAGGATGAAGACGAGGAAGAGTAATCTTTCCTATAATTAGAGTCTATATGTAAAAAGGGTATGGGAACCAAGTGCAGTTCCCATACCCTTTGTTTTATGCCTTTTAGAAAATTTACGGCTTCCAGTAGGTGTCAATGGCTTCTTTTGCCAGCTGTACATACCGGCGTCCACGCTCAAAATCGCCGTAAATAGTGCCCACTTCCCGCTGGGCCACCTCAAACAGGCAGCCGCTGGCGTGTTCGGCAACGCCTTTAAAGTACTCACGGATGGCGTCCTCGTCCAGGGGGCCGCGGTTGGTCACATACTCTGCACGGGGTTTACTGTAGAATACCACATTGCTGCCCCGCAGGTATTCGCCCACCTGGGCCTCATTGTTAAAGGGAGATACCGACAGTTTGCGCAGGTTCTTCCACTTAGAGAGATAGTCTGGCCAGATGGCGTCCACACGCTCACAGCAGCCATAGGAAAGCAGGCCAAATCGCTTGACCAGCCGATCCTGATAGGGGAACACGAACTCTCCGAAGGTGTCAGGGGAAACAGCCGTGGTTTCCTGGGACTCCAAAAAGCCCCAGCACTGGGTAGTTTTGGTCACGTTCTCAGTGGGAAGCTCATTGGTAAAAGCGAAGCTCTCCTGAGCAATAGGGCTGATGCCGTTGGTGGGCAGGAGTAGCTTTTCCTCCTCCAGAAAATCATAGAACTTTTCATACACAGTGCAGGCCATATCCATAGCCTCGTGGACCTTTTCCGGGCAATCATACATGGAGCAGTAATAGGCTTCCATTCCCATCAAAAACACAATAGGGGAGGTCATAGGGCCGGTAAGACTATCCATAATCAGGCGGGGAGTAAGAATATCCCCAAAGGTCTCCTGTGCCAGTTCCATACGCTTTTGGGTCTTTTCCCGGTCCACAGAGAAAGAACCGCCTTTAAGTTTGTCGATTTCTTCTTCCAGATCTTCGATGACAGGATCAATGTGATAGCCTTGCGCGTTTTTCATATCCGGGTGGGTAAGATGAGGCTGGATTCCAAAGGGAGAAACACTCACATCCCAGCGGATATCAAAGGTGGGAGAAATGGGAGTGTCATCGTCAAACAATTCCCGTCCTACTAAGGTGCTGAGCAGAGCCCATTCCAGTTCTCGTGCCTCCTTACCTTCGCACTGCATCCGGGGGGGTAATGACCTCATGGGTAAAGTTGGAGAACAAAAGGCGTACTGTAGGACTTTCCTTTCGGCCTTCGGCCTGGGCTTTCCATTTTTTTAGGATTTCGTCATTCTTAGGCGAATGGGCATATTCCAGTTGCTTTTGGGCTAGCGCCCGGAGAATTTCCCGGTCTTTGCCTTGAATCAGATTTGTACTCATACACATACAACTCCTTCACTTTTTCATACTTCTTTTTTGCTTTGGGGCTGGCTATCCAGCCGTCGAAATAGGTCGCCAAAAATACGGTCGCGATGTACCCGAGAAGCCACTCTAATGAAATGCCGAGAGTCATCTTTACTCCAGGTGAGCTGGTCGGTGAGGATAGGGCTGTGAACCAGTTGAGTTTCCACACTGTCGGGACAGCACAACCATGCAATGGCGGCAATATCCCAGATGACCCGTGAATAGGCAAAATGATCTTCGCTGCATCCCTTATAACGCATAGCTAGAAAATCTCCAATGGCTCCTTTACCCTTTACATATCGTTCGATTTCCGGCAGGGTGGTAAGCAGATGATCCACCACTCCAGAGCAAGGCAGCAATACCAGAGGGACCCCGCTGTCCAATATCACCCGAGCAGCATGGATATCCTGCTGTAAATTAAATTCCCGGGTGTGGGGCCAGTAAAGGGCATGGCCTCCCAACCATACCACCACAATATTCCGGATGATCTCCGGCTCCAGTAGAATAGCAGAGGCTACATTGGTAATGGCTCCAATGGCAGCCACATATAGGGGGTGTTCTGGGCTGGCGGCCATGGCTCGTTGGACTAGATCTCGGGCGGCAGGACTATCTACTGGTTCCTGAGGGCCGGGAAGATATTGACGGGAACCGCGGAATACCCGGTTCTCAGTAGGTTCTCCCAGACGTTCTAGGATGCGCAGCAACTCCTGATAGCTTTTTTCCATCCCATCCTCTGGGCCAGAAGAAAGAGAATTAAAGAAGGGAGCGGCATAAAAAGCCTGTACCTCCACTTTTTCACGAGCCAATAGGGAATAGGTCACAGCAAATTGATCATCAATCTCATTAAAGGTGTCGGTATCCAGTACCATGGATATCTTTTGCGTGGGAGCAGACAGCATAGAAAGACGCTGCCCCTCTGAAAGAATAGGATAAATGGATTGCATAACGATCCTCCTCTTAACCACATTTTTTCTAAGACTTATGAATGATGGTTATTATCAGAAAATGATAAAAAAGAAAAGATGATTTTTTATTTGCTTCCCCATAAATACGAAGGTATAATAAGCCATAAAGGGCAGAAAAGCCGTCCAGAAAATTTTATGGGGAGTGGATGCAACAATGAAGACAAGAGAATGCCGGCTACAGGAAATACACCATCGAGTACAGGAAATTTTGCAGTGTACCTGTAGCGAAAAAGAAGTCGCAGGTGCCAGTGTATTGTTTATTAGAGACGGTCAAGAAGAACTGTATTGTGAGGCGGGTTTTGCCGATATCAGAGAAAAAGCACCCATCCAGCGAAATACCATTTTTAGGTTATATTCCATGACGAAGCCTGTAACGGCTGCTGCCTGCATGCTTCTCATGGAGCGGGGCGTAATAGACCTTTTGGACTCGGTTTCCCGTTACCTGCCGGAGTTTGAAAGTTTGCGGGTGTGGCAAGGAGAAACTTGGGCCCCTGCCTGCCGTCCTGTCACGGTACGGGATCTCCTTACCATGCAGTCTGGGATCCCTTACCCGGGTGAGACACCTCCGGGCCGAGAATCAGCAAAACTATTTGGAGAATCTCCCGCTTTCCCTACAGTAAAGTTTGCCGAAGCGCTGGCTCAATGCGGATTGGAATTTCAACCAGGGACACAG
Organism: uncultured Clostridia bacterium; assembly: GCA_944384915.1. Taxonomy (GTDB): domain Bacteria; phylum Bacillota; class Clostridia; order Oscillospirales; family Acutalibacteraceae; genus Heritagella_A. Next base: position 5,165 of record CALWVH010000133.1, on the reverse strand, counting down.
TGGCGGTACGGTTCCTCCGCTGATGTAATGGGGGCGGTTATCGAAGTGGCATCTGGTCGCTCTTTCCGAGATTTTCTGAAAGAAGAGCTGTTTACACCATTGGAAATGGTAGATACAGATTTTTATGTACCGGCGGAAAAGAGAAGCCGCCTGGCACGCACTTATGAAGGCGGTACGTTGAAGGAATATACTGACAATCATTTACAGATTCAAAGCCGTATGGAGACCATACCGGTGTTCCAGTCCGGCGGAGCGGGTCTTGCTTCTACTATTGACGATTACAGTCATTTTACCGCTATGCTTTTAAATGGCGGGTCATGGAAGGGAAAGCGCATCCTTTCCCCCGCAACGGTAGCTTATATGACCTCGGCCCAGCTGCCTGAAGGGCGTCGGCACCATATGGGGTGGGATAGCTTGTACGGCTATTCTTATGGCAGTTATATGCGAGTTCTGGAAAGTCCGGGGGAAGCTGCAGGAACAGGGTTTGCCGGAGAGTACGGTTGGGACGGTTGGCTGGGACCCTATTTTTCCAACTTCCCTCGCCAAAACGCCTCTTTGCTGCTGATGATGCAGCGTAAAGATACCGGTACCTGGAGATTGACCCGTCAAGTGCGCAATGTAATCCTGTCAGAGATAGACTGAAAAAGTCGAGCACATGAAAAATACAGTGAGAAAAGCGGGCTAGAATCTTTGAAAAAGGGCTAGCCCGCTTTTTCTAACTAAAAAGCAAGTTTACAGCTGGATGATCTCATACTGAACAGCAGCATAATCCCCCTTCAAAAGCGGGATCAAAAGTCCAGCGTTCATCAATGCTGCGCCGGTGTATACAGTGCCTTCATGTTCAAACCGCTGGGTAGCATTGAGGGGAGCTGCCTGTACGCAGTAACGGGCCCCTGGGTTGAGTCCGCGCAGACGGATGAGAAAGTTTACCGGACAGACCTCCATCTTTACCTGCACTACATTGAGCAATGCACGGCTCTGGTCGGGGGCCGTAAACTGCCAAGCAGTGTAATTGGTATTTTTAAAAGGATCGGTAAGGCGGTAGTAATCGCCATCAGAAACCAAGCTGTAGATCTCTTTGAAGCGGGCTACCTGCTCCTTGACGATCTCTTTTTCCTCAGCGGTCATCTTGTTGATGTCCAGCTCATAGCCAAAGGTACCGGACATGGCTACAATTCCCCGGGTTGCCAGGGGGGTGACGCGGCCGGTCTGATGGTTGGGGACAGCCGATACATGAGAGCCCACTGCGGAAATGGGATAGCTAAAGGAGGTGCCGTACTGAATAGACAACCGTTCGATGGCATCGGTGTCGTCACTGCACCAGATTTGGGGAGTATAGTAGAGCATACCGGCGTCAAAACGTCCGCCGCCGCCGGAGCATCCCTCAAACAGTACATGGGGGAATGCGGAAGTCAGCCGTTCCATCAGATCATAAACCCCCAGAATATACCGATGATACACTTCACCTTGCTTTTCGGCAGGCAAAGCGCCGCTGTAAATATTGGAAATATGGCGGTTCATGTCCCATTTGACATACTCCAGATTGGCGCTGGAAAGTACGCCGCTGATAACATCAAACAAATACTGCCGGACGTCCTCCCGGCTCATATCCAGTACGAACTGGTAGCGGCTGCGTACACCAGCTCTTCCGGGCCCACGCAGGCACCATTCGGGATGGGCGCGGTACAGGTCGCTGTCCTCGCTGATCATTTCCGGTTCAAACCAGATGCCCAACTTCATGCCCAAGGCGTTGATTCGGCGGCACAGGCTATCCAGACCGCCCCGCAGTTTCTGGGTGTTGACAAACCAGTCGCCCAGACCGGAGGTGTCTCCCTCCCGTTTGCCGAACCAGCCGTCGTCCATTACCAGCAGCTCAATGCCCAGCTTGGAGGCGTCCTCTGCGATCTTCACCAACTTATCGTCGTCAAAGTCAAAGTAAGTGGCTTCCCAGTTGTTGATGAGCACGGGACGACGGGAGGTTTTATACTGGCCGCGACACAGATTATGACGGTACAGCTTATGATACCGGCGGGAAAGCTCTCCCAAGCCCTCACCGCTGTAGATCATAGCTACTTCCGGGGTGGTAAAGCTCTCGCCCTGTTCCAGCACCCAGCGGAAGGCATGGGGATGGATGCCCATGGTGAGGCGGGTCTGCCAGATTTGGTCATATTCACACTCGGCAATAAAGTTTCCGCTGTATAAAAGAGACATCCCCCAGCAATCGCCGGCAGTCTCGGTGGCGTCATGGTCACACAGAATCATAAAGGGGTTCTGCTGATGGCTGGATGCGCCCCGCAGGCTGTCTGCTACGATTTTGCCATGACGTACTGGGGTGCGTTCCACGGCACGCTCAAAGCAGTGGCGGCCCCAGAAGGTAATGACATCGTAGTCTCCGTGGGTGAAATCCAGACAAGCGGACAGGGCTTTTTCCAGCTCTACTCGGCCAGTGGTCTTATTTTCGATAACGGCATAGCGGGTAATGGCGTCACGAGCGGCAAATACGGTGTATACCAGCGTTACCGCCAGATGGGACACTGGGTCTTGTAAGTGGATTTTCAGAGTCTCGGCCTCTCCGCCGTTGTCATAAACATGGGGAAGCCCCTGAGGCGCAGCAGCGCCGCTTTCTATTTCGTGAGAGACATACCGCAAATCGGCTTCCCGGGTGCCGTCGGGATTTACGGGGATGAGGCAGGAAGAACGGAAGTCCCCCGAGCCGAACATGGAGTATTCCTGGGGCAGGGTGTCAATGGTAAAGCTCCGGTCATAACCTGCCTCGTTGGGATTGCCGGAAAAAGAGCGCTCCAGGGGATAGGCCAACAGGGAAAGATCATCGTTTTCCCCGATTTTTGCACCGTAGTACAAGTGAAGCAGATAACCATAATCCCCTACCTTCATCTGATAGGTAGTGTTTTGGGTTTGCAGAGTAAAAATTTTGATTTCTGGGTTGTAAAAAATCGGCATAATGTTTCCTCCTTTTTCCGCTGATAATACAAAGCGAGCTATGTCTGATAAAAGAACCGTTGCTTTAAATTGTAATTTTGTTACGGCTTTAACTGCCCGGTTTCTTACGATTTCAAATCCATGATACCACATTTTTAAGAGGATGCAAGGAAAAAAAGGGAAAAAATATGGAGGATTTTCCGATTTTCGCAATATCTTTTCTTTCAAAAGATATGCATTAGGAAAAGTCCTCCAGTTTTAGCATTATGTTTTGCAAAAGTGTTTTTTATAAAAGATTAGTCTGCTTTTTCTTCCATGAGCATCCGGTACAGTTCGCCTTTCTTTCTGCCAGAAAGTTGAGCGGCTTGTTTGGCGGCTTCTGAAGCGGAGTGTCCCTGCTGGATGAGTTCCCGAGCCAGCTCTACTGCTTGCTCTAACGTGATCTCTTCCTGCTCCTGTTCTTTTGCCCCCTCAATGATCAGGACAAATTCCCCTTTGGGGGTATTTTCCCGATAATACTCGGCAGCTTCTGCCAGAGTAGTACGTCGTACCTCCTCATGGATCTTGGTCAGCTCCCGCACTACCGCAATGCGCCGGTCGCCCCAAGCAGCCAGCATATCTTCCAGGGTGGAGGGCAGCTTATGAGGGGCCTCATAAAACACCATGGTGCGCTTTTCACCCCGCACCTCTTCCAGATGTTCTCGCCGGCTCTTTTTGGCGGTGCTGAGAAAGCCTTCAAAAGTAAACCGGCCGGTAGGCAGGCCACTGATAGCCAGCGCGGATACTACCGCACTAGGCCCTGGCACTACTACCACGGGTATCCCCTTTTCAGCGCACTGGGCCACCAGCATTTCCCCTGGGTCGGAGATAGCCGGCATTCCTGCATCTGACACCAGAGCACAGGTTTCCCCTTCCAGAATACGCTGGCAGATGATCTCTCCCCGTTGGTATTTGTTGTGTTCAAAATAGCTCATCATGGGCTTTTTAATGCCGAAGTGGTTCAAGAGCTTCAGGGTAACGCGGGTATCTTCTGCGGCAATAAAGTCTGCCTGTTCCAGTGTTTCCCTTGCCCGAGGCGAAAAATCCGACAAGTTGCCGATGGGGGTCCCTACTACATATAAAGTTCCGCTCATATGGTGTCTGCTCCTTTCGGATGTTCCTGTTTTTTACCGGCTAGCTGCCGGTATTCCCCATAAATGGCCGCCATTTCTGGGGAAAGCCCTTCCTGTGTCCCTTCGATAAATAGGGTAGGCTCCACCACCAGGCCGGGATTCCCCCCTCTTCTTGCTTCCAGTAAAAATAGGAAGGGGGCCTTCTCCGGCCGCTGTTGCACCTGCCGCAGCCGTTTTGGTTCCAGCCCGTATTCCCGGAAAACCACCATGGCGTCGGCAAGGCGCTGAGGGCGCTGGCAGATACAAAGCCTACCACCCCAACGGAGCCTGCGTCGAGCCACTCGTGCCACATCTTCTAACGTGCAGGTAAATTCATGTCGAGCCAGTTGTTCTTGCTGGCCTTGGCTGGGGATTCCGGCCCCTGCCGCTTGATAGGGAGGGTTGCAAGAGATAAGATGCAGATCCTCCATGCCGGGAATAGATGGAAGATCCCGGATATCCCCCTGTACCACGGAGATCAGCTGAGAAAGTCCACAGCGTTCCACAGAGCACTGGGCTTGCTCTGCTGCCTGCTCCTGTAATTCAATGGCCCAAATATGTTTTGGCCTGCTACGAGCCGCCCACCATAAAGGGATAGTACCGCACCCGGTTCCCAGATCAGCACATAAATCCTGCCGTTTGGGAGCGGAAAAGGAGGCCAGTAAAATTGTATCCGTATTAAAGGTGTGCTGGGGGGTAGTCAACACAGAAATAGCAGGGGAGAGAGGTTCCCAGGTGCCTTCTATCATTATCGCCATCTCCTTCCAAATCCCCAAAAACAGAAGAAAAAAAGCAGAGCATTTTTACATGCCCTGCTTTTTTCGATTGTCAGTCAATCAGCCCTGCTCGGGAGCACCAACGGGGCAAGCATCTGCGCAGGCGCCGCAATCGATGCAAACGTCAGCGTTGATCTCATACTTGCCGTCGCCCTCAGAAATAGCCTCTACGGGGCAGCCAGCAGCGCAAGCGCCGCAGGAAATGCAGGAATCGTTAATAACATATGCCATGGTGGGCACCTCCTAATTTGTTATACCTCTAATTATAATGAACTTTGGAAAAATTGCAATAACTTTT
>CALWVH010000132.1 GCA_944384915.1 uncultured Clostridia bacterium | reverse complement strand
GGTGTGCTTGTCCACCGAGTCCCCGAGAGATCGGCGTGACCGGGAGTGTCGATGATGTGGACGAAACGGCGCTTTCTTTTGCCGAGATCAAGGCCCTGTGTGCCGGAGACCCTCGTATCAAGGAGCGCATGGACTTGGATGTGGAGGTTGCGCGTCTGAAGCTGATGAAAGCCGACCACCAGAGCAAGCAGTACCGTCTGGAGGATCAACTGCTCAAATACTTCCCCCAGGAAATCGAAACCAACAAGGGGTATATTCAGGGCTTTGAAGCCGATTTGGAAACACTGGCCACACACCCACACCCGGCAGATGGTTTTGCCGGTATGGAGATCCGGGGCGATGTGCTGACCGACAAAGAAAATGCCCGTGCAGCCCTGCTGGATGCCTGCAAGGAGGTCAAAACCTCCGATCCGGTGCAGATTGGCAGTTACCGGGGCTTTGCTATGTCGGTGGAATTTGAAGCGTGGAAACAGGAATATACGCTCCTGCTGAAAGGCCAGATGACCCATCGGGCTACCCTGGGTACAGATCCGCGCGGAAACCTCACCCGTATCGACAACGCACTGGCGCAGATGCCCCAGCGTTTGGAAGCGGTCAAAAATCAGCTGGAGAACCTTTACCAGCAACAGGCCGCAGCCAAGGAGGAAGTGGGAAAACCGTTCCCCTTTGAGGACGATCTGCGAGTAAAGTCCGCCCGTCTGGTAGAACTGGACACCCTGTTGAACATGGACGGCAAAGGGCGCTCTGCCCCGGAAACTGTTGTAGCTAAGAGTGTGCGGCCTTCGGTGCTGGACAGCTTGAAACGTCCGGCACCGCCCCGCAGTCCTGAAAAGAAACCGAAGCAACATGAGGAGGTGCGATAATATGAATACCAACGATCTGAATACAACCCTTTATGAGAAGATGTCTGCTGAACAGGACCGATACCGGAACTGGCTGAAAAGACAGCCCCCGGAGGAAATCCTGCACCATACCTATGAATACACCGTCCGGGAGGACATTGTGATGGCGATGGAGCAGCTGGAGCTGACCGATACCCAGGCAAAGGCGCTTTTGGATTCCCCCACACCCCTGGCAGATGTGTACCGCTATTTTGAAAAGCTGGAGACCGGCTACATGGATGTGGTCCGGGACAGCATTGAGAACCGTGCGGATGATGTGTGCAAAGCACAGGAAGAATTACGATCCGCCCCTCTCTATCCCCATTCCGCCGCCTATGCGTCCGAACATGGGGAAACGGCGCAGTATAACCTTTCGTATCAGGCGAATCTCGCCTGCAAGGAGGCTGTTGAGCAGGCCATCAGCGCCCACTATGCAGAGAACCGGCTGGATACGGAGGCGGCGGTCAAAGATGTGCTGGATCAGTTCGGGCCGGAACGGGTACAGTTCATTCTCGCCATTACCATTCGGCACAAGGACCGCGATGGGCGGATCTCTCAGGACAATAAAGCCTGGGCAAAGACCATTCCCATGCCGGAGGACAGCGGTGCTTCTCGCCACTATGCTTATCTGGTTGTGGATGGGGTCAATCCCGGTCTGACCGACCTGTTTACCCGACAAGCCAGAAAAGCCATGCAGGAACAGCAGAAAAGCTCTGTCCTGCAAAAACTCAAACAGGAACCGTCTGCCCGTAAGCCTGCCGCCCCGAAGAAACGGGAGCCGGAGCGATGAGCAGCCCCAAGCGCAAGCGGGATGTGCCGGTCCTGTTTTGGGTATCCGCTGATGAAATGGAGTTGATTCAGCAGAAAATGGCGCAGTTTGGAACAAAAAACCTGAGCGCCTATCTGCGGAAAATGGCTGTGGACGGCTATGTGGTACAGCTGGACTTGCCGGAGCTGAAGGAACTGGTATCCCTGCTGCGCCGGAGCAGCAACAACTTAAACCAGCTGACCCGCAAGGTGCATGAGACCGGGCGGATTTATGATACCGATCTGGAGGATATATCCCAGCGGCAGGAACAGCTATGGAATGGCGTTAAGGAGATACTGACCCGGCTCTCTAAACTTTCGTAACCAGAATAAATACCCCATCTGCGGAGGGAGGAACGGCGTTCTTTTCGCCGCGCCTTCCTCCGCTTTTTCTTTTTGCCCGTATCCTTGCCTTTTGGCTGCGAGACAGGGATAATGGAATCAGGAACTGTGATTTTGAGAGGAGGCATAACAATGAGGGCATTGGTATTTTTGCTGAAACTGCTGTTGAAGATCGTGATGGCTCCGGTGATTCTGGCGCTGACTTTATTTGTCTGGATATGTGCGGGGCTGGTGTACCTCTCCGGCATGGTGCTGGGACTTATCAGCACATTCTGCGCCTTGTGGGGTGTGTTCCAACTCATTGTCGGTCCCAGACATAACGGGGTGATTGTCCTTATTCTGGCGTTCCTGATTTCTCCCTATGGCCTGCCGATGGCCGCCATCTGGCTGCTGGGCAAAGTGCAGGATTTGAAATTTGCGATTCAAGATAAAATTTATGGGTAAAGTATGCCGCCGGTGCTATTTTACTTTCCCCTAAAAATAGGATATACTAATAAAGGAATATGCTCTGCCGCCATGTGCGGACAGTTTTTAGAGAAGGAGGGCGTGTATGGAAAATCAATTAACTCCAAACAGCTCCATCATTCTGGAAATCCGGGAACTGCTGGAGAACGCCAGAAAAAATGTGGCACAGCAGGTCAATACACAGCTTTTGACAACCTACTGGAACATTGGCCGGATTATTGTGGAGTATGAACAGCAAAATCAGATTCGCGCAGACTATGGAAAACAGACCTTACGGGAACTTTCCAAAGAGTTGACACGGGAATTTGGAAAAGGGTTTTCTCGTTCTAATTTGCAAAATATGCGGGCATTTTATCTTGCTTATGAAAAATGCCAGACAGTGTCTGGCAAATTGTCCTGGTCCCATTACTGCGAGCTTTTGAGTATTACCGATGAGAACAAGCGCAGCTTTTACGAGAAGGAATCCATCAATTCGGGCTGGTCTGTTCGGGAGCTGAAACGGCAGATCGACAGCTCGTTGTATGAACGGCTGCTCCTTTCCAACGGAGATGCGAACAAAGAAAAAGTTCTCTCTCTGGCACAGAAAGGGATTGAGATCAGCCAGCCAGCTGATATTATCCGTGATCCTTATGTGTTTGAGTTTTTAGGTGTACCGGAAAACAAGCCCATGCTGGAAAGCGATTTGGAAAAGGCCCTTGTCGCACAGATTGAAAAATTTCTTTTGGAACTTGGACGGGGCTTCATGTTTGTCGGAACCCAGCAGCGCGTGACCCTGAACAATACCCACTACTATGTGGACATGGTAAAATACAAAAAAATCCTCCGCGCTTATGTACTGATTGAACTGAAAACGAAAAAACTGACGCCGGAGGCTGCCGGTCAGCTCAATATGTACTTAAACTACTATGCGGCGGAAGTCAACGACCCGGACGATAACCCCCCTATCGGCATTATCCTCTGCACGGAAAAAGACAGCATCGCGGCGGAATATGCCCTGGGCGGTCTGTCCAATAATATCTTCGCATCCCGATATGTTCTCTATATGCCGGACAAGGAACAGCTGATTGCTCAGGTTGAGGCCGTCTTGAAAAACTGGCACGAAAAGAAAGACAACCGCCATGACTGAAAAAGAACTGATTGGAAAAGTACATTCAGCGGTCTATCATCAATGTCAGCGCCGTGGTTTTGCGGCTCCGGTAGATGTTCTGATGGAGGTCGGTGTCTTGCCAAAACAGAAATATGAGGACTGGCGGTTTGGACGGGTGGATTATCTGGAACGGGTATGCACCGTCAATTTACGCAAACTCTCATTCATCATGCACCAGATGCGGGTGTACGCACAGAAAACCGGCTTAAAACCTTCCTTCTGCTACTACAAACAGTGGGGTGTAAAAAAGAAAAGCGGGCAGGGACACAAACCGGTGGTTCCGCTGCGGTTCAGCAAAAGCGGAAACCCGGAAATTGAAAAATGGTATGCCACTCATTTTGTGGACACCAAACGGATTGCAGACTTAAAAACACAGCAGCATACTGAAAATTCAGATTGACCAAAGGACAGCTCACACAGCTGTCCTTTTCTTTTGGAAAGGAGATCCCCTCTATGGCAACCACACGCATCATGCCCCTGCATACCGGCAAGGGCCGCACCGAAAGTCAGGCGGTCAGCGACATCATCGACTATGTAAAAAATCCGAAAAAGACAGACAACGGGAAATTGATTACTGGCTATGGCTGTGACAGCCGGACCGCCGATGCCGAGTTTTTGTTGGCGAAGCGGCAGTACATCGCCGCCACCGGGCGGGTGTGCGGAGCGGACGATGTAATCGCCTATCATGTACGCCAGGCGTTCAAGCCCAGAGAGATTACACCGGAGGAAGCCAACCGTCTGGGCGTGGAATTTGCCAAGCGGTTCACCAAGGGCAATCATGCCTTTGTGGTCTGCACCCACATCGACAAATCGCACGTTCATAATCACATCATCTGGTCGGCGGTCAATACAGATTGTGACCGAAAATTCCGCAACTTTTGGGGCAGCACCAGAGCCGTCCGGCGCTTGAGCGATACTATCTGTATTGAGAATGGATTGTCCATTGTGGAGAACCCCAAGCCCCACGGAAAAAGCTACAACAAGTGGCTGGGCGAACAGGCCAAACCCTCCCATCGGGAACAGCTGCGTGTGATGATTGACCGGGCGCTGGAGCAGAAACCGGCAGACTTTGACGCGCTGCTGAAGCTACTGTCCGAGATGGGCTGCGAGGTGTCCCGGCGCGGGAAAGCGATCCGGCTCAAAGCGCCCGGCTGGAAGAATGTAGCCCGCATGGATGACAAGCTGGGAGCCGGGTACAGTGAAGCGGAAATTCGTGCGGTGCTGGCCGGTGAAAAACAGCACACGCCCCGTAAGAAATCCATCGTGCAGCCGGAGCCGCCCAAGGTCAATCTGCTGGTGGACATTCAGGCAAAATTACAGGCCGGGAAAGGCGCTGGGTATGCGCGCTGGGCCAAGGTTTTTAACCTCAAACAGATGGCGCAGACCGTGAATTTTCTCACCGAACATAACCTGCTGGACTATGGGGAGCTGGCAGAAAAAGCGGCGGCGGCCACCGCCCATCATAACCAGCTGTCGGCGCAGATCAAGACGGCGGAAAAACGCATGGCGGAGATCGCCGTCCTGCGGACCCATATCATCAATTATGCCAAGACACGCGAGACCTATGTGGCCTACCGGAAGGCCGGTTATTCCCCGAAATTCCGGGAGGAACATGAGGAAGATATTTTGCTCCATCAGGCGGCGAAAAATGCCTTTGACGAGATGGGCGTGAAGAAGCTGCCCAAGGTCAGGGAGCTGCAAGCCGAGTATGCCAAACTGCTGGAGGAAAAGAAGAAAACCTACGCCGAGTACCGGCGCTCCCGCGAGGAAATGCGGGAACTTTTGACAGCCAAGGCCAATGTGGACCGGCTGCTGAAAATGGAGGCGGAACACGATGCCGAAAAAGAAAAAGACCACGGCCAGCGGTGAGCCGGTCATGGTCCAAAGCGTTCGCAGAACGCGCAGCCGCAGAATGAAATTCTGCGTTCAAAGGGGTTTGGGGGCGCTGCCCTCAACAAGCAAAGCGGAGGGGAAAATCACGGCAGGATTTTTCCCTCTGCGGGCCGAGTGTATTAACACCGGCATTGCTTGCCGCTTTTCCCCCGAATTGACAGTGCCGTATCCTTGCGGAAAGGTACTTGGTGCAGATAGAATATTCTTAGACAAGGAAAGGGGATGATACTTATGGAGACATTCGCAAAGGTACTGGAAATTTTTCAAGACTATTTGCTGAGGGAATCCTGCATAGAAGTGCTTCCGACGAAATGGGGATATGTCCGGCTGTACTATGAGGAACCTTATCGTGACAGCTTTGACGCCGCACTGTGCCGGACACCGGAAGAACTGTTTGAGGTGCTGCTGGACCATGTTCTGGCTGAACGGGAATACCGGCTGTCTAAGGAGCCAATCCAATCAGACGGGAAAACTTCGGCAGAGTTAAAGAATGTGCGTGATTTTTACATGGCCAGGCTGCGAAATGATGGAGTATAGAGCAAGAAGCAAGGGCGATAGGAGCCTTTACTTCTTTTCCTTATTCCTCCAATGAAAAAGCCTCCAGAAGTTTCAAAACGATTTCTTCTGCAATGGCATATTGCCTGGGGGAAAGCCGTTCCAGCCGTTTAGTTAGCTCAGACAGATCATTTTCGTTTTGCTCCCGCTGTCCGAACAGAATTTGGTCGCTGGAAACAGATAGAACCTGGCAGATTTTTTTGAGCGTAGTAAAGGAAATCCCCACGGTTCCCCGTTCAAAAGCGGACACGCTCTTTGTGCCCAGGCCAATCAGCTCTGAGAAGCGTTCCTGGGTTAATCCTGCTTTTTCCCGTTCTTCTTTGATCCGTGCGCCGATTTCCACATTGATTTGCTTTTTTTCTTGCATCTACTCAACCTCCTACCATTAGTTTAAGTAATGGTAGGCTTGACTGGAACGCATTAGTAGATGTATAATTATTCTGATTACTAATGCGGTATTGTGCCAAGAAATCAACTAAAATCATGGTTAATATAAGGCTGTTTAAAGTCTGCCTTGCGTTGTAATCTGCTGTTCTGAAAAATAGAAGAAAATGAGGAGATGGGGATTGGAATGGAAAAGAAAAAGCATGGAAAGCTGTGGGCAGTTCTGGCAGTTTTAATACTCTTAATTGCTGCCGGTTTTTGGGCTGGAAAGAGCCTGTGGCAAGCATTTTGGTCGCCGCGATTGCCAGTATCTGCTGTCGTCCAAGACGAGGATGGAGCGTTGGCGCAAGACGCTGTGATCCTTTTTGCCAACCGGAACGAATTCCAGGTGGGAGAAACCGGGACTACGGAACTGACAGTTTTGTGTCAGGAAGATGTGACTGAGCCGGTGACGATTATGGATGACCAAGGATTGGAACTGGCGGTTTTGGAAAATGACGGCAGCGGCCAGCTGCAAACAACCATTGAGATTTTTGAGGAAGTACCTCGTTATGGGCAATTACTCGCATCAGCCGGAGAAGAAACCAGCGCGCCGGTTTCCTTCTATGTGATTCCAGAGGTCACAAAGGAGATGGCAGGTCGTTTTTTGGAAGTATGCACAGATGTAGGAGATTATGCGGAACAGGCTGAATTTGCAGACCCGTTTTCAGGGGAAGCCCTGGAAGAAATTTCTGCCTGGTTAGAGGCGGATGAACGGGTACAGGCGGTAAAACTAGCAGGAAATGGGCTTCTATTTGCGACAACCGACAGCCTGATCGGGAGCTACGGGCTGAACCGCACTTCTCCCAATACCTTCGGCTACTCAGACGAGGACGAAGCGTTTGCAGCATATCAGGACGGGAAAACCACTGTGGAGTTCTACATTCCCAGTGAAATTCCCCGGACAAATTCTCAAATCCTACATTTAAGTCCTTATTCAGACGATGAGTTCGTGCAGCGTTTCGGTGGATTTTTCCGGGCCAGTGAGGAAAAGCTGGTGGAACGGGTAGGCGGAAAGCTTACCTGGGCAGAGTCCGAAGATGCTGCTCAAAAACTGATGAACGGCGAGTTCACAAATTATGGGATGGCAGTGCTTAATACTCATGGCGGCCTGATCCAGCGGAAAGACGGAAGCGATATGCTTTTTATGGCCATGGGAGAAAGAACCAAAGCTCAGATATGGGAACTCATGGAACTGATGAATTATACTCAGCTGAGCCAGTCCGTCACTCCTTTGGAGGATGGCTATTTCAGCAATGTCTGGGGGATGATCGATGAACCGGGAAGCATCCGCTGGCTGGTGGATGTTATGATTGACCCCACAGGCCATGCAACTTATCACTTGAATATGACCAGCAGTTATCTGGAATGTGCTCTGGGCGATAAAGTGTTTGACAATACCATTTTATATTTTGCGGTATGCCAAGCCAAGTCTGATGACCAGATGGTCCGGCTTCTGCATCGCCACGGCGCGTCTGCCTTTATTGGGTGCAGGGAGAATCTGGATGTCGGTCTTTCCATTGCGTTTTTGGAACAGCTGGCAGAAGTTATGGGAACTCCTGCCAATGAATATTCGTTTGGAACATTGGAGAACGTATCCGGTTATGTCCTCCGTTCCGTAGACGATTATATTAAGACTTCTGTATACCCTGATGAAAAAGATTACAAAGATTATCGAACCGCTTTATCTGAACGGCCCCTTCGATACAGCTACCTGAACGACAGCGCAAACAGGGTATTTGCTGGTCATGGATCGGTTCAGGGTAAGGTTTTGGATCAGGACCTGAACAAAGTGGAGGGCGCGGCAATCACCCTTTACCGCTGGCTGGATCATGAGTTCCAGGAAAGCTGGAATGGGACAACAAACGCAGAAGGCGCTTTCACAGTACCGGAGGTTCCCTATGGTATCTACGGCATTTACGCCGAAAAAGATGGAGCATCTGGTTTTACCACCGCCGTGCTGGATGACGGCAGCAAAACATTGGAAACAAATGACATTGTGCTGGACTGGACGGGCGCGGAAAATAACGGCGGGAATGTGGTCCGTTACCGTGGAAACCTTTATTACTGGAAATATAATTCAGAAAGTTTTAATCCCACCGGGGTTTTCGCCTATTATTCTCCTCAGCGGACGGAGAACCAGCTGATCTGCCGGCATGAAGATGGCAGCGAGGAGGTCCTTTTGACCGCCAGGGGCTACGGGCCGATATTCATTGTAGGAGACCGGATCTATCTGGAGGAAGACGGCGCTAATCTGTTTTCTGTAAACCTGGATGGAAGTGACCGGATCGAACACGGATATTTTGAACCGTGGGCGGCGGATGACAGCGCTGGTACATTGATTGGGCGCTATAACGGAGGCGTGTACCTGCTTTATGCCAAAGATCACTCCACGAAGCAAGTCCATTCTACGGGCCAGTCTTATTTGGGAACGGCGGATGGATACTGTTATTACAGCACCACAGACGGGCAGGAAATCCCCCAGGCAACCTTGTGGAAAGCGACCATTGATGGCAGTGAGACTGTGGAATTAAGTAAGGTAAGCGGATCAAAGGATTGGGCTGCTTCCGGCATGGACATCTGCCAGGTGGTAAAAGCCGGGGATCTGATTTATTATTCCTACGGTACTTATGCCGGAACCGGATTTTTCTTCCAGGAAGGCGGCATCAACTGTGTGGATGCGGACGGGAACAACACTCAGGCCTTAGTGGAATACGGACAGTTGGGAGCCGAGGAGTTCCAGGTGGTGGAGAGCAGCGCGGAAACCAGCCTTTATTATGTTGAAAAAGAGGATTCCATGGGTTCGTATGTCGGCTTCTGGGATGATTACCCCTATACAATATGCCATGTCATGACCAGAAAAACCGGGGAAGCAACATGGACAACAAGTCAGAGCGATTCCTATCTCAGCAGACCGGGTTCCTTCATCTGCGTGGGCGGAGAGATTCTCCGATATAATGAGGAACTGATGAGTTACCAGACCCTTATCCCCCAAAGCGCAGGGTTTGGCTTCATAGATAATCCGCAAGGGTCGGAAGATAAAATTGCTCTGGTTTCCGATTTGGATATTATCGGGGACGACCTGTATTTTACCGTGGACTGGAGCGTTCGGAAAGAAGAAAGTTTTGGCTGGCGTCCACTCTATGACCGGGAACATTCCGTGTTCTATACCATGAAAATTGGGGAAGCGGAGCCGCTGGAGTTATATGAATATTAAAATAGACAGCCTTTTCAAGCCGTTTGTTGAGGAAAGAGAGGAACTTTTATGGGATTTTTCGGAAAAAAGAAATCGACTGCCGAAATTTTGGCGGACGGACACGCACTGTTTGAACAGGGGCAGTATTCCAGGGCAGTGCTTACCTGGCTGAAAGCGTCAGGGAAAGAAAAAGGAGAAGCTGATTATTGGGTTGCCAGGGGGTATCTGGCCCAGTACGATAAAAAACCAGACAAGGGGCTGGAAAAACTGACGAAGCAGTTTTTGAAAATGGCTGCAAAGGATGGACATGAGGAAGCTGCACACTTGTTGGAAGAACGCTTCGGCGCTGCACCGGAAAAAGAATGAATGGGGGTATCTTGTAATGGTAGCAAAATTAGAAAACAAAGCAAAAGGGAAAGAACGCCATATACTTGGTTCCCTCCTTGGTTTTGCGCTGCTGGCAGCCATCTGCTACTGGCACTATATCACGGTTCAGGATTACTACATTGAAAACACCACCTTGCCGATTGCGATATCCACGGTATCGGTGACGGCAGCGGCTGTGCTGTGGGGATTTTTCGGCATTGGGGCGCTGGGCTTTACGGCGCTATGGTACCCGTATCAGCTGGCCTTCGGGGCCGCCTTCGCCCATTGGCTCTGCTATAACCTCTCCAATCCGGTGCCCGCCTGGTGCACGGCGCTCTCCTGGCTGGGCGGGGCGTTCTTCAGTATGTTTACGCTGTGGACCACCGCACAGGCCAGCATCAGCGATGGCCTGCTCCGGCGGCTTTACGTCACGGCCGTGCTGTGGAGTACCCTTGGCTTTTATGGGTACACATTCCTGCAAGTGCGCGTTTATTGGGCCAATGAGCTGGCAGGGCTTGGCGTCGGGCATATTCTGTTCAATGTGCCCTTTATCCTGATCGGCGTT